>SIBG01000023.1 GCA_009695305.1 Opitutus sp. | reverse complement strand
CACAAACAGAAAGGCCCGCGGGCAAGCGATCGGCCCCGTCGCGTGCGCCTGCATGAGCCGCGCATAGGCCTCCTGCACGAGATCGTCCGCGTCCGTCACCACCGGGAAACGCGCCCGCAACCACGCGCGCAGCGCCGGTTCGTGCGGCAACACCTCCTCGGCGAACCAGCGGGTGGAATCTGAGTTTTGCGATGACACGTTGCTAGGATGGAGCCGTCACACGACGGCGCTTACTACTTAAACACCTGAATACCGAAAACCAACTAAAGGAATTTTTCTGCCCTTCGACGCCCGAAAGCACCCTGGTTACATCCTCGCCAAGGGCAGCGGCGTGCGCTCGAGCTCGAGCAACGCCGACAGCTGCGCGAGCGCCGGGCGCTCGTCCAGCGCGAGCAGGAAATCCCACGCGCCGAGCACGCGACGGTAGAAGAGTGCGCGTTGCAGCGCCTCCTTGCGCGCGGCGCGTGGCGG
Organism: Opitutus sp.; assembly: GCA_009695305.1. Taxonomy (GTDB): domain Bacteria; phylum Verrucomicrobiota; class Verrucomicrobiia; order Opitutales; family Opitutaceae; genus SIBG01. The sequence continues at coordinate 48,883 of SIBG01000023.1, read as the reverse complement.
GCCGGAAACCGCATTCGCCGCCGCCGGTCGCACCGCGGGCCGCGCGGGGCCGCCCCATTTTTCAGCGGCGGCGCGCACCGCGGCGTCGGTCGAGGCGCGGGCCCAGTCGAGGACGACGCGGCGGCGATCGGCGTCCCAGCGGGTGACTGCCGCGACTTTCGCCGGATCGACCAGGGCCGGGATCGCGGAGCCGGAGCGCCAGAAGACCTCGTTGCGCACGGCGTCGCGATTGCCAGGGATGAGGTCGCGGCGCGGATTTTTTTCCTCCAGCTCGATGAGATACAGTTCAAACTCGCGGGCCGGCGCGGAAACGGCCGCGACCTGGTTCGCCGTGAGCGCGCTTTTCCACGCGGGGCGGATGGTGTCGGTCCAGAGTTTGCGCGTCTCCGCCGAGGCGCCACCGCGCCCGCCCCGTCCCCCGCGACCGGCGTTGCCCGCCACAGGGCCGATGGCAGTTTCGAGTTCGGCGCGCGTGCCAGCCAGGAGCAGTTTCGAGCTCGTGGGATTCTGCTCCGCGAGCGCGGCGGTGAAACGGGCGTAGAGTTTTTGTTGGGCCACGAAGGCGGCGTCGGTGGCGCCGGGATTCTCGCCGCCCACGACACGCGCGTAGTGCTCGACCTGCGCGCGGACGGCGGGTGTAAGCGCCTGGTGCTTGGCGAGCATCGTCTCGATCAGAGTGGCGTAGCGCTCGAGAAACGCCTCCGCCGTGCTATGCGGCTTGTCGATGGTGCGATCGACCAGGGTGGCGGCGATGTGCGCTTCGGCGAAACTCGGAAGACCGGGGCCCGTGCGGGCTCCAGTCATCAAATCGATGCCGAGCAGCGCCTCGGGGATGAAGCGCTCGTAGCCGGCCCATTTTTCCGGATCGGGATCGGGGGCGCAACCGGCGGCCAGCGAATCCTCCGTCGTCGCAGTAAAGCCGGCGATCCGCACCGGCGCCGCCCGTGGGCTCCACGCGGCGCACTCGACCGGCACGGTGCCGGCGAACCACGCAGGATTGGGTGCCGCGACGCGCGGCTGGTCCAGATACTGAAAACCACCGGCATGGCAGCACGTGAAACAAAACACCACGCGGCCGGCGCCGAGACCGGATTCGAAGGCGGTGCGGAGCTCCGAAACGCTGAGCACGCCGGCCGGATTCGAGCGCCACCCATTGGCCCCCTCGCCGTTTTTTTCCATCTGCCAGAGGGTGATCGCACTCTCGCGCGGCTCGGCCCGGGTGAGTTCACCGTGATCGCCGACGAAGAGGTAGAGCGTGCCGCCGGCCGCGACGCGTGGGAGAATTTCGGCTTTCAATGCGCCGAGAATTTCCGCACGCGTAGCGGGCCGGTTGTGCGCGAGCACGCCGGGAAGCCACGACTCGACGATGAGTCCGTCCTGCTTGAGCTGGCGGCGCGCATCGGCGAACGCGGGCGGTGTGCCGGTGTGGTTGCCGGCGCCAAAAAACGTCCAGACCGCCTCCGTGGGATAGCGGGCGCGCAACGCATCGTTGAGCCCGCGGGCCTGGAGGAATTGCGAGTAGTTATTCGAAAGCGGCGTGCCCCCGCCGGAGATGATGACGAAGGCGTCGCCGGGAGTCGCGGCCACCGCGGGCGCGGTGACTCGCGGCGGGCGCGCGGCCAGCGGCGCAGCTGCTGGGTCGGGCAACCGGGTGGGCGCAGAACAGGCGACCAAGGTCGCGAGGACCACGACCAACAAACCGCCGGGGCGGGCGAAACGAGGCAAGGCAAGGCGTCGATAAATCATGGAGGGTGAGCCGACGGTGCCCGGAGCCGAACAGCCGAAGGCACCGGGGTCAACGCGCACGACGTCCACCACGGAAAAATCGCTCAAAGTTTCAGCAACCGCTTTAACTCTTCCTCCAGCTTTGGGCCGCGGGCCGCGCTCGTGACGAACTTGCCGTCCCGATCGATCAGGAACGTCGCCGGGATGAGGTTGACGCCGAACTGCACCGCCAGCGCGGTCTTCGCATGGAGGCCGTCGTAATAATGCGGCCAGGGCAGTCCTTTGGCCGCGGCAAAATCGAGCATCTTCTTTTTCGCCGCCGCGTGCTTGGCCGCGGCCTCCTCGGCGGTGTCGGTCGGCTTGACCTTGGCATCCTCCAGCGTGACGCCGATCACCTCGAAGCCTTGGTCATGATACTTTTGGTAGTTTGCGAGGACGTTCGGCATTTCCGCGATGCACGGGCCGCACCACGTCGCCCAGAAGTCCACGAGCACCACCTTGCCGCGCAGCTTGGTGAGATCGACCTCGCGGCCGTCGGCCGCGGTGAATTTCAGGGTGGCGAATTCCGTCATCCGCGCCGCCCGCATCTCCGCGGCCTTCTTCTTTCTCGCGGCCAGTTCCTCCGGGGAGAGGGCGCTCGCGGGGGCCGGAGTCGGTTTCGGGGCCGGAGCCGCCGGCGTGGTTTGGGCCTGAAGCGCCGCGCCGGAAAGGCACAGCAGCGCGGCAAGAATATTTCGGGACGGGGTTTTCATCGTGCCCCGGACAAAAAGACGGCGCGCTGAAAATTGCACGCCTGTTCTCCGGCCCTGCCGAGGGAGCGAGCCCTGGTCGCTCCCCTGGTCAGTCACCCGCGTTTATTGAGCCTTGTGCATCAAGCGGACAAAGGTGGCTTGGGGTAGCGCGAGGCTTCAGCCCGCGTGCCGGGACGCCGAACGCGGGCTGAAGCCTCGCGCTACTCAGATCCCGACCGTCAGTTTAATAGGCGAACGTCTATCGGTGGGCGCCGGTGTCCCCGACGGCGCTGCTCGGCGGCCACGGGTGGGCCAACCCAAGCACCGATGGTGACTCGCCAGAGGCGAGCAAGCATCGGCGACCACCCGGAGCACGATGTCATTTGATAGATGCCATCGTGCCTGGGGGAGCGCCCGGCTCCATCTCGGCGGCGTCGCCCGTCACCCAACGCTCAACTTTTCGGCATCGCCGCGGGCGGAGCGCCCGGCCCTCCCTCGTTCCGACAACTCGTCACAGGTCACATGTCACTCGTTACACCGCTAGAGTTTCAGCAGGCGCTTCACTTCTTTCTCCAACATTTCACCGCGCGCATTGGTCGAGACGACCTTGCCGTCTTGATCGAGCAGGAACATCGCGGGAATGGAATTGATCGAGAAGCGCGTCGAGAGGTCGTTCTTCCAATCCTTGCCGTCGAAATACTGCGGCCAATGCAGGTCGTTCTTCGCGGTGAAATCCGTCAGCACTTTTTTCCCCTTCGCCAGCTTGGCGGCCGTTTGCTCCGCGGTGTCGGTCGGCGAGAGCGCGCCGTTCTCCAGCGAAATGCCGATGACTTCAAAGCCGTTGGCGTGGTAGTCCGCGTAAACTTTCTTGATGTTGGGCAGCTCGGCGACGCACGGGCGGCACATGACCCCGTCCGGCGGCGCTCAACCTGACGCTACCGACTGAATCCTTGAACTTGCCGGTTGACGGCGAGACGGCCGGAGGACTGTCTCCGCTGGTGCGGCACCAAGCGGAAATCCCAGCACCTCGCGACTCCGACGCAGCGATCAGAACGTATTCCGCGCAGTTCCGACAACCCTCGTCGACGAAAACACTCTTCAGCCGTCTCCACAGAACGTTCCGTCATACGACAAAGCCCGCCCACCTCCCTTTTCGACTCCACTCCTCCCTGATGCGACCCCATGAAATCCGGTTTCTTAGGAGGAGTGGACTGGATCAACGCTCGTCGCGCGTGGCGGCTTGGGTCGCCTTCCTTTGCGTGGCTGCGCTGGCGGGGGTGCGGATGGCGGCGGCGGAGTCGCTTTCGGCCGACGATCTCACGCGCATCTTCGCGCAGGCGGCGGCCCGGGCACAGGAAATTTCACCGCAGTCGGTGATCGCCATCGTCGATCGCGACGGCCGGGCGCTCCTCGTGCGGCGGGCGGACGGCAGTCTCGGGGTCGCGGCGGCGGAGCGCGCGATCACGGTGTCGAAGGCGGGCACGGCGGTGTTTCTCAGCAGCAACGAGCACGCGTTTTCATCGCGCACCGCGGGCTTCATCATCCAGCCGCATTTTCCGCCGCGCGTGCTCCATCGTCCGCCCGGCCCGCTCGTCGGCGTGGGTTTTTCCAACATGGCGTTCTCGGATGTGAACTATTTTCGCGAACTCGATGGCAGCCGCATCCCGGGCACGCGGCTCTACGGTTCGCCGGGCGGCGTGCCGCTATTCAAGAACGGCGCGCTGGTCGCCGGTCTCGGCGTCACGGGCGACGGCACCGAACTCGAGGATGCGAGCATCACGGGCACCGATATCGACGAGGCGGTGGCGCTGGCGGGGCAGATCGGTTTCGCGCCGGCGGCGGAGATTTTCGGATCGCACGTGTTCATCGACGGCATCCGCGTGCCCTACGTCGAGGGCGAGGCCCGGCCGGCGGAAAAACCGGCGGGCGTGATCGTCGCCGCCGGCGCGCCGCCACCGGCCGTCGCCTGGCCGACGGACGTGCTGGGCGGCGTGCCGGGTGAGGTGCGCGCGCCGATCCGCGGCGATCCGGCGGCGGGCGCAATCGCCGGCCAGCCGCGCCTGACGGCGGCGGAGGTGCGGGGAATCATCGGGGCGGCCGCGGCGCGCTCGCTCGTGACGCGCGCCGGCATCCGGCTGCCGGCGGGGCGCGCGGCGCGGATGTTCATCACGGTCGTGAGCAACCCGGATCGCGCGGGCTCGCCGCCGCTCGTGCTCGGCACGTTTCGCACCCCGGACGCGACGATTTTTTCGTGGGATGTCTCGGTGCAGAAGGCGCGCACGACCGTGTTTTTCTCGAGCAACTCCCGCGCCTATTCGGCGCGCACGATCGCGTTTCTTGCGCAGCCGATGTTTCCGCCCGGCCTCGACGAGCAACCGCCCGGCCCGTTCAACGGACTGCAGGAGCGGTTCTCCGCGCCGATCCTGACGGGCGTGGGCGCGGTGAATCCAAATCTACCGAACGGCATCACGCTGTTTCCCGGCGGCTTTCCGCTCTACCGCAACGGCGTGCTGATCGGCGCGATCGCGGTCTCGGGCGACGGCATCGACCAGGACGATCTGATCGCGGCCGCGGGCACGGTGGGCTTTCAGCCCCCGCTGGCGATCCGCGGGGACAGCACCGCCTATCTCGACGTGCGACTGCCCTACGCGAAATTTCCGCGCGACGCCGAGTTGCGACCCGCGGCGGCGGCGCTGCCGGCCGGCTTTGAAAACCTCGCCGCCCGCGCGCTGCCGCCAGGCGACGTCGTGAATCTTTCCGTGCGGGGCTGGGCCGCGCCGGACGCCCCGCTGATCCTGGGCTTTGTGGCCGACCAGTCCCCGGCGGTTCCGCTCGCGCTCCTGTTGCGCGGAGTCGGACCGGCGTTGAAAAAATATGCCGTGGCCGGGGCGCTCGCGACCACGGCGGCCAGCTTGTTTGCCAGCAGCGGAATCCTAATCGACTCGAACAACGGCTGGGAGGGCTCACCCGCGGCCGACGCCATCGTCGCGACGGCGAACAAGCTCGGCGCGTTTGCGCTCGATCGTGGATCGGCGGACAGCGCGATGCTGACCACGCTGGGGCCGGGCGCGTATTCGATGGTCCTCGGTTCGGGCGGCGGCGCGGCCGGCGCGGCCCTCGCGGAACTCTACGATGCGTCCTCGCCGCGCCCGGCGGGTGCGCTGAAAAACGTTTCGGTTCGCGGGCGCGTGGAGGGCCGGGAGCGCATGCTCATCGCCGGCTTCGTCATCGCCAGCGGCGGCGACCGCACGGTGTTGATTCGCGGAATCGGCCCGGCGCTGGCGAACTTCGGGGCGACTTCGCCGCTGGCGGCACCGCAGTTCCAGTTGGTGAACAGCGCCGGGCAAATCGTGGCCGAAGGTGCGCCGTGGGATTTCGGCTCCAACGCCGGCGAAATCGGCGCGGTCGCGGCGGCGGCCGGCGCCTTTCCGCTCGACGGCGGATCGGCCGATGCCGCGCTGCTGGTTTCGCTCGCTCCGGGCAGTTACACGGTGCTCGTGAGCGCGCGCGATGGCGCGGCTGGCGAAGTCCTCGCCGAGGTTTATCAGGTGCCGCGCTGAGTCATTTCCGGCTCAGGGGCCAAGGTCGCGCGCGAAAGCGGCGAGGGTGCGCGCGAATTTCACCGGCACGAAGTCCTGCTGCGATTGCACGAGACGGAAAAGTTCGTCGAGGCGCGCGGAGGCGGCGGCGGGACGCTCGGCGGCGGGCTGGGCGGCGAGCAAGCGGTCGAGCGCCAGCACGAGGCGGTCGGCGCGACAGGCTTGCGCGGGTTGCGGAACGTCCGCGGCCGAAAATTCGGGGTGGGTCGCGGCGAGTTTCGCGAGCAACGCTTTCGTCTGCGCGGGCGCCCAGGTTTTTGCGGCGCGCTGCGCGACCCGATCGGAGAACGCGGTGGCGGTGGCGAGGGTGGAGGGCGTCGCCGTGAGCGGCAGACCCGCGAGCTGCGGTGAATCGTAGTCGAGCCCGGTGCGTTGCACGAGCCAGAGCAACGCCTGCCAGCGCGGCGTCTCGGGCGCGGCGTCGATCCGGCCGTCTTGCATCGCGGCGCTCATTTCGCGCAGCGCCACGGCCTGCCCGACGTACCACGCCTGCGCGCCGTCGTAACCCGCCGCCTCGCGCCAGTGCCGCGGCGCGCTGCGGGTCTGGCCGTCGAGTTCGAAAAGGAGGGCGGGGTGGCGACCGACCGCGACCAGCGCGGGCTCGGTGATTTGGTGGCAGGCCACGCAGGCGTTGGCGCGATGGTAGGGATCGCGGAGCTCGCGCATGCCGGAGGCGACGCGATCCTCGTGGGTAAAATCCGGCCGCGTGTGGCTGCGCAGCCAGTCACCGGTGACACCGTGGCAGCTGGCGCACGCGACCCCCTCCACGATGCGCGCGGTCGGTGCGAGCAACGCCGGTGCGACCGTCTGGACGGGCGCGTGACAGGACGTGCAGCGGGCGTCGGCGAGGGGACTTGCGATCTTGAGCGCCTCGGCCATGCGTGCGGCGCGCGCGGTGGTGAGCGTGGCGTAGGCGCGTGAATGCGCGTCGTGCTGCGACCAGACGATATATTGCCGGCTGCGCTCGTCGGCCTTGCCGTGGCAACTGGAGCACGCGGTGGTTCCGAAAACCAGTCCCGCCGGCGCGCCGACGTCCTGCGCAAAGACGGAATCAGCCGAGGCGAGAAATGCGCCGAGCAGCAGGCGCGCGGCGTGGCGAGGAAGTTTATTTTTACCCGGCACTAAAATTGTGGGAATTAGAATGGCGTTGAGGAGGCAGTTCCCCTCAAGAATATGTCTATTCCTGTCAGAGTTCCCGGATGGTGGCCAGCTTTCTGTGAGTTGGCCTCGGGCAAACTTCCACTTCTACCATGTTCGCAGAGAACTTTCGTCTGTTGCTCGATCAGCCGGCGCTGACCGTCGGCTGGTTCATTATCGGTGCCCTGACCATTCAGGTCGGCCTGCTCGTGCTGGGCAGCGCCCGACGTTTGTATTACGAGCGCGTGAACGGTGAACTGGGTCGCGAGCGTCTCCGGCTCGACATCAGGGCCGCCGAGCGGCGCATCGAGACCGTGGAGCAGGCGAAGTCGGCGTGGAACGGTCTGCGCAAATTCACGGTGGAGAAGAAAATCAACGAGGCGGCCGATACGTTTTCGTTTCACCTCAAACCGCACGACGCCAAGCCGCTCCCGCCGTTCAAGCCGGGCCAGTATCTGACCTTCCAGCTCGCGGTGCCGGGTTTGGGCAAACCGCTCGTGCGCTGTTATTCGCTCTCCGACTGCGGGCGCAGCACGCACTATCGGGTGACGATCAAGCGCTGCCTGCCGCCGCCGAAGACGGAGCATCCGCCGGGGCAGGGCTCGTCGTTCTTCTGCGATCAGGTCAACGAGGGCGACATTCTCGACGTCAAGGCGCCCTCGGGTCATTTCTACCTCGACATGGAGAAGGCGCGCCCCGTGGTGCTGATCTCCGGCGGCATCGGCGTCACGCCGATGGTCACGATGGCCAATGCGCTGACGGAGGCCGGCGACACGCGCGAAATCTGGTTCTTCTTCGGTGCGCGCAGCAGTGCCGATCATACGTTCAAGAGCTATATGGCCGAGATCGCGACGAAGAATCCGAACGTGCATCTGCACGTGTGCTACTCGAAGCCGGCGCCGACGGACGTCCTCGGGCGCGACTACCAACACGAGGGTCGCGTGTCGGTGGAGCTGTTCAAGCAACTGCTGCCGTCGAACAACTACGATTATTTCCTCTGCGGCCCCGGACCGTTCATGGAAACGATCACCTCCGACCTGGAGGCGTGGGGCGTGCCGGACGCGTGGGTGCATTTCGAGGCGTTCGGCCCGGCGTCGGTGAAAAAGAAAGCCCCGGCGAAGGTCGAGGCCGCGGCCGGCCCGATCGCGACGTTCGAGATCAAGTTTGCGAAGAGCGGAAAGCTCGCGACGTGGACGGGCGCGCACGACTCGGTCCTGGCGCTCGCCGAGGAACACGGCGTGAAGATCGATGCCGGCTGCCGCGCCGGCAGTTGTGGTTCCTGCCTTGTCGCCATCAAGTCCGGCGACGTGGAATACGCGGGTCCGCCCCCCGACGTGGAAGCGGGCTCCTGCCTCACCTGCATTTGCAAGCCCAAGGGTAATCTCATCATCGACGCTTGATGACCACCATCGCTCCCTCCTTGGGCCGCCCCCGTCGCTGGGACGCCGCCTTCAGCGACGACATGACCGAGGCCGACGCGGCGCGGCTGCTGACGGTGTCGCCGTTCAACGAGATGAATCCGGAGAGTTTTCCCGGATCGGCCCCGCTCCGGGAAATCCTCAAGAACGACACGTGCATCCGCCGCTTCAAGGCGGGCGAGATCATCGTGCGCGAGGGTGACTACGGCAACTCGGCGTTCATGGTGCTCACCGGCGCCGGCCAGGTGATCATCGCCCCGGCCCTGCCGCCTTCCGCCGTGGGCCGCCGCGAGTCGAAGCGCCGCGGGATTTTTCGCGCGATCGCCCAGCTCTGGAGCAATCCCGCCGAACCCGAAGTGTTGCCCAAAAGTGCGCGCAAGGGCGTCGTGACGACGAAGGGCAAGGGCGGGAAGGACGAGATCCACATCATCCTGCAGGACATCCCGGCCGTGTTGAACAAGCACCGGACGGCCAGCCTCGAGGCCGGCGCGTTTTTCGGGGAGATCGCGGCGCTCTCCCGCATCCCGCGCACGGCGACGATATTTGCGCGCGACGAAGGCACCGAGCTGCTGGAGATCCGCTGGCAGGGTTTGCGCGACCTGATGAAATTCGACCCGAAGCTGCGGGCCTACATCGACCGCATCTACCGCGAGCGAGCGCTGTCCACCGCCCTTTCCGAAATCCCGCTGATGAAGTATCTCTCGGAGGACGCGAAGAAGAAAGTCGCGGCCGCGACCCAATTCGAAACCTACGGCGACTACGAGTGGTCCGGGAAGTTCAAGGACATGGCGAAGTCCGGCGCGCCAGCGGCGAAGGAGCAGGTCGTCGCCGCCGAGGAAGACTACCCGAACAGCGTGATCATCGTGCGCACCGGCTTTGCGCGCGTGACGCAGCGCTACGGCGCGGGCAACCGCACGTTGAACTACCTCGGGGCCGGGCAGGTTTACGGCTTCGACGAGATCGCGCACAACTGGAGCCACCCCGGCCAGCCCGTCACCCTGCAATACACCCTGCGCGTGATGGGCTACACCCACATCCTCGTGATTCCCGCGGCCATTATCGAGCAGTTCGTGCTGCCCTCGCTGCCGGCGAACAAGCTGCCGGCGCCGATCGCGGAGGCCGAGGGTACCCGGTCGCCGTTTGCCCGCCGCGCGGACCCACCCCGGGCGCCGGCCGCCAGCGCCGCGGACGGTGCGCAGATCGGGCCGGAGATGATGGAGTTTCTCACCCAGAACCGTTTCTTCAACGGCACCGAGGCGATGCTGATCAACCTTGATCGTTGCACGCGCTGCGACGACTGCGTGCGCGCCTGCGCCGCCACGCACGACAACAATCCCCGCTTCCTCCGCCACGGCCCGATCCATGAAAACGTCATGGTGGCGCAGGCCTGCATGCATTGCACCGACCCGGTCTGCATGATCGGCTGCCCGACCGGCGCCATCCACCGCGATTCTTTCGGTGGCCAGGTGGTGGTCAACCCGGCCACCTGCATCGGCTGCACCGCCTGCGCGAACAACTGCCCCTATGGCAACATCCGCATGGTCGAGACCCGCGACGACACCGGCGAGATTCTCGTCGCGAGCGATGCCAAGCCGATTCTCAAGGCCACCAAGTGCGATCTCTGCGTCGATCAAATGGGCGGACCGGCCTGCGAGCGCGCCTGCCCGCACGACGCTCTCCAGCGGCTCAACCTGAACACCCTCGACGAACTCGCGGCGTGGCTCCACCGATGACGCTCCACCGCCGCACCCTTCACCGGATTTTGCTGATGCTAACGCTCGCCGTGGCCTGCGGCCTGACGCTGGTTGCGTTCGCCCGGCTCAGCGCCACGCGCCCGCATCTCGTTTACCTCACCGGCTGGGGGTTGTTCGGCCTGATGATTTATCTGACGCTCTACAACCTGCGGAAGAAGTTCTCGTTCATTCCCGTCATCAGCTCACGGCTGTGGTTGCAGGCGCATCTCTACATCGGGCTGTTCACCGGCTTGGTGTTTCTGCTTCACCTCCGGTGGCACCGGCCGCAAGGCGGCTTCGAGACGACGCTCGCGCTGCTGTTCGCCGGAGTGACGCTGAGCGGGATCTTCGGCTGGTGGCTTTCGCGCACGGTGCCGAAACGGCTCACCACGGCCGGCGGCGAGGTGCCCTTCGAGCGCATTCCCGTCATTCGCCGCGACCTGCGGTTGCAGGCGGAAAAACTGGTGCTGGGTGGCGTCGCCGGCGCCCAGGCCGCCACCCTCGCGGGTTTCTACGAGGCCCGCCTCGCGGATTTTTTCAGCCACCCGGCCAATTTCAGCTCCCACCTCGTCGGCTCGCACCGGCCGCTCAACCAGTTGCTCGGCCAGATCGCCGAGGTCGATCGTTTCATGAACGCGGCCGAGAAAAAGACGGCGGCGGCGCTGGGCGAGCTGGTCCGGCAGAAAGATATGCTGGATTTTCACCGCGCCGCGCAGATCGTGATGAAGGGCTGGCTCTTCGTCCACATCCCGCTCACTTACGGGTTGCTCGTGTTTAGCGTCGCTCACGTCGTGATTGTCTATGCGTTTTCGGGAGGTGCTCGATGAGTATCGGTCGGGTGCCTTCGCCGGATTTTGACGAAAATCGCTACGAGCGGCCGAACCAGCCGTGGGTTTGCGGCCATGCGTGCGAGGGTTGCCCGTGCCGCATCGGGCCGAGCCCGGGCGGCGAGTGCCGCGCCACCACGGAGTGCCAGCCGCTGCTCCTGAAGAAGGAGGGCGAAACCAAGGGCACATGGAAATGCACGCGGCCGAAAGAGTGGGGCGGCACTTGCGAAAGCGGCCCCAACCCGGACGGCACCTGCTGCAAGTCCATCACGAAATGCCAGCCGGTCCGCAGCATTCGCGCGAAGCGCGGCCTCGTGGTCCGCAGCGTGATCGCGCTGTCGATGGCGGTGCTGCTGATCGGCTTCGGCAAAAACTTCCGCGAATCCTTCCTCAACCCGTCGCCGCTTTCGCAGCATCACTCGGGGCCGCGGTTTGAGATGCTCGCGGCGAAACAAGGGGGTGGCCAGGGCTGCGTGCTGTGCCACGTGGAGGCCACGGACGACTTCGGCGGGCTCACGCAGGCGGCGGTGCGGGCGGCCCGGACCTCGCTCACGCTGGATCGGCTCGTCGGCGAGCATCCCAGGGATTTTTCACGGATGGATCGCTCGTGCCTCGCGTGTCACGGGCGCCAGTCGATGCACCACCCGTCGGTCGTGAATAAAATGGCCTGCTCGGCCTGCCACCTCGATCACCAGGGACCGACCGGGCTGGACCGGGTGGATGCCGGGAACTGCGCGGCGTGTCACGGCAACGCCGCTGAGATGCAGGCGTCCGCCCGCAAAGCGCTGGGGCTGCCCGCGGCTTTGCTCCCCGACCGGCCCGCGCCGGGGGGGGTGGCGTTCGCCAGCCGGCGCCCGCCGGAAGGCTTCACAGCGACGATCAAAAGTTTCGCCGGCGATCATCCTGAGTTTCAGGCGGTGCGCCCGGGCCAGACCGACAGCGATCCGCTCAAGTTCAACCACCAGCTCCACCTCGGCTCCAACGGCATTCCGCTGGTCAACGGCCGGGCGCTCGCGTGCGCCGACTGCCACCAGCCCGATGTCTCCGGGGCGTTCATGCAGCGGGTGACCTTCGAGCGGAACTGCCGCGCCTGTCACGCGCTCAACTTCGACGAGCGCAACCCCGGCATGACGCTGCCGCACGGCGACGCCGCGCTGACCCGCGCCTACCTCCGAAGCCTTCCGACGCAATACGCCGACCACGCCGCACGCAACCTCGGCCTGAGTGGCGCGCGTGCGCTCGCCGACTTCGTCGCCGCCCAGATGCGCGACCTCCGTGACCGGATCCGCACGGGCGAGGACTTGGAGCGCACGGTGTTTTTCAGCGATGGCACGACCGGGCCCTCGCCCCGGATCGCCGGCCTGCCGTCCGCCACCCGGGCCAAGTTCGCCGGCTGCGCCTACTGCCACACGGTGACGCCGCGGGAAAATGCCGCGCCCGTCGTCACGCCACCGCGCATCCCGGACCGCTGGCTGCTGCACGCCAGGTTCAGTCACGCCAAACACGGCACGATGGCTTGCGCCGAGTGCCACACCGCGGCCGGGACGAGCGAGCGGACTTCCGACATTCTGATTCCGGGCATCCAGAGTTGCACCCAGTGCCACGGCCCGAAGGGTGGCGCCGCGGCGGGTTGCACCGTCTGCCACACGTATCACAACCAGCCGCCGGCGCTGCTGCCCCTGGCGAAATCGGCGGGGGCGCGGCCATGATTGCGCGGGGCGGCGTAGTTGGAGCCGGACTTTGGTTCGCGGTGGCGGCGTTCGCCGCCGAGCCCGCGCCCGGCGAGCGCGGGACACCCCTCGATGAGCCCCGCGGCTCCCAGCACGAAACCAAGACTCCGCCGCCGTCCGCGCCCGCGGCCACGCCCACCGATCCCGGCGCGCCGATCCCGGCGCTCCCGCCGACCGGCGAGCCGCGGCTCCAACTGCGCCGCGAGCCCGAGAGCGCCACGCCGGCGCAGAGTCCCGCGCGGTTCAATCCCGATCCCGGCGCCGCGTTCAAGCCCGCGCCTGTCGCCGACGTTCCGTTTTTCAAAACGCAGGAGACTCCCCCGCTCCTGCGTCCGGAAGAGCAGCCCGTGCCCGCCGACCGCGCGCTGCCGCGCTCGCCGCTCGAGCGCACGCGCTTCGAGCTTGCGCCGGCGGCGGCGAAGACGGGGCGCGAGGGCGATCCGTTGCCCGCCGAGCTCGCGCTGCCGCGCGCCCGTGTGCGCGAGAATCGCTTCATCCCGAACGCGTGGCACGCGCCGGAGGAATATCCGCTCACCGCTGCCGGCCGGGGCTATCCCGCCAACACCACGCCGGTGCCCGACCGCTGGCGCAGCACCGGCTTCGAGCCGTGGCGCCGCTACACCGCCGGCGACACCAACGAGCTGCCCTACTACCGCGTGAAGCCCGACCTCTGGCACCACTACCGCCAGAGCATCCTCAAGGGCGACCTGCCGATCCATGGCCAGGATTTGTTTCTCAACCTGACGGCCTCGAGCGATGTCGTGGCCGAGGATCGCCGGCTCACCGTGCCGAGCGGGGCGAGCGCGGCGCGGCCCGGCAGTTTCGATTTTTACGGCGAGAACCGCTCGCAGATCCTGGTCGGCAACGCCGCGTTTCAGGCCGACCTCTTCAGGGGCGAGACGGTCTTCAAGCCGGTCGAGTGGCTCGTGCGCGTCAAACTCATCTTCAACTACAACCGCGTGAGTTTCCGCGAGGCCGGATTGATCTCGCCCGATCCGCGCGGCCAGCTCGGCGCCGGCCACGGCGTGACCGTCGACAACCGCGGAGTCCTCAATCCGGGTGACATCGACGGCCTGCTCAACCGCGGCCTCACCACCGCGCCGGCCGATTACTCCGGCTCGCGGCACACCGTCCGCCCCAAGAACTACCTGGCGGTGCAGGAGCTGTTTTTCGAAAAGCACCTCGGCGATCTCTCCGCCAACTACGATTTCTACGCGGTGAAGGTCGGCCACCAGACGTTTAACAGCGATTTTCGCGGGCTCATTTTTAACGACACGAATCTCGGCGCCCGCTTCTTCGGGAACTACGACAGCAACCGCTGGCAATACAACGCGGCGGTCTTCGATCTGCGGGAAAAGGACACGAACTCGGAACTCAACACCTTCGACCGCCGCGGCCAGGTCGTCGTCATCGCAAACGTTTACCGGCAGGATTTCTGGAAGCACGGCTACACCGCGCAGCTCAGTTTTCACGCGAGCTTCGACCGCGCGAACACCCACTACGACACCAACGGCGGCATCGTCCGCCCCGCGCCGATCGGCACCGTGTTGCCGCACGGCGTGAACAGCTATTACCTCGGCTGGGCGGGCGACGGTCACCTCGACCGCTGGAACCTTTCGCACGCGGCCTACCTCGTACTCGGGCGCGACGGGTTCAACGGCATCGCCGGCCGGCCGGTGGACATCTTCGCGCAGATGGCCGCGGTCGAGCTCAGCTACGACCACGACTGGCTGCGCTACAAGGGCTCGTTCCTCTCTGCCTCGGGCGACCGCCATCCCGGGGACACCCGTGCGACCGGCTTCGCCTCGATCCTCGACAACACGAATTTCACGGGCGGCCCGTTCAGCTACTACGCGCGCCAGGGCTTCAATCTCGGCGGCACGGCGCTCGGCCTGAAGCAGCGCTTCAGTCTGCTGCCCGATCTGCGCACGAGCAAAACCGAGGGCCAGCAAAACTTCGTCAACCCCGGCCTGCTGCTCCTCGGTTGCGGGGTCGAGGCCGACCTCACGCCGCGCCTCCGCGCGTTCGCCAACGCCAACGCCCTCCGCTTCGCCACCGCCGCGCCGATCAAAGCCGTGCTGCTCACCAATCAGGCCGACGAGGCGTTCGGCACCGACCTGAGCGTCGGCGTGCAATGGCGCCCGCTGCTCACGCAGAACATCGTCGTCTCGGCGGGCTACGGCGCGTTGCTGCCGGCGCGCGGCTTCCGCGATATTTTTCGCACCACGCAGCCGGCGGTGCCGGGCTTCACGGCGCCCGGCGCGACCGCCGTGGTGGACCGCTTTCTGCACAGTGCGATCCTCGCGGTTTCGCTGACTTACTGAGCCCGAAATATTTTCAACGATGAAGCCCACCTTGCAACCCTCGCGCCTTTTCCGATGGAGCCTCGTCGCGGCCTGCGCCTGGGGCCTCGGCCTGGTCACGCTGGTCGTGGTGGGCCAGCCCGGTCCGGCCGCGCTGCCGCCGCAGTTCGACGCCGTGCTCGGCCCGCCCATCTCGGTGTCGCGTGCCGCCCCGCCGCCGGTCGCACCGAAACCCGCGAACTGGATCGACCAGTCACGCGAAGCGGCGCACCGAAAATCCGCCGGCTGTATCGAGTGCCACAACGGGATCGAGGATATGCACGCCTCGACCAACGTGGTGCTCGGTTGCACCGATTGCCACGGCGGCACGCCCACGCCCGGCCTCGCGATGCAGAAGGCCCACGTCGCCCCGCGCAATCCCGCCCTCTGGCAAAGCTCCGCGAATCCCTCCGACTCCACCGTGCTCCTCAATCACGAGTCGCCCGAGTTCATCCGCTTCGTGAACCCCTCCGACCTGCGCGTCGCCGCACCGGCCTGCGGCCCCTGTCATGCGGGCATCGTTTCGAATGTCGGCCACAGCATCATGAATCACGGCGCGATGCTCTGGGGCGCGGCGCTCTACAACAACGGGGCGGTGCCGTTCAAGAATCCGCGCTACGGTCAGGCCTACGGTCTCGACGGTGTGGCGCTGCGGCTGGAGAGCCCGATTCCGGTCACCGCGGAGATGACGCGGCTCCAGGGAATTTTGCCGTCGATCGAACCGTTGCCGCGCTTCGAAATCGGCCAGCCCTCGAACCTCCTCCGCATTTTCGAAAAAGGCGGTTCGCGGCAGACCGAGATTGGCAACCCCGACCCCGCCGAGCCGCCCGGGCGTCCCGAACGCCGCCTCTCCGAGCGCGGACTCGGCACGCTGAACCGCATCGATCCCGTCATCCTCAATCTTCAAAAAACCCGCCTCCACGATCCGCTGCTTGGCTTCATGGGGTCCAACGACCATCCCGGCGATTACCGCAGTTCCGGCTGCGCGGCGTGCCACGTCGTCTATGCCAACGACCGCTCGCCGACCAATTCCGGCTGGTGGTCGAAGTTTGGCCACCAGGGCCTCAGCTTCTCCGCCGACCCGATGATCTCGAAGAAAGAGAAGGGCCACCCGATCAAGCACCAGTTTACGCGCAGCATTCCGTCGAGCCAGTGCATGAACTGCCACATGCACCAGGGGAACCTCTTCGTTAATCCGTTCCTCGGCTACACGTGGTGGGATCAGGAGAGCGACGGGAAGTTCATGTATCCCGGGAAACAGAAGAACCCCACCGAGGACGAGATCGCCGCCGGCCTGCAACGCAACCCCGAGGCCGCCGCCGTCCGCGGCAAATGGGGCGATCCCGATTTCCTGGAAAAAGTCGCCGAGCTCAACCCGCAGCTGGAGCAGACGCAGTTCGCCGACTACCACGGCCACGGCTGGGTTTTCCGCGCCGTCTTCAAGAAGGACCGCGAGGGCACGCTGCTCACGCTCGACGACCGGCCGATCGACCACCAAGACCCGGAGAAATTCGCGAAGGCCGTTCACCTCAAGGATGTCCACCTCGCGCGCGGCATGCAGTGCGTCGATTGCCATTTCAACACCGACGTCCACGGCAACGGCCTCCTCTACGCCGAGCCGCGCGCCGCCACCGCGATCGAGTGCATCGACTGCCACGGCACGGTCGCCCAGCGGCCCACGCTCGTCACCAGCGGCAACGGCGGCACCTTCGCGCAAGGCAAGGTCAGCCCCGTCGATCTCGCCGCCGGCTCCACGCCGTGGGGGCCGCGTTTTTACTGGGTCGGCAAGAAACTTTTCCAGCGCTCCATGATGAGCCCCGACACCGTGTGGGAAGTTCCGCAGACGCTCGATACCGCCGACCCGGCGGCGTCGCACTACAACCCGAAGTCCGCCTACGCCAAAACGCTTCGCCGCGATGGTGTCACTTGGGGCGCGCTGCCGACGGAAAACACCGCGCCGCCCACCACCACCACCACCGACGCCAGCAAGCCGCCGGTGATTCTCACGGCGCAACTGGCTCACGCCAACCAGAACATCTCGTGCGTGATCTGTCACACCTCCTGGGCCACGAGCTGTTTCGGCTGCCATCTGTCGATGACTGCGAATAAAAAGGTCGCGGCCAACAAATTCGAGGGCACCACGACGCGCAACTACACCGGCTACAACCCGCAGGTCGTGCGCGACGATGTCTTCATGCTCGGCCGCGACGCCACCTACAAAGGCAACCGTCTCGCCGTGCTGCGCTCCTCGAGCGCCGTCATCGTCGGTTCGCAGAACACCAACCGCGAGTGGATCTACTCGCAGCAGCAGACCGTCTCCGCCGAGGGCTACTCCGGCCAGGCGTTCAACCCGCATTTCCCCCACACCACCAGTTCCGTCGGCACCACGAAAAACTGCACCGACTGCCACCTCGCCGCCGCCAGCGACAACAACGCGTGGATGACCCAGCTCCTCGGCTTCGGCACCGGCACCGTGAATTTCTTCGGCCGCTACGCCTACGTCGGCTCCGGCAAAAATGGCTTCGACGCCGTGGTCTGGACCGAGCGCGACGAGCCTCAGGCCGCCCTCGGCAGCCATCTCCAGCGCCTCGCCTATCCCGATAACTATCGCGATCACGCGGAGAAAAACGCCGGCCTCCTCAAGGAAGCCCATCACCATGAGGGCGACGACATCCTCGATCTCACGCTGCGCGGCGAATACCTCTACACCGCCAACGGCCCCGGTGGCTTCAGGGTCTTCGACGTCGCCAACATCGACCACAAGGGTTTCTCCGAGCGCATCAACTCGGCCCCGTTCTCGCCACTCGGCCAGCGTCTCCGGGTAAAAACGCAGCATGCAACCAGCGTTACGCTCCCGAGCACGCTCGGCATCGACCCGCTCCGGCAGCGACTCCCCGAAAACGAGGAACAGCCGATCGCGGCGACCTACGCCTATGTTTACGTCACTGATCGCGAGGAAGGCCTCGTCAACGTCATGGTCGGCACACTCGTCGACGGTGACCCCGCCAATAATTTTTTCACCGAGAAGGACGTCGTCCGCTTCAACCCCGACGGTCTCCTGACGGGCGCCACGCATTCCTCCCTCGCCGGGCATCGTCTCTATCTCACGTGCGACGCCGGACTCGTGGTCGTTGACGTTACGGACCCGGCACACCCGAAGATCGCCGGTCGCACTCCCGCCGGGGAACTCAGGCATCCGCGCAAGCTCGCGCTGCAGTTCCTCTCTGCGTTCGTCACCGACGACGACGGGGTGAAGGTCATCGATCTCTCCGCGCCCGACGCCCCGCGCGTCCTGCCCGCCGCCACGATTCCGCTCGCCAACGCGCAGGGGCTCTACGCCGCGCGGACCTACCTCTACGTGGCGGCGGGCGCCGAGGGCCTCGCAATCGTCGACATCCAGAATCCCGCCGCGCCGAAACTCCGCGAGAAATTCAACGCCGGCGGCGTGCTCAACGACACCCGCGCCATCCAGATCGGCTCGATCAACGCCTCCATGTTCGCACTCGTGGCCGACGGCAAAAACGGCCTGCGCGCGCTTCAGCTCATCTCGCCCGAAAACGTCCCGGGTTACATGGGCTTCAGTCCGCCACCCGCGCCGAAACTCATCGCCACCTATCCGACGCGCGGCGCAGCCGTCGCCGTCAGTCGCGGGCTCGACCGCGACCGCGTGGTGGACGAGAGCGGCAACCAGACCGTCGTCTTCGGCCGGCGCGGCAGCCGGCCCTTCAACGAGACAGAAATGGCGTCCTTCCTCCGCAAACCCGACGGCACGCTCTATCGCGTGGAAGATGTCACCAGCAAAGACGGCCAGCTCCAAACTACGTCCGGTCGGAACCTCGTGCCGACGACCAAGTTCGTCAGTGAAGCGCCGGTCCCCGTCCAACCCCGTTCCAACGGCCGCATTGACCGTCGACCGGCGGACTTATAGTCCTGTCGCGCTTTGAAAATCTCGAGGCAACCCCCCGCCCGTCGCTGGCCCCCGCCTACAACTTCAGCAGTCGCTTCACTTCTTGCTCCAACATGGCACCGCGCGCATTGGTCGAGACGACCTTGCCGTCTTGATCGAGCAGGAACATCGCAGGGATGGAGGCGATGCCGTATTTCGTGGAAATCTCGTTCTTCCAATACCTGCCGTCAAAATGCTGCGGCCACGGCATCTCGTTCTTGGCGGTGAAGTCGGTGAGAATTTTTTTCGCCTTGGCCAGTCGTTCCGCCGTCTGCTGCGGGGTGTCTTTCGGCGGCAGTCCGCCATTTTCCAAGCTGATGCCGACGACCTCGAAACCCTTGGCGTGATAGGCAGCGTAGACCTGTTTCACGTTCGGCAGCTCGGCGATGCACGGGCCGCACCACGTGGCCCAGAAGTCGACCAGCACGACCTTGCCGCGCAGGGTCTTTAGGTCCACGGCGCGACCATCGACCGCGGTGAAGGCAATCTCGAGCGGTCGCTTGAGCAGCGCCGCGGCGCCGGACTTGCTGGCCGCCATGTCGGCGATCGCTTGGTTGGGGCTGCTGGTGAAGAACGCCCACTCATCGTTAGCGCGATCCGGCTCGGCCTTCGCCACCAGATTCATGTAGGTGTAGACGAGCGCGGCGCCGGAGGCGGCAGCGGGATGCTTCGCCGCGAAACTTACGACCTTTGCGCGGAGATAGGCGAGATCGAGCTTCTGGCCGTTGCGCAGCGCGGCGGTCGCGGCGTTGAACGGGGTCAAGGCGTCCTGCAGGAGGAGTTGCTCGCGCACTTCGGGCGGCAGATCCGTGGCCCTGGTCATGTCGGCCTTTAGCTTCTCACACTTGGTCTTCCAAGCGGCAGCCACGGCCTCGTCGATGACGGGCACGGGGGCACCGCGCTCGTCGGTCTCCCACTTCTTCACGAAGCGCGGTTGAGTCGGGCTCAACCGCATCACCGCGCTCCAGCGGCGCGGATCCGCGGGATACGTTTCAAAAAACGCCACCCCCCGAGACTGGATGTTGGCATACATCTGCTCCACCAACTGCAATCGTTCGAGGGTCGAGAGCGCGGCGAAGTTTTCCGGCGGCTTCGTCGCTACCGCGTCCTGAAACGCCTTCCAGTCGGCATCAGCCGCGGAGAGCACCGGAGTCGCGGCCGCATCGGCCGCGCTCAGCCGGAGCGGCACAGTAACGGCGGCGGCAACCACGAGCGCCGCGCGGAGGAGAAAGATGGATTTCATGGGGAAGAAACGGGCGGAGGTCGGCTCACTTGCCGGGCACCACGGTCGCGCGTGACACGCGGTCGCGGCCGAGGTAGCTCTTGGCCAGCGCGCTGAGCTCCGCGGCGGTGATGGCCTCGAGATCGGCGATCCGCGTGTGCGCCCAGCCGAGCACCTCGGGCTTTTCCTGGGCCCGGGCGAGCACGTTGCCGAGCCAGTAGGCGTTGCTGCGCGAGGAATCCTTCGCCGCGGTGAGCGCCGGCAGCCGAGCGCGGTTGAGTTCCTCCTCCGTCACGCCGTTCTTCGCCAAATCGTCGGCGAGGGCAATTGCCGCCTCCGCGATCTTGTCCGCCGCCGCGGGATCAATGTCGATCGCCGTCATGAGGTAGCCGTAGCCCGGGAAAGTGTCGCTCGCGTTGCTTTGTGCGCGCGGGCTGTAGGTGCCGCCCATCTCCTCGCGGAGCTTCACGCGCAGGCGGTCGCCGTAAATGCTCGCCAGCAGCGAGAGCCGGCGGGCGCGCTTCGCCTCGAGGCCATCGGTCGTCGGCCAGTAGAGCGCGACGATGCCTTTCGGAATTTGCGAGGCAATCGTGTAGCTCTTCGTGAACGGCGTCGTCGGGAACGCCACCTGGCGCAGTTCCGCGAGCGCGAGCTTCGGCTCGCGCGGCGGCAGCGCACCGAGGGTCTGGGCGACGGCGTCGATGGTGGCGTCGACGTCGAGATCACCGACGATGGCGACTTCGATCTCCCGGCGCGCGAGCTCGGGCGAGAGCCAAGCGCGGACCTCGTCGAGCGTGCGCGCCATGACGACATCCTTGGGCGGCAGGCCAAAGCGCGGATTGCCGCTGGCAATGAGATTGGCCACTTCCATCGCGATCGGTCCGCTCGGCGTGCGCTCGATGGTGCCGTAAATCAGGTCAAGCATCGACCGGCTCTGGCGGAGCCCCTCGGGGCGGTAGCCGGGATCGGTGAGATGGGCGGCGAATAACTGCAGCGTGAGCAGCAGATCTTCCCGCGTCGTGCCGCCCGCGCCGGACCCGCGGCCGCCGCGCGCGGCGGACACGGTCGGATACGCCAGCACAAAGGCATCGGTCGTCGTTTGGAAGGCGGCCCCGGCATTTCGACCCGCGAGGATGCGTCGGAGGTCGTCGACACTGTGCTTGCCCAGGCCTCCGCCGTTGAAAACGCTGCTGGCAATCTGCGCCAACCCGCGCTGGTCGGCCGGCTCGCTCATGGAGCCGTTGCCCAGGCGCGCGCTGACCATGATGCGACCGGCATCGAAGTCGGTCCGCTTGAGGTTCAGCCGCACGCCGTTGGCAAACGTCACCAGGGTGACGTCGAGGTCCGCGATGTGCTCGCGTTTGGTGACCTTGCCCGGCGCGCCGAAGTCAGTGTAGGCCCAGGCCCGCGCCTCCTCGGCGGCCTTGGGCAGCACGGCCACGACGCGCGACTCCTCGTAGGCGGTGTTGATCGCAGCGACGGCGTCGCCCGGAATTTTCGCGGTGCCGGTGACTGACACATACAGGCCGTTGCCGCCAAAGGCGTCGCGCAGAGCGGCCACGCACTCTTCCGGCGTCACCTTTTCGAGCGCCGGTTTGAGCCGCGCGAGATTGTCGGCCGGCGCGGTGAACACCTCCTCCGCCACCAGGCTGCCCAGCAGGCCGTTGGCCAGCGCGCTGGAGCGGCGGGTCGCCGCCGACTTCACCGACTGCTCAAGGGCGCTGAGCGTGGTCGCGACAACCTCCTTCAGTTCATCGGGCTGAAAGCCGTGTTCAATGGCACGGCGAAGTTCCTGTTCGCCCGCCGCGAGCGCTGCCTGCCATCGCTCGGCCTTGCAGGTGAGATCGACGGTCGCGTCACCCATGAACTTAAAATTCTCACTGACGGAGACGGCCGCCTGCAGGAAGGGCGCATTCTCTTTCTTGGCGAGCTCGGCGAGGCGCCGGTTGAGGATGCCGACCGCCAGCCGACGCGGCAGGCGTTTCACGCGGTTTGCCGCCGTGTCGGGCTCGGCGACGTAAGGAGTAACGCAGACCAGTGAGACGCGGGTGGACGGGGCCTCGGCCTCGGCATGATGGCCCGCGCGCACACCGTCGAACTTCGCGACGGTGCCGAGCGCAGGCTCGGGTTTCGCCGGAGCGCGGCCCCGGAGGGCAGCAAAGGCCGCCGCAATCTGTTTCTCCACCGCGGCCACCTCGACCTCGCCCACGACAATCACGGCCAGCTTCTCCGGGCGATACCACGTGTTCCAGAAGTCCACGAACCGTTCGCGCGGCGCCTTCTCAATGATCTCAGCAAGACCGATCGGCATCCGCGTCGGCAAGCGGGTCGTGCCGAACATGAATTCGAACTGCGCCACCTGCGTGCGGTAGCCGACGCTGTCGCGGGCGCGCTTTTCGCTGAGGATGATGCCCCGCTCCTTGTCGATCTCGTCGGCGCGGAGCAGCAGGCCGCCGGCATCGTCGGCGAGCACGCGGAGGCCCTCGGCCAAGGTGGGCTCCTTCGTGTCGGGCAGCTCGAGCATATACTGGGTGCGGTCGAAACCGGTGGAGGCGTTGGTGTCGCCGCCGAAGCTCATGCCCATGCGCTGGAAGAACTCGATGAGCGTGCCGGGCGCAAAGTGATCGCTACCGTTGAACGCCATGTGCTCGAGAAAATGTGCGACGCCGCGCTGGTTCTCCTCCTCGTGCAACGAGCCCGCGAGCACGAGCAGGCGCAGCGAGGCGCGGCCCTTGGGCTCGTGATTCGGGTAGATGACATAGCGCAGGCCGTTTTCGAGCACGCCGAACTTGGCGGCCGGATCGGGCTTGAGGTCGCTGGCCTCGTGCGCGAAGCGTGGCGCCGCCGCGAGGAGCGGCGCGAGGCACAGCGCAAGAAGAAGGCTCCGGCGCCGGATGATTGCGACGAAAAGGAAGATGAGCTTAGGAGGGTGCATGCGGTGGAGAGTGGATCAGGGGTGCCGCGGTGCTGCGCCACGGAGCACGCAAACGGCAGAGAACGGCAGTGAACGGTTGGCGGCTGGCCCGCCAGTTTCCGGTTGGTCTCAGAAATTCTTGCGCACGGTGAGCGTATAGGTGGCAAGCCGCGCGTCGCCGTAACGGCTGATCAGGTAATTGGGGCTGTAGTAGGCGTCGAAGGGTGGGGTTTTGTTGAGCACGTTCTGCACACCCACCTGGAGTTCGGAGCGGCTGAGGGCGCGCTGCCACCACGCGGCATCGCGGGTGGTCGCCTGCGGGAAGCGGCGGGCGACAAAAACGTCGTGGTAGTGCTGGCTCGGGATGTGGTCGGAACCCTGCTGCGCCACGTAGGCGGTGCGCTGAAGCGAGGAGCCCACGTAGCGCGCCGACCAGCCAAAGGTCCACTGGTTGTAGTCGCAACTGAAGCCAGCGCTGGCCTTGAATTTCACGTAGCCCGGGGTGCCGATGTATTCGGTCATCGGCGCGTTGACGGTCGCCTGCACCTGGTAGTGCTGCCACGAGGTCGCCTGACTCCAGAAATTCCAGATACCCCAGCCCTTGGTGTGGCGGCTGTAGTTGATCGAGGCGTCGTAGCTCTCGGTCAGTGCGTGGTTGAGGTTCATGCTGCGCGCATCGACCGAGGTGATGGGACCGACGGAAAACGGGTCGCCGGCGGTCGGCTTGTCGCGCACGACGCGGTCGGGCAGGTAATCCTCGAAGTTGACCACGTTCTGCACGCTGAGCGTCGCGATGTTGTCGATCTTCTTGATTTTCGAGTAATCGACCGACACCCGCAGGCCCGGGAGCTTCTTCGGCTCCCACACGATGCCGAGGTTCGTGTTCTGGCCCCACTCGGGCTTGATGTCGGGGTTGGTGCCCGAGGTGTAGGCAATGGTGGTCGAGGCGTTGCCGCGCTTGGGATCGGTCACGCGCGTCGAGAGGATGTTGGGCGTCGCCACCGACTGGTTATAGGAGGGCGGGCGAAAAGCCTCGCTGTAGGACGCGCGCAACAGCAGTTCTTGAAACGGCCGGTAACGCAGGCCGTAGGTGGGCGTGGCGGCGCCATAGCGGGTCTTGTTGCGGACGATGTTGGTCCCCGGGATGACGAGCGCGGTGGCGGTGGTGACCTTGAAACGCTCGTCGCGCCCCGCCACCTGAAAGTCGAGTTGGCGCAGCAGCGGCCAGTTCTTCTTGGCGCCCACCACTGGCACCCAGACCTCGGCATAAGCGGCGTCCGTGCCACGGCTCCGCGCCGGGATCGCCACCCAGGAATTCGGCGGGGAGTTGTAGACGTAGTTGAGGACGTAGGTGGGAATGACTTCCTTGCGGTAGCTGTAGGTGGCGGCGAGCTTGATCGGGCCGGCGGGCAGCGACCAGATCGGGCCGGCGGTGCGGAAGGCGTATTCCTCGAGCGTGTTCTTCGTGCCCACCGTGATCCGCCCGAGGTAGGGCGTGAGGTCCAGCGGGTAGGCGACGGTGTCGCGGAACGGATTCAGAACGCCGCTGTTGAAGTCGTTGTTCATCGGCGTGGTGTTCACCGCGACCTGCGATTGGCTCGTGCGGGTGTTGTTCCATGTGACATCGGCATGCACCCGCCATTCGCGGGGCAGGTTGACCACCACGCCGGCGAGGGCGCGGAGGCTCGTGACCTTGATGGCGAATTCGCCGACCGCGCCCGGCGGGTCAGAGGGGATCGAGAGGCGCACCACCTGGCCGAAGGGATTGGTGGGCGCCGTGGCGGCGATCGAGAAATTGGCCGTGGCTGAAAACGGTGTCTGCTCCGAGTTCTGGTTAAGATTGGTGCTGCGGCGGTATTCGACGAACGCCTCGAGCCATGGGCGGAACTGCCGGGAGAATTTCACCTGCTGCGCCGTGACCGTGCCCGGCGACCCGATCATATAGCGGGCGGCGCCGTTTTGGTGGGTGGGGGCGAGATCGTAGTTGTAGGTGCCGGCTTTGCTTTGCAGCGCGGCCAGCGTGGCGGCCTTGTCGCCGCCAGCGAAACCGACCGGCACCGTCGTGAAGACCGGCGTGCCGGCACCGAAGAGCGGCGTGTTGTTGTTGCTGCGGATGTTTGGGGTGGCGCCGAGCGGCTGCGAATTGGGCGGCAGAAACGTCGACGGCGAATTCTGCCGGATCAGCGCCATGCCCTCCCGCACGAAGCTGCGGTCCTGAATCAGCGGCACTTGGGTGTCGGAATAGCTGCCGGTGACCATGACCTGTGTCTTGCCGTCCTCGAGGGACAGGCCGGCGGCGAAGTTGGCCGTGCGCACGGGCGCGTCCTTCGAGAAGGTGTTGTTGTAGGAGGTGGTGACCTGCACGCCGGCATAGTTGCGACGGAGCACGACGTTGATGACCCCGCCGACGGCGTTCGCGCCGTAGATGCCGGAGGCAGACGCCGGCAGCACCTCGATGCGGTCGATCGCGGCGAGCGGCACGCCGTTGATGTCCGCTTGGTAGCTGGCCGTAAGGATGGTGTAGTCGGCGGGCCGGCGCCCGTCGATGAGGACCAGGGTGTGATCGGTGCCGAGGCCGCGCAGGTTGAAGGAGCTGAAGTTGCTGTTGTTGGCGCCGTAGTTCATGGGCGACTCGGTGGTGTCCATCGTCAGGCGCTGCCGCAGAAACGCCTCCACGCTGGTCGCGCCCGACTGCTCGATGGCGCGGCGCTCGAAGATCAGATAGGGCTGGGCGTCGTTCATCGTGCGGGGCAGGTCCACGTTGGCGCTCTGGAACGGTTGCACGCGGTTGCTCGCGACCTCGTAGGGATCGAGCATGGTCGCGGCATCGGCCCGGACGAGATAGGGCTCGAGCTTGGTGACATCGACGGCCTTGCGCATGGTCTGCCCGGTGAGCGTGAGATCCTCGCGGGCGCGCACCGAGACGTCCGCAATATGGAGGGTCTGGTAGCCGTCCGCCGTCGCGATCAGCAGGTAGGTGCCGGCCTTGAGGGACGGGAAAAAATACTCCCCATACTTGTCCGTCTTCACCGCCTGCCCGTTTTCGCTAACGACGACCAAGACGCCGGCCGCCGGGCGGCCGTCGCCCCACCCCAGCGTTCCGCGCACGGACCCAGCCGCCGTGACCGGAGCCGCAGTCGTGGCGGGCGCGGCCGTGACCACGAACTTGCCCCCGCCGTTGCGGTGGGCGGCGAAGCCGGTGTCACGGAGCAGACGCGCCATCGCGTCGTCGGGCTCGAACTGGCCGATGACTTCGTTGGCCCGGACCTCCTTGAGATCGTCGGCGGAAAAGACCACCTCGACGGCAGCCTGCTTGGAGAAGGCCAGCAACGCGGCGGGTGCCGGTTGGGCCTTGATCTCAAATCTAACCGGGGCGGCGAACGCCGCACCGCACAGGGTCGCGAGCGCGCCCGCGACCACTAGGCGGAATCGTATGAGTTGCATGGTGTGTTGGAGGGGAGTCGGGCGCTGGGTTTCGCCCGTTATTGGTTACGACAATTGGGAAGCGTAGCGCCCCCCGTCGCGGGAAAGAATTTCGTCAGAGGCGGGTGCGCGGGCGCGCCACGACGCGCACGGAACCGTCGGCGCCGTGGACGACGCTGACGGGGAGTGACTGCTCGACGGCGGCAAGAAAACCGTCGAGGTCGTCGAGGCTGTAGCGACCGCCCACGCGCAGCGCGGCGGCATCGGCCGCCACGGTGATGAGTTGAGTGTGATAGGCGGCAAATCGATCGAGGGCGGCGGCGAGCGGCTCGGACTCAAACGCGGCCTGCCCCACGCGCCACGCCGTGACGTTTTGCACCGCCTCGGCGGAAAGCGCGCACACGGTGACGCCCGAGCCGCTGACCACGGCCTGGGCGCCCGCGGCCAGCGGCACCGGCGCGGAGGTCTTCGCCGCCTCGGCCGCAGCGGCCGGCTGCACCTGCACGGTGCCTTCGAGCACGGTGACTTCGGCACGGCCGGCCGCGGTCGCGCGAACGTTGAACACGGTGCCGGTCACGCGCACCGCGCCGGCCGGCGTTGCGACGAAGAACGGGCGCGCCGGATCGTGCGCCACGCGGAAAAACGCCTCGCCGCGCACCAGCGTCACGCGGCGTTCGTGGCGCCCGAGGGAAATCTGGAGCTGGGTCTGCGCGTTGAGCTCGACGCGCGAACCATCGGCGAGCGCGAGCGCGCGGCGCTCGGCGGGGCGCGTTTCCATTTTCTCCGGCAGCAGGTGCCAGACACCGGCGGCAAGCGCCACAACCGCGGCGGCGGCGAGCACGCGCGTGGAGACGCGGCGCCAGCGGTGGCGCGTGGCGACGCGGGCGACGAGCGCGTTGACTTCATCGGCGTCAGTGAGCACCGGAATCTGGGCGGTGAGTTGCGCGCACATTTCCCGATAGCGTGAGAGCGCCCAGCGGTGTTCGGGCTCGGCCTCGAGCCACGCGGCGAGCGCAGTGCGGTCGGCGTCGTTCAACGGACCGGCCTCAAGGCGCGCCGTCCAGACGGAGGCCTGCCGGTCGATTTCTTCACGAAAGAACGTGCGGAGAGAGGACATGGCGTTAGCGGCCGGCGGCACCGGTGTGGCCGGTGGTTTCGGCGCGGGGGTCGTCATCGTAGCGGAGCGAGGCGCGCAGGAGCCGGAGGGCGCGCGCATGTTGTTTTTCGACGGTCTTGGGCGAGATGCCGAGCCGGGCGGCCGCGGCGGGATGCGTGAGACCATCGAATTTGCAGAGCAGAAAGACCGCGCGGCAACCCGGGGGCAGGCGCGCGATCGCCGCCTCGGTGGCTGCCCATTCCTGGCGCGCCATGACCACCCGCTCAATGCCGGGCGCCTGAGCGGGAGAGAGTTCGATGATGTTGCTCTCGGCGCTCTGGACCGGCGAGTGGTCGCGGCGCTTGAGTTGGTTGATGGCAAGGCGGCGCGCCGTCGTGAAGAGCAGGCCCTCGGGCCGCCCGACCGCCTCCTTCTCCATGGTGCGGTAGACCCGCGCATAGGCGTCGTGCGCCACATCCTGCGCATCGGATCGGTTGCCCAGCAGCCGGGCCAGATAACGACGCAGCGGCGCGAGGGTCGCGCGGTAGAGCGACGCAAAATCGCGGGGGCGTGAGTCGGGCTCGGGCATCGGGGGGCAGTGTCCTACCACCGGCGCGGCCCGAAGGAAGGGTGGAATGTGCGAGTGGCGGTCATCGGCTGTCACCCCTCATGACAAACGAGAAGGCCGACCCCCCCAGCCCGTTCCGAAGAAATCGCCTGACTTTCTTCTCCCGTTCATTGGTGCGAACCGATCACTTGGCGATCACGCCGCTGACGATCAGCAGCGCGATGACTATGCCCATGAGGCTTTCGCCCGCGATGAGGCCCGAGGCGACGGGCACGACCGTCTTCTCGGCGAGCGCGGGGCGCACCCGGCGGACGGCTTCCGCGATCGCCGCGCCGAGGAACATCGCAATGCTGTTGCTGCCCGGCACGACCATCGCGATGCCGATGCCCGAGGCCGACGGCACGAACGGCTTGAGCGGACGCGGCGCAAATTTCTCCAACAGCGCGAGCGCCACGCCGAGCGCGAGTCCGACCATGATCGCGGTTTTCGACGACGGCAGCAGCGCGCCGATTCCGCCGGAGAACGCCTTGGACACGCCGGCCCACACGACGCACGACGGCGCCGGCCACGTCTCGCCGCCGAGCACGCTGGGATCGGGAATGATGAGGTTGAACGCCGGCACGACGACTGCGGCGCCGGCCACGACGCCGAAGAGCTGCGCGTAGAGTTGGTGCCGCGGCTTCGCGCCGAGCAGCCAGCCGGTCTTGAGCGTCGTCAGCAGATCGGCGGCGTGCAGGCCGATGCCGCCGGTGACGTTCGCCGACATGATGTTGCCCGAGAGATTGCCCGGCGTGATCACGCCGTAGAGCAGCTGCGTGACGGGACCGAGGGACTTGGTCGGCGTGACGTCGGTCTCGCCGGTGACCCGCGCCGCCACGAAACCCATCAGCACTGCCAGCGGCACGGCGATAACGCCGGCCCACCACGGGATCTGGAAGAGCCACGCCATGAGCAGGACCACGAGCGGGCCGAGGATCAGGAAGCCCGTCGGAAACCACCAATCGGGGCACTCGATGGCCGCGATGCCGGTGTCGGCTTCCTTGTTCCGGCTGAAGATGCGCGTGAGGCCGGTGAACGAGCGCGCGACACTCTTGTAGTCGAAGGCGAACGAGGTGAGCCCGGACGCCACGAGAATCGCGGCGCCCGGCCACAGCGTCCACGCGACGATGGCCTTGTAGCTGACGCTGGTGATGAAGCCGTGGGCCAAAAGCGCCGGCGCGAGCACCGCGTAGGTCAGCACGCCCCCGAGCAGCAGCGACCAGCCGGTGCGAAAACTCATGAGCGCGCCGCCGCCGAGCAGCACGACCTCGGCCTTGAACGAGAGCGTCCACTCCGCGAGCGACTTGCCGGCGAGCGAGATCGGCACGCCGAAGGTGCCGGGAATCATCTTCCACGCATCGCGGAACCACGCGAGCACCGCGCCGAAGATCGCGGCCCCCGCGAGCCAGGCCGCCTTGCTCGCGCCGCCGCCCGCCGCGGCGTCATGGATCGACTTGATCGTCTCGGCCGTGGCCGTGCCGGTGGGAAACGCCAGGCCCTCGCGGTTGATGAGCTGGCGCTTGATCGGAATGGCGGCAAACACGCCCAGCGCCGCGATCAGCGCGAACCACGCGATCATCGGCAGCGACGGCGGCCGCATGGTCGTGACCATCAGCAGCGCGCCAAACGCCGCCATGTTGCCGCCGCCCGTCATGTAGCCCGCGCCCGACGCGACCGTGGTGAGCGCGTTGTTCTCGAGGACGGTGAGAGGTTTCTTCACGATGCGCAGCGCCTGCAGCGCCTGAAACGCGCCGAACGCGAGGATGCACGCGGTGAGTGTCACGCCCATGCTCCAGCCGGTCTTGAAGAAAACGTAGAGGTTGGAGAGGCACATCGCACCGCCGATCAGCATGCCGACGGTCACCGCGCGGATGGTGAGGTTGACCTCGTTCGGGCGATACGTGCGGGCCAGCCACTCGGTCTCCGGGTCGGGCTTGGCGTTGGTGACGGGAGACGGGGAGGAAGGATCAGCTGACATGCGGAGGGTGATTGGAGTTGCAGGCGCGGGTCAGGGAAAGCGGCTCGCCGCAGGGCAGAGTCCACCGCAGCGGGCGCGACTGTGGGCACGCTCCAGGCCAACTTCAAGGCAGCAGCGGAACCGATGCTGCGAGCGTTCATCTCGTGGGAGCGAGCAAGCTCGCTCCCACGGAGGGAAGAAACCTCAAGCCATCCAGCGCACGAAACGGACTGCCTCGCCCCTACCTAAGCTTGGCCACGTCGACGCCGAGCACCCAGCCGCCACAACCATCACAACTTCAGCAGTCGCTTCACTTCTTTCTCCAACATTGCACCGCGCGCATTGGTCGAGACGACCTTGCCGTCTTGATCGAGCAGAAACATCGCGGGGATGGAATTGATCGAGAAGCGCGTGGAGAGGTCGTTCTTCCAATGCTTGCCGTCGAAGTATTGCGGCCAGGGCATCTCGTTCTTCGCCGTGAAATCGGTGAGCACCTTGGCGGCCTTGGTCATCTTCTCCGCGGTCTGCGCGACGGTGTCGGCGGGGAGCAGCCGGCCGTTTTCGAGCGAGACGCCGACGATTTCGAACCCCTTGTCGTGATAAGCAGCGTAGACCTGCTTGACGTTCGGCAGCTCGGCGATGCACGGGCCGCACCAAGTCGCCCAGAAATCCACGAGCACAACCTTGCCCCGCAACTTCGCGACGTCGACCGCGCGGCCGTCGACCGCGGTGAAGGCCAACTCCAGTGGCCGGCGCTCCGTCTCGATCTTGCGCAATTCACCCTCCGCGCGCTCGCGCACCAGGGTGTTGGGACTCGCGGACAGCCGCCCCCAGATCTCCTCGGCTGTGTCGCCGCCGGCGGCCACTTTCTTGGCGAAAAGCGTGAGGTAGGCACGCAGCGGAATCTTGCCCGTGGGAAACTGCACGGCCAGCGCGTCGACCTGCTTCTCGGCGCGGCCGATGGCTGCCGGACCCTCGCGCGCCGCGGTGGCCAGACTGCGCGACATCTCGAGATAGAGCCGGTATTCGAGCACCTCCGGCGGCACATCTTTCGCGACGCGTAGCGCGGCGTCATACTCGGCGAGCTTTTTTTCCCACGCGGCCTTCGGCGCTTCGTCGATGAGGTAGTAGTCGGTGGTCTTCTCGCCGGGCTTAATCTGGTCGAAGCCCGGTTTGAAGCCGGTGACAAAGTCCGGCTTGATCATGATCATATGCAGCACCGCTTCCCAGCGAAGCGGATCGGCGGGATTTTCGCGGTAGAAACGCTCCGCGACTTCGCGGATCTTCAGCTGGTTCGTCTCGTGCATCGTCGCGAGCTGGGTGCGCGTCTTGCCCTCGAAAAACCCGCTGGGTTGCGGACCGAGCGCGAGGTGGGCGGCGTCGATTTCGGCGAGCGCGGCCTTCGCGGCGGGCGAGGCGGCTGCGGGGACGGGAGCGATCAGGGTCGAGCGCTGCCCGAACGCAAACGGGGCGGCGAGGGCGGCGAGCAGCAGGGTGTGGTGGAGTTTCATGGCGATAGTGATTCGGTGAGGTCGCGAGCCAGCCCGCGGCCCCGGTTCAGAGTCCCTTGCGCAAGGTGACGGTGTAGCGGCGCAGGCGCGAATCGATGTAGGGCGAGATGCCGCCGGTCGGGGAAAACGCGACGCCTTCCTCGAGCACGTTCATCACGGCGAAGTTCAGGCGCGCCCGGTCGAAGGCGCGACCGATCCAGCCGGCATGCTGCGCGAGCGCGGTCTTGGTGAAGTTGTAGGAAACGTTGGCGTTCCAGTTCGTGTAGATCGGCCAGTCGGGGCCGGTGGTGATGCTGACGCGGTAGGCTTCCTGCCAGACGTGCGTGACGGTTGCGGCCCACGGGCCGCGCGTCCAGTTGAGGTTGCCCGTGAGGCGGAGCGGGCGGTTGGCGAGCCCAACCGTCGCCACGCCGGCGGCACCCGGGCGGATGAAGCTGCGGTTGCGGGTCTGCTGCGTGCCGGCGGCGTTGAGGACGAAGCGGCCGAAGCGCTGCGTGCCCACGGTGTAACTGAGCCGCATGTCGTAGCCCGACATCGAGCGCAGCGAGACGTTCACGGGCGTGAAATCGAGGAAGTTGATCACGCCCGGTTTCCCGGCGGCAAGGTCGGCGGCCGTCGGCGCGGCGCGGCCGAATTTTTCGGGAAACAGAACGAACATGTCCTGGAGGTTGCTGAGCGTCGCGACCTGGTCGTGAATCTTCGTGTCCCAGAACGAGACGTCGAAGGTGAGTCCCTTCACGAACGGCACATCGACGGCGATGCCGCCGTTGAGGCTCTCGGACCGCTCCGGCTTGAGGTTGGGATTGCCGGCGAGGAGCCGCGGGATGTTGCCGAGGAACTGCTCGTTGCGCGCGGTATCGAACAGCACAAACGTGCCCGTGAGCCCGAACTGCGTGGCGGCCGTAGAGGGGTTGCGGTTGAGGTCGGTGAGCAGCGGGACCTTGAAGCCCTCGTTGCGGGTGCCGCGAAACGCGAGCCACTTGAACGGTTTCCAGCTCGCGCCGCCCGAGAAGGTTTTCGCGGTGGAGGTCGCCGCGTCCTCGTAACGATCATAGCGGCCGGAGCCGCTCAGGCTCAGGCTGCGCGCGAGGACGAAATTCTTCTTGGCACCCAGCAGCGGCACCTTGACCTCGGCGAAATAGGAATTCGTGAGCCGGTGCCCCTTCGGCTCGGCGGCCTGCGTCGTATCGTTCGGATTGCGGCGGAGGAACTTCACGTAGTCCTGCCGGCTTTCCCAGCCGAAGGCCGTCTGAATGGCGCCGGCGGGCAGAGTGTAGACCGGGCCGTCGGCCTTGAAATCGTAGGACCAAATCCGGTTGGGCTCGCCGCTGGGATCGAGGAAAAAAAACTGCTCGAGGGCACCCGCGGCATTCGCGGCGCCCTTGCGGCTGTCGTGCGCGACGATGATGGACTGGGTGGGATCGGTGATGGCGGCGTTGAGCGGCGTGAGGTTCCACTGGTTCACCGTCTCCTCGATCTCGGGGGCTTTCTTTTGAAACTGGAGGCCGGCGCTGTAGCGCCATTCGCGAGGCAGTTTGCCGTCGATCCCGAAGACCACGCTCGTGTCGGTCGTGGTGTATTTCCGATCGCCGTAGCCGAACTCCCAGAAATATTTTTCGACGATGATGGGCACGTTGAACGGATTGCCCAGCCGCCCGACGGGGATGGTGGGATTCTGAATCGCGCCGAGCGGATTGCCTTTGCCGAAGTTGATCGCCCGGTTCCAGCGGAAATCGACGCGGGGCCGCAGCCAGTCGCGCACGCGGTAATCGGCGCGCAGGGTGTAGGCCTGACGGCGGCTCTCGTTGATGAGGTTCTGGCGGGCCGCGGAGTCGTAGCGATCCTCGTCGGCGGGCACGCCGGCGTTGATGTAGTTCTGCGCGGTGACGTTTTTCCCATCCGAGCCGGTGGGAATGCGGAGGATGCTGGTCGCCGTGCCGGGGAAGGTGCCGGTCCCCACGCGGATGCGACCGCCGACGGGAACGGAGGAGCGGCCGTCCGTCGTCGCGCCGAGGAAGCGGCGATCGCTGGTGCCGGCCCACCAGCGGTCGACGCCGGCGAGGGCATTTTGCGTTTCGTAGTTGGCGGTGAGATTGAGCGAGAGTTTGCCGACGCTGTAACCTGACGTGAGGTTGTAGCGCATGACGGCGGAATCGGTTTTGAACGTGTTTTCGTAGGACAACTCGAGTTCGGAGCCGCGGTAACCTTTGCGGAGAATGAGGTTCACGACGCCGCCGAGCGCATCGGAGCCGTAGACGGAACTCCCGCCGTCGGGCAGCACCTCGATCCGCTCGATCGCGGAAATCGGAATGCCGTAGATGTCGTAGTCGCTGCTGACGCCGGTCTGACGGGTGCGCGGCAGGCGGCGGCCGTCGATGAGAACGAGTGTGGCGTTGCCGTTGAGTCCGCGCAGCTGAAAATTGGCGATGCCGTCGACTTGGGTGCCACTCGTGATGTTGCCCGTGAACGCAGAGTTGGCCGCCACGGACAACTGCGGGATCAGCGCGCGCAGGTCGGCGATGCTCTGCACGCCCTGCTCCTCGATGGTTGTGCGATCAACGGAAATCACGTTATTGATGTCGACCTCGCCCGCGAAGGAGCGCAGCCGCGAGCCAGTGACCTCGAAGGCCTGCATCGTGACCGTCGGGCCGGCCGCTGGATCTCCTGGGGGACCGGCGGGAGGCCTGGGGGCGTCGGCCGCGCACAGCGCTGCGCTGGCGAGGGCGAATCCGGTCAGGACTAAAAAGCGCGGGAACAACTCGCGCAGACGGTGGAGGGGTGCGTTGGCCATGGGTGAGACGTTGAAAGGGCGGCGCCATGCAGACGAGGCGAAAGGGCCGCACGAGACAGGCCGGAAGGGCGCGAGCTTGCGCGCAACGCGGCCGGCCTCCGGCGGGAACCGCCGACGCCTCGGGTCCCTAATGTCGCGAGGCTGCTCGCGCCCCTGGCACACGGCAGCAAAAGGGCAGACCGGGTGAACGGCGCCCAATTTTCACCCAACCCAATTCTCGTAGGACACAGCATGTCTGCGTCCCTACAATTTCAGCAGCCGCTTGATCTCGGACTCGAGCTTCGGGCCACGGGCGTCGAGCGAGACCACCTTGCCCTCCCGATCGAGCAGATACATCGCGGGGATGCCACGGATGCCGTATTTCGCCGTGTAGGGATTTTCCCAGCCCGTGCCGTCGAAGAACTGCGGCCAGGGCATCGCGTTCTTGGCGGCGAAATCGAGCATCTTCTTTTTCGCGGCGGCCATTTTTTCCGCGACCGTCGCGGCGGATGCGTCCTTCGCGATCACGCCGGGATTTTCCAGCGTGATGCCGATGACCTCGAAGCCCTTGTCGTGGTATTTGTTGTAGGCGGCGACGACGTTGGGCAGCTCGGCAATACACGGGCCGCACCATGTGGCCCAGAAATCGATGAGGACGACCTTGCCCTTGAGTGCGGCGATATCGACTTCACGCCCGTCGGCAGCGGTGAACTTGACGGAGCTGAGGTCGGCCACGCGTTTCGTCTTCTCGGCGGCGGCTTGCTGGCGCTTCACCTCGGCGGCGGCGACCGCGGTGGCGAGCGACGGGATCGACTGGAGCTTCGCCTCGAAGGCCTTCGCTTCGTCGGGCGAATGTTGCTTCAGCGCCACGATGAATTGATCGACAACGACCAGCGCGCGCTCGTCGGGCATTCTTTCGATGACGCGCTCGACCACGGCGTGGGCCGGCGCGAGGTCGAAGGGCACGCCGCGATCTTTCGCGTCGGCGCGGGTGTCGACGAGGTAGGCGGCGAAACCGCCGCCGCGCTGGCGCGTGGTGGCGTCGGGCGCGGTGACGACCTCGGCGAGATATTTCAACTGGGACGCGCGGAAGGCGTTGAGTGCGGCCTGATCGACAGTGATGTTCGTCTCGCTGGCGCGGGTGTCGAACTCGGGCTTGAAGCCGGTGAGGAACCACGGGCGGGTGTAGCTCGACTGCACGAGGCCTTCGTAACGGCGCGGGTCTGTCGGATATTTGGCCGCGAAGGCGCGAACGGCCTCGGAGAACTGGCGGTATTTTTTGTCCGATTCCTCCCACCATGCGCGGTCCTTGCGCTCGAGGCCCGGGGTAGCCGGCGCGCGATAGATTGCCCACACGGCGTCGTAGTCGAGGTCAGCTTGGGATTTCGGGGCGCTGGCGGTGGAAGGTTGCTCGGCGGCCAGCGCGAGCGCGGGGAGTGACGCGAGCGCGGCGAGGGTGAGAAGGAGTTTTTTCATGGCGAACGAGTTGTAGGGGCGTCGCTTGACGACGCCCGCCTTCCGCAAACCGGGCGTCGGCAAGCGACGCCCCGACGGGTCAGAGTTTCTTCGTGAGCGAGAGGACGTAGCGGCGCAGGCGCGGGTCGACGACGATGCGGCCGGCGAGCACTTCGTTGTTCGACGGCTCGCGCTCCAAAGCGTTGGGAATCGTCACGCTGATCTTGCTGCCGGCCAGCGCGCGCGCCCACCAGGCGCCGGCCTTGTCGCCAAAGTCCTGATTCTTGGCGAAGTTGTAAGAGACCTGGGGATTGAACAGGATCACCGACGGATAGTAGGTGCCGGTGGGGCCGCTGATCAAATAGCGGGCCTGGTAGCTGTAGCTGACGCCGGCGTTCCAGGCGTCGCGCGACCAGAAGAGCGAGCCGCTCGTGCGCCGCGGCAACTGGCCGAAGGTGGAGGTCGGGATCGCCGCGGGCGTAGACTGGGTGATGACGGGGGCCGGATCGGAGAGGCCGGCGGACGCGCGCACGACGCCGAAGCTGAACCGGCGCTGATAGGACATTTGGTAGTCGATGCCCTTCGCCTTCTGGCCGGCTTGGTTGATGTTGCTGGTGTCGAAGCCGGTGATCAGGCCGGGCAGGCCGCCGGTGGACGGGCCGCGCGTGATGCGCTCCGGGAAATAATCGATGAGCACCTGGCGGCCCGGCGCGCCGACCTTGTTGACGTAGTAGGTCTGCCAGTAATCGGCGGAGAGCGAAAGGCCCTTGAACCAACTGCCGGGCACGTCGATCACGATGCCGCCTTTTTTGGAAACGGAAGTCTCGGGCTTGAGCGTGGGATTGCCGCCCGTGATGCTGTTGACGACGCCGAGCACGAGCTCGTTGTTGCGCTGGCGATCGATCACGTTGCTGGTCGTGGTGAGCGTGGCCGTGGAGGCGAAGATCGGGGCCTGCAGATCGTAGGTGCGGGGCGCTTTGAAGCCCTCGCGGCGCGAGGTGCGGAGCGTGATCCAGGTGACGGGCTGGAACAGCGCGGTGTATTGCGGGGTGTTGTGGCCGCCGAGATCGGAGAAGTGTTCGGCGCGGACGGCGCCGGAAACTTCGAGCCAGTGCACCAGCGGAATTTTTTGGCGGGCCGAGAGCAGCGGCACCCGCACCTCGACATAGGTCGCCGACGTGGTGCGGCTGACCGGCCGGGTGAGCGCAAAGCTGAGGGAGGGGTCGCCCGGCTGGCGCGAGAATTTCACTTTCTCCGTCGAGGACTCGCCGCCGACCGCCGCGTTGATGTCGCCGGCCCAACCGGTCCAGACCTTGCCGTCGAAGTTCAACGTGTATTGCGCCACATTGGTCACGTCGCGGTGATCGAAGGTCGGCATCAGGCTGAGGAGATAGCCGGGAGGATTCGGATCGGCGCCGGGCGTGGCGCTGTCGTAGGTGAGGATGGGGCGCAGGGCGGGATTGGCGTTGTTGATCGCGGCGGTGAGCAGGGCGTTGTTGAAACCGACGGCGATTTGGTCGTCGTAGATGATGTTGCGCGCGAACGAGGCGGTGGCGTCGTAGCGCCAGCCGCGCAGCCAGCCGTCGGCGAGGTTGCCGCGCACGCCGGCGACGAGGCCGGAGTTTTCGTGAAACGAATTCTGCTGCGCCACCGGCATGTCCCAGAAAGTTTTCTTGAGAAACACCGCCGTGGAAAACGGATTGCCCGGGTAACCCACGGGCAGCGACTGCGCGTTGAGCGTGGTGGGCGTGCTCTTGAACGTATTTTCGAAGCGGCTCCAGCGCAGCTTGAGGTAGGGCTTCAGCCAGCCGGCGTAGTCGTAGTCGGCGTTGAGGACGATGTTGCGGCGCTTGGCCGGATCGATCGAGGTGGAGTATTGATTGGGGTCCATGCGCTCGCCCCAGACTCCCGCCGCGTAGCTCGCGACCGGCAGCGTGGCGCCGCGTGCGCCGGCCGGGATCGCGACGAAGTTGGTGGTGAGGCCGGGGAGGTTGGCCTGCGCGGCGTTCTGCGGCGAGTTGGTGCTCGCGAGCAATCCGCCGACAAGCGGCGGCTGCTGGAGGAAAAACGCCTGCGGCGCAGCCGCGCCATATTTCGTCGTGTCGCTATAGGCTGTGAACCACCGGTCGCGCGACATCATCGCGTTTTGGTGTTCCCAGCTCGCGGTCAGCATGGTCTTCAATTTTCCGCGCGTGACGCCTGCCGTGAGGCTGATAGCCGTCTGGCCGACGTCCTTGTCGAAGGCGTTGTCGTAGTTGATCGTGATTTCCGCGCCGGTGTAATTCTTCTTGAGGATGATGTTGACCACGCCGCCGATGGCTTCGGAGCCGTAGATGGCGCCCGCGCCCTCGGTCAGAATCTCGACGCGCTCGATGGCAGAAACGGGAATGCCGTCGACGTTGAAGTCCTCGCGTCCGCCGGCGCCGCCGGGCGCTTCCTGGCCGGAGTGCGGGACGCGGAGGCCGTCGACGAGGACGAGCGTGGAGTTGCCGCCGAGGCCGCGGAGATTGAAGGACGTGCTCACCATCTGGCCGCGCGACGGGCCGCCGTTGACGAGATTGTCGTTGAAGCCGACCGCGGGCGCGAGCTGCGGGATCGCGTAACGGAGGTCGGCGAGGCGATTCACGCCGAGTTCCTCGAGCTGAATGCGGTCGAGGGTGAAGACTGGCAGGGCGGTGGCCTCGCCGGCGTTGAGCCGGATGCGCGAACCGGTGACCTCGACGGCCTCGAGTTTGGTCGGCTCGGGTTCCGTGGTCGTGACGGCCGTCGCCGGCACCGTGGGGGTGGTGGCGGTGGGTCTCGGAGCGGGCGCGGTCTGGGCGGACACAAAGGCGGGCGCGAGCAGTGATAGCGCCGCCGCGAGCCAGTAGGAGTTACGGTTCATGGTGGGCCAAGGAACCGCACGGCGGGTGCCACGGCAACCTTACGAAGGTTAGGTTTGGCTCCCGGGTGGGATCGTGCATGTTGGCGGACTGCCCGTCCGAGGGCAGTGCCAAAGTCGCACTGCCAATCTTTCTCGTTCTTCTTTATCTTTATCTTTCGTCAGGGTTTGTCGGCGGAGGAGAAAGATTAAGAGAAAGAGGAAAGAGAAAGATCGCCGGGAACGAAAACGACTTTGATCCCGCCCGCCACCCCACCCGCGCCGCCACGCATGACCGCCACGCTCGCCCTCCCGGATGCCGCCACCGTCCTTCACACGACGCGGGCGCAACGCGTGCTGCTCGGGTTGCACCGGGCGATGGATTTCAACGGCGTGTGGGCGGCGCTCCAGCGGTTGCTGGAAACGCTCGCGCCCCACGATACGATGGTGATGTCGGTCAACTACGTCGACTGGCGGCGGGAGGCGACGACGCGGCGGCTCACCTCGGGCCACTCGCGGGTGCTAGCCGACGAGAAAACGTCGCGGCTCGTGGTGGAGGAGGGCCGGCATTTTTTCCAGCCGTTCCTCGAAAAAAATCCCGGCATTCCCGTCTACCACCACACCCAGGTGATGGCCCCGGAGAAGATCCCGGACACGCGCTACTACCAGCGCGTGATGACTCCGTTCGGCTGGCGCTACTCGGCGCACCTGCTGTTCTGGCGCGAGGAAAAAGTGGAGACCGCGATCGCGCTGCGCCGCCGGCCCGAGCAGGGCGATTTCACGCCGGTGGAAATGGAAGTGATGCGCGCGCTGCACCCGCACATCGCGGTGGCCTTCGAGCGCGTGAAGATTTTCGAAGGCGAGCGCCGGCGCCGCCGGCTGCTCGAAAGTTTCTATCGCGCGAAACCGGAGGCCGTGCTGTTTCTCGACTGGGATCTGAGCGCGCTCTATGCGAGCCAGGAGGGCATGGCGATGTGCGCGGTGTGGAATTTCGGTCCGAAGCGGGCGCGGCAGTTTTCGCCGGCGGACGTGTTCAAGCTGCCACCCGAAATCGCCGCGGCCTGCGCGACGTTGAAGCCCGCGTGGGAGCAGCAGGCACCCCGCGGCGCCGCGGTCGCACCCGCACCGCTCTCGACCGAGGCGGCTTCGGCCGACGGCACGAGCCGCGCGACCATCACCCTCCAACGCGAAACCGGCAGCGCGCTCATCAAACCGATCTTCATCGTGCGAATGCAGATTCCCGAAGGGCTCGCACTGCCGTCGGGTGCGCCGGAGCCGACCGCGGGGCACCTGCGCGCGCGGCTCACCCCCAACGAACGGCGGCTCGCGGAGCTGGTGTGTGCTGGGCTGAGCAACAAGGAAGTCGCCGCACGGCTGAAGCGCAGCGAAGGCAGCGTGAAGGTGCAGCTCAGCGGGGTGTTTCAGAAACTGCACGTGACGAGCCGCGCGAAGCTGATGGTGGCGTTGCGGTGAGCAGCCCCATGCGGGCGCAGGGACGCGCCCGCCCACCTTACAGCTTGAGCAGCCGCTTGACTTCCCTCTCCAACACTTCGCCACGTGCCTCGGTGGAGGCGATCTTACCGTCCTGATCGATCAGGAACATCGCGGGGACGGCGGTCACGTAGTAGGTTTTTTGGATTTCGCGCGTGAGGTCGTGCACGTGGCGCCAGGTCATGCCGTCTTCCGCGACGACGGCCGGGATTTTCGCGGCGTCTTCGGGCTTGTCGATGGAGACGCTGATGACTTCGAAGCCGCGGGACTTGTAGGCATCGTAGACTTTCCGCACGTTCGGCGATTCGTAGCGGCACGGGATGCACCACGTCGCCCAGAAATCGACGAGCACGACTTTGCCGCGCAGCGCGGAGAGCTTGCCCTGCACGGCGTTGGCGCGGATGTCGCGCACGACCTCCGACGGAAAGATCACCTGCAGGCCCGACTGCTCGGAGAAACGGCGGAGCGATTGGTCGGCGTTGCCGGCGGGCAGATCGTAGGTCTTGCGCGCGGGCGCTTCATCCGCCGCGCGGACGGAAACGACCGGCAGGCCGGCGAGGAGCAGGGCGACTACGGAAACGGCAAGTCTCCGGCAAACGGACGGCAGGTGAAGGTTCGTCATGGTGTGGTGAGGCTCGACCAAGCGCACAGAATGCGCGGGTCAGTCATCAAGACGAGCCAGCGGGAGAAATCAGGTAGTGCCCTTTGAAGATTGCCTTTAGCCGCAAGCAGGCGCGGAAGGCGCAAAAAAAAGCCTAGCCTGAATATTTCATACCCGGGCGTGCCCGAGGTAGCGCGAGGCTTCAGCCCGCGTCCGTTGCCCTCGAGGAATTCGAAACGCGGGCTGAAGCCTCGCGCTACCCCAGGCCGCCGTTCACGCGACAGTCTGCGGCGGCTTTCACTCTGGGCGTGAAATATCCAGGCTAGGAGTTCCGGCTCACTTCGCCCCATTACTTGCGCCTTTTGCGCTTCTTTGCGGCGAAAAAGGTCCGGCCCATACCAGCCGATAATTCAGCGCGCTTTCCGCAGCACGATTTCCCCGCCCCGTCGCTCGACCGCGATCCCGAAGCCCGTCTCCAGCATCCGGGTGAACGTCTCGATGTCGTCCGCGCGGAACAGCCCGCTCAGCGGCACCTTTTCCAAGTCCGCTTCGGCAATCACCAGTTTCGTCCGGTTGTAGCGGTTGAGCAGCGTGACCACCTCCGACAGCGGCGCGCCGGAAAACTCCACGCGCGGATTGAGCCACGCCAGTCGCTCCGCGATTTGCTCGGGCGCGACGATTTGGACGGCCGGCGCCGCGACGGGCTGCAGGGCGATTTCGATCACGAGGCTCTTGCCGGCGTCCACGAAGGCCAGCGGCTCGGGCGCAATCGCCGCGGTCACGCCGGCCAGCGGCGCCTTGTCGACCGACACCCGGCCCTCGGTCACCAACACGCCGACTTCGTTGCGGCCGAGTTGCACCGAAAACGCCGTGCCGACCGCCCGCACCTCGACGCCACCGGCGCTCACGATGAACGGCCGGCGGGAATCCTTGGTCACTGAAAAATGCGCCTCGCCGCGCGTCAGCCTCACCCGCCGGAAATCCTCCGAATAGGCGACCGTCAGCTCCGCACCCGGCGCGCGCTCGACGACCGAACCATCCGGCAGCGTCTGCCGCGCCGGCTCGTGCACGACGGTGCGGCTCTGGGCCATGACTGGACCGCTCACCGTCGCGGTCCGCTGCGACCACCACGTCGCACCGGCGGCAAAAATCACCGCGCAGCTCGCGGTCACCGCCGCGAGACGCCGGCGGTGCCGGCGCGCGATCGCGCCCAGCTCGCCGGCCAATTCTTCCGACGCGCCCGTGCGCCGCGGCCGGCCAAGTGCCGTCCACGTCATTTCGAAACGCGCCAGTGCCTCGGCGTGCAACACGCTCGCCGCGGCCCAGCGATCAAGTTCCGCCTGTTCGTGCAGTTCGAGCCCGGCGTCGCGCCGCGCCACCCATTCGGCGGCGACGGCATCGATCTCGTCGAGCGTGCAGGCGTGGCGGTTCATCGTTGTCCCCACTCGCGCGCGTGCCAGTGCAGGAACGCCTCGAGGCGCCGCAGGCCGTGGACGACATGCGTCTGCACCGTCAGCACGGAGAGGCCGAGCCGGCGGGCGATTTCCTTCTGCGGGATACCTTGGATTTGGCGGAGCATCATGACTTCACGGCAACGGGCCGGCAGGGCGTCGAACGCGCGCGCGAGCGAGGCGATTTCCTCGTGCGTGCAGGCGATCTCAACCACACCGGGTCTATCATCCAAGACGGACAACGCGCCCAAATCAGGTAAGACATCCACCGGCGACGCGCGCTCACGCCGGATCAGGTCGATGGCGAGGTGCCGGGCGACTTGGAAGAGAAACGACTTCGCCGAATGGATGGGCTGGGTGAGTCGGGCTTTCCAGACCCGCAGATAGGATTCCTGCACGACATCGTCGACATCGCGCACCGTGGGAAACGAGCCGCGCAGGTAAGATTTGAGCTGCGCGTCGTGCGCATGGACCTCGTGCTTAAACCACCGGCCATGGTCGGAATCGGGTGCAGGTTCAGGCCTGGGCGCGGAGTTGCTCATGGCGGCGGTATTCGCACATCACGCGAGACCCGCGCGCGGGACAAGCCCGCAGTCGACGCACCACCACCCCTTCGACATGGAGCGCGGCTCGGCGGTAAAAATACGAACGGCCAAACGAAAATGCCCACACGCGCGCGCCGCCGTCGGGCCTGAGGCAAGGGAGCCGGCCAGACCGGGTTGTCCTTCTGAGCGCCAGCGAAGAATCCAGCAGCACCAGCGGATGCTACTCTGTCAGCGGATGACCCAAGCCAGTCGCTTCGCTCGGTAACTTCACTTCGTTCAGCATGACAAACATGGTTTACTCGGCCAGCAGCGAGACGATGGTTTCGCGCATGCGGTCCATTTTTTCCGCACTAAAACCGCGGTCGATCTTGCGGATGTGGCCGCGCTTGTCGACCAGGGTGAGCTGCGGGATGCCGTTGACGCCGTAAGCGGCGAACGTCTTGGCGTCGGTGTAGACCATGGGCCAGGCCACGCCCTGCTTCGCGAGCATGGCGGGCATCTTGGTGAACTCGGTGTCGCGCGGCATTTTCTTGTCCGGCAGGCCCTCGGCGCCGAAATGGCCGTAATACGTCGTCACGCTCACGAGCTCGAAGCCCTTGCTTTTCAGCTCGGCGTAGAGCTGCACGAGGGCGGGCAGCGCGGCGTGGCACGCATGGCACCAATGGGCGGTGAACTCGACCATCAACACTTTGCCACGATACGCCTCGAGGCCGGCGAACTTGCCATGCACGCGGTCCACCGCGAGCGCGGGTGCGGGCCGGTCGAACACTTCGTAGCGCTGGCGGTCGCCGATGAGGTCTTGCTTGCGAAACACATCGTCGTCGAGCGTCGCGAGCGCGTGATCGATCACCTTGATCGCGGCCTGGTTCCTGCCGAGTTCGGAAAGATAGAGCGCGCGGGTCGCGGCGAGCTGGCGGCGGGCCCAGCCGTTGCTCTTGCGCGCCTCGTCGTTGGCGAACGGCCCGCCGGGGATCGCGGGCTCGATCTTGTCGAGGAGGTCGAGCACGGCCAGCGCGCCGCGGGCGTTGAAGACGTAGTGGTGATACTGGCCGCCAAAATACGAGCCGAGGTTCACCGCATTTTCCGGCGCGATCTTCATCGCCTTGAGCGTCTGGTAGACGGGCTCGCCGTCGTTGAGCTTTTCGCAGGCGACCATGAAGTCCGTCTCGACGGCGAAACGCTCGCGCTCCGGGATCGGAGTCGCGAGCTGGCGGCGGAGCACCTCGCGCGCCGCGGTGTGTTTTTCCGCCAGCGTGAACAACCCCGCCCAGTCGCGCGCCCGCGCCAGATCGACCTTGGCGGGATCGGCGGCACCGAGGGCGGCGGTGGCCTTGGCAGCGAGGTCGGCGTCGACCGTCTTGTAGTCGGGCGTGGGCGCGCCCTTGACGAACTTGGTCCGCGCGTCGCGCTCGGCGCGGAGGCTGCGCAGCAACGCGGTGGGATCGATCTCCGCCTTCGCCGAGCCTACGGCGGACAAGTCCGCGGCGCGAGCGAGGGGAAGTGAAGCGAACAACAGAATTGCACCACAGAGACACAGAGGCACGGAGAGTCGGAACCGTGGCCGCTGCATTCTGCTTTGTGTCTCTGTGTCTTTGTGGTTCTTCATAAATCTTGAGCGACGGGTCGGAGACCCGCCCTACCTCAGAGGCCGAGCAACCGCTTCACTTCGGTTTCGAGTTGCGGGCCACGGGCGTTGATGGCGGCGACGGCGCCGGTCTGGTCGAGCAGAAAGG
Source organism: Opitutus sp. (assembly GCA_009695305.1). Lineage (GTDB taxonomy): Bacteria > Verrucomicrobiota > Verrucomicrobiia > Opitutales > Opitutaceae > SIBG01. The sequence goes on along the minus strand of SIBG01000023.1, from coordinate 4,059 downwards.
TCGCGGGCACGGAATGCACATCGAACCGGCCGCGCGCGATCTCGTTGCTCCAGTATTTGCCGTCGTAGTGGTGCGGCCAGGTGAAGCCGCGGGGATTGATGAAACTAAACAGCTTCTCTTTCGCGGCCGCGTGCTTGGCGGCAACTTGGTCCGGCGTGTCGCCGGGCAGGAGGTGGGCGTCTTCGAGCGAAATGCCGATGACCTCGAAGCCCTTGGCGCGATAGGTGTCGTAGACGTGTTTCACGTTGGGCATTTCCGCGACGCAAGGACCGCACCACGTGGCCCAAAAATCGATCAGCACGACCTTGCCGCGCAGCTTCGCGAGGTCGACTTCGCGGCCGTCGGCGGCGGTGAAGGCCATCTCCATCGGCTTGGAGGTCTCACGCACGAGCACGTCGAAGCGGTTCTTGAGCGAGCTGTTTTGCAGCACGACGGGATTAGCCAAAAGCGCACGATACTCGGCGAGCGTCGACTGGGCACCATGATCGCGTTCGAACATCCCGAGGTAACTGGAAATAATTCCGCCGATGCCAGGTTCCTGCGAAAACTTCGCCGCGTGGGCATCGACCTTCGCGCGCAACGCCGTCCAGTCGATGGTTTCCTTCGCTTCCATCCGCCGGAACAACGTGGACGTTTCCGCGAAGAGCGCGCGCGCCTCGAAGCGCTCCTGCAGGCGCGCCGGGAGCTTGGGCAACTCGCGACCCATGGCGTCGAGGAGCTCTTTCTTTTTCACGTTCCACGCGGCACGCGCCGCTTCGTCGATGATTGGTTTTTCGTCGGGCGTGAAGCCCCGGTAGAAATTCGGAAAGTAGGTCTGTAAAATGAGCACCGCATCCCAGCGGCGGACATCGTCGGGATATTTGAGATAGAACTCGTGGTGCGCTTTCTGGATTTTTTCGGAGCGGTTCTCCGTCATCTGCATTTGCTCAGGGCGCGACTTGCCCTTCATGTCGCCGGGCCCGTTCGAGATGGTTTGCTGGCATTCGCGCCACGCGGCGTCCGCCTTCGCCGAGGCGACAGCGGACACGTCGGCCGATTGAGCGGAGGCGGGCGTTTGCGCGCCGGCGATCGGGAACGAGGCATACAGCAGAATTGAAACACAGAGACCCAGAGGCCCGGAGCTTGGGAACCGCAGCCTTTCGGGTTTTCTCCGGGCCTCTGGGTCTCGGTGGTTAATCATAAATTTCGAGGGCGGTTCCGCCGCCGCGGGGCCTCCCTCCCTGGATTCATCGCGCAACCGGGTGCCAGCGCAAAAACGGGCAAACCTCGGCATGGTAGCGACTACTTTTTTCCCAACGGCACGCCGGCGGCGAACGACTTCGTATAGGTGAGCGAGCAGCGCTCGCCGCGGGCATCGACGATGGTGCTGTCGGGCAGGCCGCTGGCGTTCATCGGCGGATTGCGATCGAAGACGTTGAAAATGGTAACCGCGACCCGGCTATTGGCAAACATGCGCTTATACCAGCGCTCGGAATCGGCCCGCGCCCAACTGGTCTTAGCAAAATCGACGCTGCCACGCCAATCCCAGCGGATGGCCGAGGGCGTGAACCGCTGCGTCGTCGTGGTCCGGAAGACATCGCGATATGAAAACAGCCCGCCGGTTTCGTAGGCGCCTTTGCGCCAGAACAAGGAGCCGCTCTCTCTCAGCGGCAGCGCCTGCGGCACCGCATTCACCGCTGGCGGCGCGCCAATTCGCACCTGATTCCGGTTCCGGTAGGTCTTGCTCGCATTGTAGCTGAGCGAGAAGTCGCCGATCGGCGTTTTGCGGAAATACTTCGTCGAGGCGTCCCAGCCCGTGATGCGGTTGACGGAAATATTCACCGCCCGGCCGTCGTAGGTGAGCGTCGGACCGAACGAACCGGGCCAGCCCTTCGCCGTATCCGCCGCCGTCGGGGGCAGGCGGAAAAACTGGTCGGGGAAGATGAGCAAACGATCGGCCGTCGTCGGCGTGGCAATCCGGTTCACATAGCGGTAGTCGTAGAAATCGTAGGAGAACGACCAGCCCTTGAACCATTTGCCGGGCACATCGAACACCATGCCAGCGGTCTCGGTCTTGGTTTGCTCGGGCACGAGGTTGGGATTGCCGCCAATCGTGAGGAGTTGGTTGCCGATGAAGGCTTCGTTGCCGCGGTAGATGTCGGCGAGCCCGGCGCCGCCGATAGTTCCGGTCGTAGTGGTGGCGGGAGAGTAAAGTTGGTTCAGAGTGGGAATTTTGTAGCCCTCGCCCTTCGAGCCGCGGAACATCAGCCAGGTGAACGGCCGGTAAAGCACGCCGTAGCGGGGCTTCGTGAGACTGGGAAATTCCTGATAGTGATCCCGACGGAAGGCGGCCGTGCCTTCGAGCCGGTTGATGAGCGGAATCTTGTTCTTTTCCGCGACGAACGGCACGCGCACCTCGGTGAACAGGCCGGTCACGTAACGCGTGCGCGGTCGGGTGCCGGTGCCGGGCGTGGCCAGCGGAAACCGGACGTGCTCCTCGCGATACTCGACGCCGAAGGCAGTGCCGATGTCGCCGGCCCAGGTTTTGTAGAGCGGGCCGTTGACCTGCGTGTTGTAGGTGGAGATGTAGTCGGATTCGAGCTGGCGGCCGGGGCCGCCGATCGACGCAAGGAGACCGGGGGCATTCGGATTCAGGCCGGGCGTCAGCGCATCGTAGAACACATTCGGACGCTTGGCGGGATCGGGGTCGGCGATCGCAGTGTTGAACCTGCCTTGGTTCACTAAGAAGCCCTGCGGGTCGACGTATTCCGGACGGGTGTTGACGTGGGCGAACGACGATTCGAACCGCCAGCCTTTCGGCAGTTTGCCTTTCACGCCGACGACGACGGAATTATTGGTGGTCTCAGCCCACCGTGCGGCGATCGGCAGATCGCTGAGAAAGCGACGAATTACCACGGGCACACCGAACACGTTGCCGGGCGCCGTGGCGGCAACCGAGAGGCTGTTAAGGGCCAGCGGGTTTGCGGTATGCTCGCTGTGACTGGTCGCGCCGCGCAGCTCCACGAACCCCGTGATCCATGGTTTGAAATCGTATTCGAAGTTCGCGGCGACGCTCTTCCGCTCGTAAGGCGAATTGTAGGCGGCCCAGATTGCGAGGTCGGTCCCGAGAGGTGCGGGGGGAGAACCGGCCGCCTGAAACTGCGCGGCGGTGCGATTCGTGCCGCTGGAACCGGAGGGGATCGTAAGAAGGGTCGCGGCCGGAAGGCCGAGCGAATTGCCCGCCGGCAGATTGATCGTGCCGTTGAGGCCCGGGTTTTGGGCCGTCGTGCCATTGGTGCCGCCCCACTGCCGGCGATCTTGCGTGCGCAGGAAATCGCGATCCTTCCACGTCATGTTGCCGCTCTGCTCGTTGTTGAGCGTGATGGTGCCGGAAAGTTTTCCCTTGGAGAAACCATGGGTCAGGCTCGCGGTGAACACGTGGGAGTCGCCGTCGAAGGTGTTTTCGTAACCGATCTTGATCTCCGTATTCCGGTAACCGCGCTTGAGGATGACGTTGATGACGCCACCGACGGCATCGTTGCCGTAGATCGCGCTCGCACCGTCGAGCAGCACCTCGATGCGCTCGATGGCGGCAAGCGGGATGCCGCTCAGATCGTAGCCTTCGGTGGAGCCGAATTCCTGGCCGTTTTTCGGCGCGCGCCGGCCGTTGATGAGCAAGAGCGTGCCGCCGGCCGGTGAGCCGCGGAGCGTGGCCGTCACGCGCGGCTGTTGGGGGCTGCCCGTATCGGCGCCGAACGCATTCGGCGACTGGATGAAGTAGCCTTCGGTGTTCGAAGTGATTTCCGGAATGTAGCGAAACGCGTCCGCGAGGCTCGTCGCACCCGTGCGTTCGATTTCCTCGGCGGTGAGAATCATCGTCGGCTGGATGGTCGCATCGCCGAGGAGACCGCGGATGCGCGAACCGGTGACTTCGACCTCCTCCATTTTTACCGGGGAGCTGGTCGGCCCTGACGGCTTGGGCGCAGTGGGAGCAGTCTGGGCGGCGAGGGAACACGCGGCGAACGCCGCGGTGAGACCGAGCAATTTCGGGATTCGGTTTTTCATGGTGCGGCGGGGCGG
>SIBG01000128.1 GCA_009695305.1 Opitutus sp. | reverse complement strand
ACGGTGGGGCAGCACGGCAGCGAAAAGGTGATCGCGGAGTATGTGCAGCGACAGGGTGGCCAGAGTGAGTATCGTCAGTTGCACAAGGGTCAGTTGGATTTGGAGCTGTCTTGATCAAATGCCTCGGGGCTTGCCCCGAGGATCTTTACCTGTGGTTTCCTGAATCGGTGGGAAATCGGTCCGGGACTGAGCGGCCGCTCATTGCTGTTTCCGCTTGTTCTTCTTGGCCGCGGGCTCCGCGGCGTTCGCGGGTGGATCGGTGAGGGCGAGCTTCCGCGTGTCCTCCGTGTGGAGTTCCCAGAGGGCGGCGAGTTCACGCACCTTCTCGGGACGCGCCACGGCCAGATTCTTCGACTCGGCGCGATCGGTGGCGAGATCGTAGAGTTCCCACGGCCCGCCCTTGAGCGCGACGAGCTTCCAATCGCCGGTGCGGAGCGCGCGGTTGCCCTCGTGCTCCCACCAGAGGAAATCGTGCGCCACGGTGACATCTTTGGCGAACGCCGGCACGCGGCTGCGGCCGGGCGACGGCGGCACGGCGAAGCCCTTGATCTCGCCGGGCTTTTTCGCGCCGGAGATTTCGAGCAGCGTGGGCACGACGTCGATCAGGTGCGTCGGCGTGTGGCGCAACTCCCCGCGCGCGGCGATGCCCGCGGGCCAGTGCGCGATGAGCGGCGTGGAGATGCCGCCTTCGTGGACCCAGGTCTTGTGGCGGCGGAAGGGGGTGTTGCTCGCGCTCGACCAGCCGGGGCCGAGACAGAGAAAACTCTTCGCCGAGCCCATCGGCGCGGCGGGGTCATGGCCGTCGCCCCGCACCATCATCTCCGCGCTGGCGCCATTGTCGGAGGCAAAGAGGATCAGCGTGTTTTCGTAGGCGCCCATCGCCTTGAGCTGCGCGAGCACGCGGCCGATCTCCTGGTCCATGCGATCGACCATGGCGGCGTGGATGGCCATCTTGGCGGCCTGAAATTTCTGCTGCGCGGGCGTGAGCGTGCTCCACGGCACGGGGCGATTGACCTCGTCGGGGCCGAGTTTGGCGATGTCGTCGGGAAAGGCATAGGGCGGACCGACGTCGCGCTCGAAGGCCGCCGCAGGTTGCGTGGTGAGGCCAGATTTTTTCTGCCGCGCGTAGCGCTCGCCGGACATCACGTCCCAGCCGCGGGCATAGGTATCGCGATACTTTGCGATGTCAGCAGCGGGCGCGTGCAACGGGAAATGGGGCGCAGTGAAGCACAGGTAGTGGTAGAAGGGGCGGCCCGAAAATTTCTCCGCATGCTCGCGCAGAACCTTGACCGCGTGATCGGCGGCGGCGGTGGTGACGTAATAGTCGGGCGTCTGGACGTTGGGCACTTCATCATCGGTGTTGCCCGGCGCCTTGAAAAAATTGCTCTGACCGCCGCCGATTTCGAAACTGTGATCAAAGGCATTGCCGAGGGGGCGTCCGTCGATGTGCCACTTCCCGGAGTGATAATTGCGGTAGCCGAGCGGGCGTAAAAACTCGGTGACCAGTGGCGCCCAGGCCGGGCGGATGCCCTGCCCGCCGCTCCGGATGCCCGGCACGACGTCGCGGCGCACCTGCTGCGCATAATAGCCGGTGGTGATCGCGGCGCGCGACGGCCAGCAGCGCGCGGTGTTGTAAGCCTGCGTGAAGCGCAGGCCGTGGGCCGCGAGCGCATCGAGGTTGGGCGTCGCGATCTCGCCGCCGTAGCAGCCGAGATCCGAGTAACCGAGGTCGTCGGCGAGGATGATGAGGATGTTCGGCGGCGCGGCGGCGGCGGCCGTTCCGACCAAAAGGGACGCGAGCAAGGCAACGAGGGATTTCATGGGGGGAATGGTCCCAAGGACGTAAGCGCCCACGTGAAACGCAAGCTCGGGCTGCGCCACCCGCGCGGTGGCCTGATCAGAACCGCAGCGTCGACGTGAGCTGATAGAAACGCGGCGGCTGCGAGAAATTGATCAGCGTGAGGCTGCCGTTGTCGTTGCGCGTTTTTTCCAAGGGCTGCACCTCGAAGACATTTTGCACGGTGAACTGCAGGTTGAGCGTGGCACCGCGCAGTTTCACGGGGTAACCGAAACGGGCGTCCACGCGGGCGAAGTCGGGCTGGAAATACAGGCGGCGTTCGGAGCCGAAGGTCGCGTAGCCCTGGCGGATTTCACGCTGCCAGATCACCGTGCCGCCGACGGACGCGCCCTTGAGGGGACCGGATTGGAGCGCGTAGTTGGAGTTGGCGCTGAACGTGAAACCCGAGTTCGGCGTGGTTTTGTCGCCGGGCGCGAAGATCGTGTAGTCGCCGTTGTTCGGCGCGACGAAGCTGAGTTGGTGTTTCGTGATCGGGAGACCGGTCGCGCCCGTGCCGACCCCCGCCGTGGTGAGGAAGAGCGCCGCCGCATTGGTGATCCGGCCGCTCACGGGATCGAGGGTCGCGCGATAGCCGCCGGTGTTGTCCGTGAGCCACTGGACTTGGAGCGGCACGCGGGCGCTGGTGGTGATCGTGCGGGTCGAGGGCACGAGGAGGTCGGTGAAGGTGCCGTCCGCCTGCTTCACCTGCACCTTGCCGGCCGCGACATTGAACTGGTCGTTGTAGAAGATCTGGTGCGCGAGCCCGGAGGTGATCGTGGCGTCGTTCGTGCCGGCACTGAGATAAACGCGCCAGCCTTTCGCGGGCTGCGCGCTGAGGACGAGTTCGGCGCCACGGGAGCGGACATTCGCAGTCGCGCCGGTGCCGCCATTGCGGCCGTTGATGCCCGCGCCGTCGACGATGTTGCGCACGGCGGTGGGGAGCGCGAGGGCTTCGTTTTCGGCGCGGTTGTTGTAGAACGCGAGCGAGCCTGAAATACGGCGCCCCCAGAGGTCGAACTTCAAACCGACCTCGGACGACAGCCCCTCGCCGGGCTGGGGAAACACGTTGTCCACGTTCGGCTGAAACGTCCCGGCGGCGGCGAACGATTTCGAGGTGTTCGCGTAGAGGCCGAAATCCGGGGTGAAATTGTAGACGAGGCCAGCGAGACCGGATTTGGCCGTAGTGTTCGTGATGCGCTGGTCGATCTGATCGTTGTCGAGGGTCACCCGATCCAGGCGGACCCCGATCATCGTCTCGGCACGCTCGTTGAACCAATTGCCCAGCCAATTCGCGTAGCCGGCGAGTTGCCGCTCCACGCGGAGGGTGAAATTGCCGGTGCCGGAGAGGCCGTGGGGATTGGCGGGCGTCGCGGGCACGGAGTTGAACGCCGCGTTGTCGCCCCACTTGTAACCAGGGAGCGGCGAGAGGCCGCTGGGGTAGCTCGTCTGGATCGGGACGGAGTAGGCCACGAGCTGGCGGCGACCAAGGGTGTCGGTGCCGGGAACCCAGTTGCCGGCCGCATCGACCTGAAAGAGACGCTGCGCAATAAAGGTCTGCTGCTTGAGCCGGTCTTCGCCGCCGACGACGAATTGATTTTTCACGATCTGGCCGAAGTCCCGCTGGTAGACGGCCGCGCCCTGCACGGACCAGATGTGCCAATAGTTGCGATTGCGCAGCGGATTGATGCGCCAGCTCCACTGACCGCCGACCGCGTTGACGTCTGTCGGCGCCGAGAGATCGGCGAGGTTGTTATTCGTGGAATTGAAAATGTGCACCGTCTGGTAATTCCACGCGAGGCGCGTCGAGAGGTGCGGCGTGGGCGAGCCTTCGAGGGCAACCGTGGTGGTATTGGCGATCTGCCGACGGCCGCCCTCGATGCTCTGTGGCGAGCGGTAGGTTTCCCGGCTAACGGGCTTCCCTCCAATCGTGATCCCCGACAAATCGCCGTTCGTGTAGATTAACTCGTCCAGCGTGCGGCCGACCCGCCTATCGCGCAGCGACGTGTCGCGGATGGTCACCGGGTTGTTGATGCGCGTGCGGCTGTCTTCCGTGATGTATTCGTGATTCGCGCGGACGGTGAACCCCCGGCCCACGCGGTGCATGCCCTCGAGGTAAAAGCCGCGCGGCTCGTCGCCGAGATTGTCCTGCCAATGCCCGGCGTGGCCGGTGAGCGCGGCGAGGCGCAGACTGGTCGCGCCGATTGTGTCGTTGTAGTCGAACGTGAAGCGGCGCGTGCCGACGCTGTCGAGCTGGGCGCGCACTTCCCCGAAGCGACCCTTGGTCGCGCGCTTCGTCACGGTGTTGACCGCGCCGGACGACACACCCTGACCGTAAAGCAGGGCCTGCGCGCCGCGGAGCACCTCGAGCCGCTCGGTGGAAAACGTGTCGCCGCGGGAGAGGGAAACGAAGCCGTTGCGCCGCCGTTCCTCTTTGCTGGTGAGCCCGCGCAGCCGGAATTGCTCGGGCGATTGATTGCCGCCGCCGGTGCTGTCGAGCGAGTAGGAGACGTTCGGGGTGAACTTGAGGAGGTCGGAAATATCGGTCGCGCCGAGCTCGTCGATGAACGTGCGGGTGAAGACGTTCATCGTGATCGGGAGTGAACGGATCGAGCGGTTGGTGCCGGTGACGCCACTGGTATTGAGCGCCTCGTAGGAATCGGACGCGTCGGCCTTCACCTCGAAGGCTTGGAGCTCGACCGGCTCTTCCTTCTCGGCCGCGCGCAGGCGGGGAACGGTTAACAGCACGACGGCCAGCGCGAGCCAAGCGCGCCGCGCGGAAAAAATAATGGTCGAGACCGAGGAGTGAGGAGGAGCACGCATGAGCGAGGTAATGGCTGCGGGACCGGCACAAGAGTGAGGACCATTTCCGAGCCCGTTGCAACCGGTGACCCAGAATCCGGCCCCGCCCCGCCCCGCCCAGCGTCCGCCGGAGACTTTCGGCCGGCCGGCGGGGCCCACCCTACTGAGGCGATCCTCACACGCTTGCCGGCACGACGTAGCCCGCCCGGTAATCGCGCGTCAGGAGCGCATCGGCCGCCGGGTCGTTCACGAATTTCTCCTGCGCACCGTCGAACTTCAACGAACGTCCGACGCGATACGAAATATTGGCGAGGTGACAGAGCGACGTCGACATGTGCCCGTCGTGGATGTCCGCGTGCAGCGCGTCGTTCTTCCCCGCTCGCACCGCGTCGAGAAAGTTGGCCCAGTGGTTGGCGCGTTCCCGCTCGGTGTCCTTGGATTGCGCGAACGGCTGCTTTTCCCGGCGGCGAAACGCCTTCCAGTTATTGGCGCCGATTTCGAGCCAACCCTCGGAACCGTAGAAAAGATTCCCGACCTCCTGGCCCTGGCTGCCTTCGTGGTTGGTATAGCGACCGCGGGTTTCCATCTCGATGATCTTGCCGTCGGCGTAGGTGTAAGCGGCCGTCTGCGTGTTCGGCGTCTCCTGCGAAGTCTTGTCGTGGCCATACGTCTCGACGTCGCCGTAGACGCGTTTGCCGGGCGTTTTCCCTTCGTCCGGGGTGAGGCCAAACAACCCACCAGTCGAATAAACGGCCGCGGGGTGCTCATTCTTCTGCATGCCCCAACGCGCGAGATCGAGTTGGTGCGGCCCGGTGTTGCCGGTGTCGCCATTGCCGGTGTCCCAATACCAGTGCCAATTGTAGTGGCTGCGTTTTTCATTGTAGGGCCGCAGCGGCGCGGGCCCGAGCCAACGGTCGTAGTGAAACATCGCCGGCGGCGTGCCATCCTTCGTCAGGCCATACGAATCGCGCGCCTTGAAGCAGAGCGCGCGGGCCAGGTAGATCTCGCCGATCCCTCCTTTGTGGAGAAACGCCATCGCCTCGCGCACATTTTGGGACGACCGGTTGTTCAACCCGACCTGCACTCGGCGTCCATACTTCCGGCCCGCTTCAATCATCTTGCGGCCCTCCCAGATATTGTGGGACGCCGGCTTCTCGACGTAAACGTGTTTACCCGCCTGACACGCCCAGACAGTTGCCAGCGCGTGCCAGTGGTTGGGGACGACGATCGAGACGGCATCGATCGCCTTGTCGTCGAAGACCGTGCGCAGGTCCCAATGCGTCGTCGGCGTCTGGCCGGACTTTTCCGCGACCAGTTTCAACGCAGGGGCGAAGAGAGCCTCGTCGGTGTCGCACAGGGCGCGCAGGTAGACCTGGTGACTCTCCTTCAAGCTGCAATAGCTGGTGAGGTGAACGGTGCCCTGATTGCGCAGTCCGATCACCGCGAGGTTGATCCGCTCATTCGCGCCAGTAATCGCCGCGTAGGATTTCGCGCTGAAGCCCATGCCTCCGATGGCGATCCCGGCCGTGCCAATCGCACTCGTCTTGAGGAAGTCTCGGCGGTTGGTCGTTTTCATATTCGGAGAACTAAATGCGGCGGTCAGGCCAATTTTTGGGCGCTTCAACCAAGAATCCCCTCCCACCCTTTACGATACACGGGCCGCTTGATAAAAGGGGCGGCTTCCGGGGCATTGGTCGCGCGGAGGTTCGCGTAATCCCATTCGATCTTCTTTCCCGTGCGGTAGGCGACGTTACCGAGGTGGTTCGCCTCGGTCGTCCAACCGGAATATTGGAAATTCGAGCCGGGCACGGGCCCGTTGCCTTTGGCATAGTTGACCCACTCGATCCAGTGACCGGGCGAGCGTGGCAGGGTCGCCGGCGGTGCGATGAAATCTTTGAAGCGCTCTTCGGGCAGCAGTTTTCCGTCGCCGAGCAACATGCCTTTGTCGCCCATAAACACGCACGAGCGTTTGCCCCACGCCGGAATCCAGCCCGGGGGTTTGCTGTCGCCTTGGTGCCACACGAGCTTGAGCGCAGGTTGGGCGCCCGCCGCCGGAAACTGAAACGTCGCCATCATCGTGGCGGGAGAAAGTTCGCGGTGAGCCACCGGCACGTTTGGCGACATCGCCTTGATCGTCGCCGGTGCCAGCACCCGCCCGCCTTTTCCGTCCGGCCGCCAGAGGTCGAGCACCGTGAAGGGCACGTCGTTGTCGTGGCTGCCGAGGTCGCTCATCGTGCCATTGGCAAACTCCCACCAGCGATACCACCGTGGCCCCGGAAAATACGTCGCGTGAAAGGGCCGCATGGGCGCCGGCCCAACCCACAGGTCCCAGTTCATCGTCGCCGGCACGGGCATCTCTTCCGTGAAGCGGTCAACGATCGGCGCGCCGTTGTAAAACCCGTGCGGCTTGTCGAATTTCTCCGCCGAGGCCGCGTCTTGCAGTCCCCACGCACGATCCGCCCAGACGTGCACCTCGCGCACCGGGCCGATGACACCCGTGTTGAGAATTTCCTTAATCGTGCGCCGCGCCACGGAGGCGTGCGCTTGATTGCCCATCTGCGTCGAGAGCTTCGGATACTTCGCCGCGGTCTCACGGATCAGCCGCGTCTCCCAAAGGTTATAGGCGAGCGGTTTTTCGCAGTAGACGTGTTTGCCGTGCGTGAGCGCCAAATACGTGGCGAACACATGCGTGTGCTCCGCTGTGGAAACGACGACGGCATCAAAATCGTTCGGTCGGTCGAAGACGCGACGCAGGTCCATATAGGTCTTCGCCTGCGGATAACGCTGCGCCGCGGAATCGATCGCGACTTGGTTGATATCGCAGAGCACGGTGACATTTTCGTCGGGATGCGGTCCCGCCGCCGGATCGAGAGCAGCCGCGGCCTTCTTGCCGCCCTTGCCTCCGGCGCGACCCGGCACGAGCGTGAGTTCGCCGAGGCTCGCGTTGGCGCGTCCACCGCAGGCGAGGAACGCGATGTTCAGCTTGCTGTTGAGATTTTGACCGCGGAGGAAGGCCGGCGCTCCGGCGATGACTCCGGCGGTTACGAGAGTCCGGCCGACAAACTCGCGCCGCGTCATCTGTGGTGATGGGTTCTTCGTCGTGGGATTTTTCATCATGGGTGCTGGTTGGGGAAACGGGATTCCGGCGGAAGGGTTCGGGACTAATCGGCGGGCAAGAATCGCTGCGGAAGCCGTCGGACTGCTCGGGCAGAAACTCTCTTGGTCGCCTGCGACGAAGCCGAACCTATCCCTTCCGCCGCCCGGAACTCAACCGCAATTCTCGCGCCCCATCTGGCTGTGGTCGGCGTCGTCCGGCCCGGGCGTTTTTTTGGAAAAAAGCCCGCGGGGGCCAGCCTTATGGGCGCGACCCGGCGTTTCGCTCGTCCGCCGCCGGCGGCTCCCACGGCGTCGCGCCGCCGCCGTCGGACCACCCGCGGCCAAACCGTGACTCCCCCCGCCGAATCTGCATGGTTGCCGGGCATGAACCCGCGGTTTTTGCTCCCGGCAATGTTGTCCCTCGGCTTGCTCGCCACCACGGCGCTGCGCGGCGCCGGCATCAAACACGATCTCCTGATCATCGACGAGGGGCTCGCGCAGCTCCTCCGCGTCAACGAAAATGATCCGGCGAAAAACTGGATCGTGCCCACGGGCCACCCGCAGTCGCGCGACCTGCAGCTCATCGGCGGCGGCCGCGTGCTCGTCGGCCACGACGCCGGCTACAGTGAGTTCGACATCGCCACCGGGAAAAATTTGAAGGATGTCGCGATTTACAAAGGCGTCACCTCTGCGCGCCGGCTGCCCAATGGCCACACCCTCCTCGCGGGCGCCAAACTCGCCGGCGAACAGAGCGTGGTCGTGCTCGAGGTCGACGCCGCCAACGCCATCAAAAGCAAAACCGTTTTCCCCGGCACCTACATCCGCCTGATCCGGGAGACTCCGCAGGGCACGTGGCTCATGATGAACGACACGATGATTCGCGAAGGCGACCGCAGCGGAAAACTGCTGCACGAGTGGACCGTGCCCGGCTTCAAGCACGCGTGGAAAGCGGTGCGGCTGGCGAACGGCCACCTGCTCGCGTCGGGTGGCTACGGCGCCTTCTTCGTTGAGCTCGACGCCACCGGCGCCGTCGTCCGCAAATTCGCCGCGAAGGAGGACATGCCCGCGGCCGTGAAGGCCAATTTCTACGCCACGTTTCAGCTCCTGCCCAACGGCCACCTCGTCGTCGCCAACTGGCAGGCCCACGGGCCGGGGCACGGGGCGTCGGGCGTGCAGTTGTTCGAGTTGGATGAGAAAGCCGCGATCGTCTGGCAGTGGAGCGAGGCGAATATCATCTCCTCCCTCCAAGGCGTGCTCGTGCTCGATGGCCTCGATACGTCGAAACTCCACGACGAACGCACCGGCGTGATGGCGCCGCTCAGTGTGCAATGAACCGGCGGCGCGTCACCGCGTGCGTCACGGCAGCTCGTAGATTTCCACCAGCGCCTCGCCGGTCGCGCCCCCCACCCCCGACACTTGCGCGGTGAAGGCTCCCGCGGGCACCGTGACAATCATCGCGGCGTCCTTGCTCGCCGCGTCCGCGATGTCGAACGCTCCCACCGAGGCGAAAGCCGCCCGTGCGGAAACGGCACCGGCCTCGGCCCAATTGTCGTTCGCCGCAAACAGCGTGCTCCTGCCGCCCTCGGCCAGAAACAATTCCACCTTCGGATCGGCCAGCAGACCGGCGACTCCGAAGACAGAGAGTCGCGGACCCACTCCGCGGATCAGCAGGCGCTTCGGCACGTTGCCGTTGATGACGAAACCGGCCGTGAGCGTGGCGTCTCCTGTGCCGGCGAAATTCCGCGCGGAAAAATTGGTGAGGCGCGACCCACCGGCCACATCGGCGTCGTAAACCTCGATGAGCGCCACACCGACGCGGCCCGCCGTGTCGGCCACGTGAATCGTTCGCGGGCCGTCAATGGTCGTGAGCAAGGCGGCATCCCGGCTGGTGGCATCGGCAAAGTCGAACGCCCCCACGGCGGCAAACGCCGCCCGCATCGTCGCGACGCCGCCCGACGCCCAGTCGTTGTTCGACGCCACAATCGTGTCCCGGCCGGCGACGTCGGCATGCACTTCCAGCCGCGGATCGGGCAATGCATCCGTGACATTAAAAACCGCGAGGGCGGGGCCGACGCCGCGCACCAGCAGCGCCTTGCCCCCATCCTTCGCCGACGCGCCGACAATCAGCGGCACACCCGCGCCCCGCGCCGACGCGCGCACCGAGAGGTTGATGAGCCGGCCGGGACGGGGTGGTTCGACGACGAGTCGGGCCAGCCGGCTCGTCACCGGACCGTTGCCGTCGGTGACGATCACCGTGTAGTCGCCCGCGCTTGCGGTCGTCGCCGCGGCGACCGGCAGCGAGGCGGAGGTCGCCCCCACGATCGCCTGGCCATTGCGCCGCCACTGATAGCGGAGCGCACCGGTGCCCGTTGCCTGCACACTCAAGACCGCGCTGCCACCCGGCGCCACCGTCTGGCTCGCGGGGTGTTCGGCGATCGTGACGGTCTCTGACACCTCGAGCGCGAAGCCCTCCGCCGAGGTGTTGACCATTGCGGTCATGCGACTGCTCAGTTGGGTGACAAAAAAATTCGCGTCCGCCAGCGTGCCCTCGCCATTGCCCCAGTGGATCGGAATCGCGATGCGCGCCTGCACGTCGAGCGCGGCGTCCACCGCCTCCTGCACGGTGTTCATGGTGAACGTCTGACCGAGCGGGAGCAGTGCGACATCGGCGGTGAATGTCTTCATCTCCGGAAACCGCTCCGTGTCGCCCCCATGATAGACGCGCACGCCGCCGACGTTGACCACATAGCCCACGAAGTTCATCGCGCGCGGGTGATTATTTTTCACGACGTTATACATCGGCACCGTCTCCACCTCGACCCCACCGAGGGTGAACTTCGCGCCGGGCGTGACGGCGTTGATCGTCGTGCCGGGAAACGCGGTCGTGAGCGCAGGCACACCCGGCGGGGACGACACAATCACGGTGTTCGCCTTCCGCAGCCGCGTGATCACGGCCGTGGACTGATGGTCGCCGTGATTGTGCGTGAGGAGGATGAAGTCCGCATCGGCCGCCGTAGCGACAGTGCCCGTCGGATCGATGTAGATGACCGGACCGCCGGTGACTTCGATCCGCACCGTGGCCTGCGTGAGCGCCTGCAAACGGCCCACCACCCGGGCGAAGGACGGAAGGGTGACGAACGCGAACAGCAGCCACGCCCAAAAGAGCCGGCCAACGAGGATGGGGAATTTCATGGGGAGAGTCCTCCGCCGGCGGGGTTTGCCCGGCGCAAGGAAGCCCGAACAGGTAGTCGAAATCGACCGCCGGTCAAACCCGGCGGCAAAGACGCGCCGCCACCGCCCGAAAGGCATCCGTCGCGCCTGCGGTGATCCCCCGAAATCCGGGCCAGGTGGAATGTTAGTCTACGGCCCTAAATGGAACCCAGACCATGAAAGGAAAACGACACGCGACGGAACAAAAGATCCGCATTTTGCGGGAAGCCGACGGCGGCAAGAGCATCGTGGAAGTGTGCAAGGAGCATAATATCTCCGAGGTCACATTCCACCGTTGGAAGCGGCAGTTCGGACAACTCGACGTCAACGAGGCCAAACGCATGAAGGAATT
>SIBG01000127.1 GCA_009695305.1 Opitutus sp. | reverse complement strand
TCCGCAAGCGTCCACCATCTTGGGTTCCGCCTCCGCCCCACCTACTTCCGCGTCACCTTGGGCCGCTTTCGCCGCGGAAAGAGCGTCCGGCAGGTCTCGCACACCGTGCCATCGCAGCCCCGCGCCGTGCAGTGCTCGCGGCCGTAGAAAATGATCCGCAGGTGCAGCTGATTCCAATGCTCGCGCGGAAAGAGCGCCTTCAGGTCGCGCTCCGTCTGTTCGACGCTGCACCCCGCACTCAGACCCCACCGCTGCGCCAGCCGGTGGATGTGCGTGTCCACCGGAAACGCCGGCACGCCGAAGGCCTGCGCCATCACCACGCTCGCCGTCTTGTGCCCCACGCCCGGCAGCTCCTCCAGTTCCGCAAACGTCCGGGGCACCTGCCCGCCATGCTGCTCGACCAGGATCCGCGACAGCCCCGAGATCGCCCGCGCCTTCGCCGGCGACAGCCCACACGGCCGGATGATCCGCCGGATCTCCTCCACCGGCACCTGCATCATCTTCTCCGGCGTGTCGGCCAGCGCGAACAGGTTCGGGGTCACCTTGTTAACCCCCTTGTCCGTGCTCTGCGCCGAGAGCAGCACCGCGATCAGCAGCGTGTAGGCATCCCGGTGCGCCAGCGGAATCGGCGTCTCCGGATAAAGCTCCGCCAACCGGCGGTCGACGAGGGCGGCGCGCTCTGCTCGGGTCATGGGCCGAAACAGAGCGGCTTCACGGGCGGAAACAATCCCTTAAATGCCGCGCCGGGGCCAAATCGCGGTTGCGCGGGTCCGGAGCCCGCCTACCGTGCGCGGTTATGCCCTCGCCTCGCGACTTGCTCGCCGCCACCGACACGTTCGCCCGCCGCCACTTCGGCGAAAACGCCGCCGACACGGCCGCGATGCTCGCCGCCCTGGGTTACGATTCGATCGACGCGCTGGTCGACGCCGCCGTGCCTGCGCAGATCCGCCGGGGGCCCCTCAACCTGCCCGCGGCCGCCGGGGAAAGCGCCGCGCTGGCCGAACTCCGCAGCCTCGCGAGCGAGAACAAGGTTTTCCGCGCCTGCATCGGCCTCGGCTACTTCGACACCCACACGCCGCCCGTCGTCCAGCGCAACATCTTCGAAAATCCCGCGTGGTACACCGCCTACACACCGTATCAGGCCGAGATCTCCCAGGGCCGGCTCGAGGCGCTGCTGAATTTCCAGACGCTCATCACCGATCTGACCGGCCTCGAGATCGCCAACGCCTCGATGCTCGACGAAGGCACCGCCGCCGCCGAGGCGATGATGATGTGCCACCGGCTCAAGGAGGGCGACGCCTCCGCCCACCGCACGTTTTTCGTCTCGGAGAAGTGCCACCCGCAGACGATCGACATCGTCCGGACCCGCGCGCACCCGCTCGGCATCGACGTGGTCGTGGGCGACCATCGCACCTTCCCGATCGAAGGCCACTGCTTCGGCGCACTCGTGCAATACCCGGACACGACCGGCTCGCTGCACGACTTCGAGGCCTTTTTCGCCGCCGCCCACGCGGCCGGCGCGTTCACGATCGTGGCGACCGACCTGCTGGCGCTCACGCTGCTCCGCGCGCCCGGCGAATTCGGGGCCGACGTCGCGGTCGGTTCCGCGCAGCGCTTCGGCGTGCCGATGGGTTTCGGCGGCCCGCACGCCGGTTTCCTCGCCACGAAGGATGGCTTCAAGCGCCAGATGCCCGGCCGGCTCGTCGGCGTGTCCAAGGACGCGCAGGGCAACCCCGCCATGCGCCTCGCCCTCGGCACGCGCGAGCAGCACATCCGCCGCGACAAGGCCACGTCGAACATCTGCACCGCGCAGGTGCTGCTCGCCGTGATGGCGTCGATGTATGCTGTCTACCACGGTCCCGACGGCCTGCGCCGCATCGCGCGCCGGATCAAGCTGCTTACCGAACTCCTCGCCGCGGGCCTGCGCAGCGCCGGCGCCCGGGTGAACGCCGAGCCCGTCTTCGACACGCTGACCGTGACCAACGTCGCCGCCGAACGCGTGCACGCCGCGGCCGAGGCGAAAAAATTCAACCTGCGCCGCATCGACGCCTACACCGTCGGCATTTCCCTCGACGAAACCACCACCGTCGAGGACGTAACGGCGATCCTCGGCTTCTTCAGCGAGTCCGCCTCTCTCAGCTCCCAGCTCTCAGCTCCCAGCTCCGAGCTCGCCGCCTTCCCGGCGCCCTTCGAACGTCGCAGCAAATTTTTACGGGCGGCGGTCTTCAACTGCTACCACACCGAGCACGAGATGCTGCGCTACATAAAGCGGCTCGAGCTGAAGGATCTGTCGCTCGTGCACTCGATGATCTCGCTCGGCTCGTGCACGATGAAGCTGAACGCCACCAGCGAGATGCTTCCCGTCACGTGGCCCGAGTTCGGCAAGCTGCATCCGTTCGCCCCCGCCGACCAGACCCGCGGCTACCAGAAGCTTTTCCGCGACCTCGAAGCGTGGCTCGCCGAGATCACCGGTTTCGCGGCCGTTTCGCTCCAGCCCAACGCCGGTTCGCAGGGCGAATACGCCGGCCTTCTGGTGATCCGCGCCTACCACGAGTCGCGCGGCCAGGGGCACCGCCACGTCTGCCTCATCCCCACCAGCGCCCACGGCACCAATCCGGCCAGCGCCGCGATGTGCGGCTTCAAGGTCGTCGCCGTCGCCTGCGACGCCAATGGCAACATCGACGTCGCCGACCTGCGGGCCAAGGCTGCCGCCCACGCCGACCAGCTCGCCGCGCTCATGGTCACCTACCCGAGCACGCACGGCGTCTTCGAGGACAGCATCAAGGACATCTGCGCCGCGATCCACGCGCACGGCGGCCAGGTGTACATGGACGGCGCCAACATGAACGCGCAGGTCGGCCTCACCTCGCCCGGCCACATCGGCGCGGACGTCTGCCACCTCAATCTCCACAAGACCTTCTGCATTCCGCACGGCGGCGGCGGCCCGGGCGTCGGCCCGATCGGCGTCGCGGCCCACCTCGCGCCGTTCCTGCCGTCGCACCCGGTGTCGCCGGTGCACTCCGCGTCCGGCCCCGGGCGGCGCGCCATCGGGGCGATCAGCGCCGCGCCCTACGGCAGCGCCAGCATCCTGATTATTTCCTGGATGTATATCCGCATGATGGGGCCCGATGGCCTCACCGCCGCGACCAAGATCGCGATCTTCAACGCCAACTACGTCGCCCGCCGCCTGGAAAAAGCCTTCCCCGTGCTCTACCGCGGCAACGCCGGCCTGATCGCCCACGAGTGCATCGTCGATCTGCGCGGCTGGAAGAAACACGGGGTCGAGGTCGAGGACGCCGCCAAGCGCCTGATGGATTACGGCTATCACGCGCCCACGATGTCGTTCCCCGTGCCCGGCACGTTCATGATCGAGCCGACCGAGAGCGAATCGAAGGCGGAGCTCGACCGCTTCTGCGAGGCGATGATCTCCATTCACGGCGAGATGCAGGCGGTCGCCAACGGCGAGTCCGACGCCAGAAACAATCCGCTGAAAAACGCCCCGCACACCGCGGCGGTGGTCTGCCGCGACGCGTGGGACCACCCCTACTCGCGCGAGACCGCGGCGTTCCCCGACCGGTACACGCGCGCGAGCAAATTCTGGCCGAGCGTCGGCCGCGTCGACAACGTCTACGGCGACCGGAATCTCGTCTGCTCGTGCGTCGGGATGGAGGCGTACGCCGAGGCGAAATAGTCCGCCCCATCACCGACTTCCTCACACCAGCCAGACCTTCAACGTCGTGATCCGCGGAAACGAGGCCGGCAGTTTTTCCCAGTCGTCGCCGTCGTTCGCGGAGTAGAACAACTCGCCGCCCGTCGTGTCCATGTAGAGGCCGGCGGGCGTCAGCGGATCGGCCGCCATCGCGTCGCGCAGCACGCCGACATAGAGGTCCTTTTGCGGCAGGCTCTGCGTGAGCGCGCGCCACGTACGGCCGCGATCGCGCGTGCGCCAGACTTTCAGCGCGCCGTCGCCGCCATCGGAAAGCCGAAATCGTGCGGCAGACCGCGCGAGACACGCTGCCATGAATCGGCCCCATCCTTCGAAACATAGACGCCGCCGTGAAACGGCATCGCGAGCGCATTCGGCCGCGACGGATCGAGCACGAGCTTGTGCGCGCAACGACCGAGATCGGGGTCGGGGATGATTTCGGGCGCAATGTTGGGCAGGCCCCGGTTGCAAAGCGTCCACGTCCGCCGCCGTCCTCGGTGCGAAACACCCCGACCGCCGAGATGCGGCCCGGTCAAGCGCCAGGCGTGCCGCCGCGGGTCGGTGTGAAAAATAAAACACCCTTCGCGGTGCCGATCAGCAGCACGAGTTTTTGGGCGGGAGCTTTTCCCGGGGACATCGCTTTCCTGTGGCCTGCGGGAGCCAACGCGCTGAATCTTTCGCATCTGCGTCCATCCGGGTTTATCCGTGGTTGTTTTGATCTCCGCCGAAAAACGCCTCGACAAACCGGGGCTGGCTGCCGTTTTTCGCAGTCACCTTTCCTCATGAAAATCATCCGCCACCAGTCCCCTGCCGGCCCCGCCTATGCCGCCCTTCAACCCGACGGTTCCGCCCGCGAGATCGCCGGCGACATCTTCGGCGACTTCCGCGTGACCGATCGCGGGGTGCAGCCCGGCAAGATTCTCGCGCCGGTCGCGCCGACCAACATTCTCTGCATCGGCCTGAACTACAAGAAGCACGCCGCCGAGAGCAACAGCCCCCTCCCCCCGCATCCGGTGCTCTTCATCAAGAACACCGCTTCCGTGCAAAACCCCGGCGACCCCATCGAGCTCCCCGTCAAACTTCCCAGCACCAAGGTCGACTACGAGTGCGAGCTCGCCGTCGTCATCGGCAAGCGGTGCAAGAACGTTTCCCGCGCCCAGGCGCTCGACTACGTGCTGGGCTACACCTGCGCCAACGACGTCTCCGCCCGCGACTGGCAACGCGACGGCGGCGGCGGCCAGTGGTGCCAGGGCAAGGGCTTCGACACCTTCGCCCCGCTCGGTCCCGTGCTCGTCACCCGCGACGAGATCCCGAATCCCAACCAGCTCAAGATCCGCACGATCCTCAACGGCCAGACGATGCAGGACTGGAACACCGACGACATGATCTTCGACGTGCCCGCCATCATCGAGTTCCTGAGCGGCAGCAAAACCCTCCTCCCCGGCACTGTCATCCTCACCGGCACGCCCCACGGTGTCGGCTTTGCGCGCAATCCCCCGGTCTGGCTCAAGGCCGGTGACAGCGTGAGCATCGAGATCGAAAAGATCGGCACGCTCACCAATCCGGTGATCAACGAGCCGGTCTGATCGGCCCGGCCACCGCGGCACGGCACCAAATCCGCGACCATCCGCGACAGCCCTCTCTCCGCCGGCCACCAAAAGGTTGCCGGCGTTTTCTTTTTCCGGGACAAATATCCCTCTCGCCCCCTTCCCGTTTACGTTTTCTTTTCCCGCCATGAGCTTCTCCTCCCCGCTCCCCCGCCGAACGTTTCTCAAGACCATGGGCGCCGCCGGCCTCGCGCTGCCCTTCTTCGCGCGCAACGCCCACGCCGCCGCCCCCAGCAAGGTTCTCCGCCACGCCAGCTTCGGCGCCGCCGGCATGGCGTGGGCCGACATCCAGGCCATCACCAGCAACCCTTTCGTGAAGCTCGTCGCCGTCGCCGACGTCGACCTCACCAAGGTCGCCAACGTGAAGGCCGCCTTCCCCGACGTGCGTGTTTACCAGGACTGGCGCCAGCTCCTCGACAAGGAGGCCGGCAACATCGACTCGGTCAACGTCTCCACGCCCGACCACATGCACGCGCCCATCGGCTACTCCGCGATGCAGCTCGGCAAGCACCTCTACGGCCAGAAGCCCCTCGCGCACGACATCTACGAGACGCGCATGCTGACCAATCTCGCGCGCGAGAAAAAGCTCATCACCCAGATGGGCATCCAGATTCACTCGCAGAAAATCTACCGCCAGGCCGTCGCCATCGTGCAGAGCGGCGCCATCGGCAAAGTGAAGGAAGTCCACACGTGGAGCGGCAAGAAGTGGGGCGACGTCGGCGCACCCCCGGCGAGATCCGACTCCGTGCCGGCCGACTTCGACTGGAACCTCTGGCTCGGCACCGCGGCCGACCGTCCCCATGTCGGCGACGGTTACTACCATCCCGGCAACTGGCGCAAGCGCCTCGATTTCGGCACCGGCACCTTCGGCGACATGGGCTGCCACATTTTCGACCCGGTCTACGAAGCCCTCGCCCTCACCGCCCCGATCTCCCTCCGCTCCGAGGGCCCCGCGCCCGATCAGTGGAACTGGGCCATCAACGCCAACATCCGCTACATTTTCCCGGGCACCCGTTTCACTGCCGACAAAACCGTCGCGGTCACGTGGTATGACGGCGACGCCCGCCCGCCTGCGGAAATCCGCGCCCTCATCGTCTCCGCGAAGCCCTCGATGTCGACCACCGTCGACGACACCGGTCAACCGCGCAAGAAGCAGCGGCAGGGCGAGCCCGACCAGGGTTCGATCATCATCGGCACCGAGGGCGTGCTGCTCGTGCCGCACATCGCGACCCCGCGGCTCTTCCCCGAGGCCAAATTCGCCGACTACAAGATTCCGGACGTTGTCGGCACCCACCACTGGTCGGACTGGGCCGAGGCCATCGTCGGCGGTCCGGGCAAGCCCTCCGCCCACTTCGGCTACTCCGGCCCGCTCACCGAGGCCGTGCTGCTCGGCAGCGTCGCGGTCCGCTTCCCGCAGACCACCCTGCAGTGGAACGCCGCCAAGCTCCAGTTCGACAACGAAAAGGCGGCCAACCGCTACGTTCGCCGCACTTACCGCAAGGGCTGGGAAGTGAAGGGACTGTAACGGTCGCCGGCCCCGCCGGGCTTGAGTCACTCCACATCGGGCGCGATCAAGGTCGCGCCCGATTTTTTTATGCACCACGCCCACCTTCCATCCCTCCCCTAGCAGGAGCAGCGCTCGCCCGCCGGCAAGTTTCACTCGTTCTGCCGCAACGCCGGGCCCACGTACGGCGGCCATCCCTTCGATCTCCAGGTGCGCCGCCTCCCGCCCGGCGCCGCGGTCTGCCCGTTTCATTCGCACCTCGCGCAGTGGGAATTCTTCCTGATCCGTTCCGGCAACGGCACCGTGCGCGCCGGCGGTGAAACGCACGCCATCGGACCCGGTGATTTTTTCATCCACCCGCCCGGCGAACCCCACCAGCTGATCAACTCGGGCCCGACCGACCTCGAAGTGATCATCGTGGCCGACAATCCACCGCTCGACGCGTTTCACTACCCTGACTCCGACAAGTGGGGCCTGCGACCGCCCGGCAATTATTTCCGCCAGACCGAGGTTGGCTACTACGACGGCGAGGAGCCGCCAGTGCCGGGTGCACCGCTCTACCAGCCCTCCGGTTCGCCCGCGCCACCACCGCTCGAGCCCTTCAGCACGCGCAAGTGTCACCTCGACGACCTGCCGTGGGACCCGTGGGCTTCGCCCAAGGGAAAATTCCGCGGCACCAGCAAGGAACTCTCGATCGCCCTCGGCGCAAAACGCCTCACGCCCACCGGGCTCGGCGGCCATCCCTTCGATCTTGAGCTGGTGAAACTCGGCCCGGGCGAATGCGGTTACCCGTTGCACAGCCACGCGGCGCAATGGGAACTCTTCCTCATCCTCGAGGGCGCCGGCACCGTACGCGCGATCGCCGGCACCACGCCGGTCGCAGCCGGCGATGCCGTGCTGCACCCGCCCGGCAAGGTGCACCAGCTCACCAATGCGGGTGGCGCCGACTTGGTTTATCTGCTGATCGCCGACAACCCGCCCGTGGATTTTTTCCACTATCCGGATTCCGACAAGTGGGGTTTCCGCGCTCCGCGAAAGTCTTTCCGTGCCACGGACACTGACTACTGGGAAGGCGAGGAGTAACCTAGTTCTCGGAAGCACGCGAACTCCGGCGCCTGATCGACGAGAAACTGGCGAAGTTGGAACGAAAGTGAGCGATCGATGCGCAACGTCCCGCGCGAAACGGAGCGCCGGAGGGGGCGCATCTGCGGTGTGACGATGGCGCGTTGGCAAGCGACGGCCCTACACGCGACTGCATCGTTACGATTGAGACCCCGCCGCTCAGCGTGCATCTACCAATTGACGATCGCGGCCTTTCCCTCACCCAGACTCGGGCAATAAACGCGGAGGACGCAGAGCGATCAACTCATGCCTCCGCGTCCTCCGCGTTTCAAAGGGAATTGCAGATTGCTGACGCCGCTGGCCCGCACTCGCCTCGGATTCCCCCGGTGGGTTCCGGTTTCGGCTATGCAATGAGCAAGGCGCCGGGGATGCCGGTGTCGAGGGTCGCGAGCTTTGCACCGTGCGCCGCGGCGAGGGCGGCGAGATGTCCGTCCGACGTCTGCTGCGCAGTTTTCACCCACGGCGGCAGCGCATCGGCTCCGACGGTGTCGGCCAGAAAGACATGCCCTGGCCGCGCGGCGCGCAGTTGAGCCAGCGCCAGCTTCGCCTGCCCGATGTCCGCCGAGGCAAACGCCGGTTGGAGCGAGATCCGCACGAACCCCAGCTCGGTGATAGCACAGGTCGCGAACGCCTCGCCTTGGCCGAGTCCCGCCCACCACACCCGCACGCGATCGTGGTGGGGGTGGTGCGACCAGGCGAGCGCGAGCAACACGTTTACGTCGGCCAGATACGTCATGGAAAATCAGCCAGCATCCCGCGCACCCACGCCGAGGTCATCGGCGGCGTGCCCGGTGGCACGTGAAACGTGGGCAGCCCCGTCTTGCGGTCTCGCGTAAGGCGCACCTTTTCCGGTCTGCTCTGCGGCACGAGCACTATTTTTTCACCGCTCGTGCTCACCTCGAAGCGCGTGCCAGGCCGCAAGCCGAGCTTGGCGCGCACGTTTTGCGGCAGGACCACTTGGCCGCGACTGGAAAGCGTGGTTGTCATCGTCTTACCATCTTATCTGCCGGCAGGGAGTCAAGCCGACCGCCCGGGTCTGGCTTCACCGGTGGTTCGATCCGGCGAGATAGGTGACACTTAATCTGGGGGAGCGCCGAAAGTCAGGCAGCTCATCGCTTGCCTTCAGCCGTTGGCCAAAGTTCGTCCCATTGCCCAAGTATTCTGCGATGTTCGAATTACGGCGCCCGCTTCTGCCTCTTGCCCTTCCCACCATCCGGTCCGCCCCCCGGCGGCGGACCGCGGCGGATGAAACTCGCGTCCGGTGTGCCCCGCCAGAGCCGCGGGATGAACGGAAACTCCTCCGTCAACACGTAGTAGTAAGTCCCGCCCGGAAATTCCGGCGTCGGGCCCGTGCGGCCGTTGCACTCGTCCAAATCACCGGCCCCCGGCACGAATTCCCAGTCCTGCACAAATTTTCCATCCGGCTTGCCCCCCGGACCGCCAGTGCGCGCCACCGTCTTCACGCGATAGCTCGAAGCGGCGCGCTTGATCGGAGAATTCGCGTCTGCGGCGACGCTCGGAATCCATGGCCCGTAAATCGGGAATCCATCGGCCGCCCAACCCACTAGAGCCATCCGCGCCTGCCCCGCGGTCAACCGCGCGACCAGCGACTCCGGCATGCCGTGGTAGTGGTAGGCCCCCGTCGGCTGCACATGGGCATGTTCGAAATCAACGCCGAGATTTCGTCCCCCGCTCATCGCGTCGTATTGCCACCCGCTCGCGCGGTCGTCGTTCCACCACTCCGCCGCCGCCGGATCAAACACCACGCCATTCACCGCGATGCCAAACAAGTTCATCCCGTTCGGCGTCGGCCGCTCCGCACGCTGCGGCTTCGCGCTCACGCGAAACTCGTATTTCTGCGGCGAGAGGGAGTTGGGATTGTTGCGCCCCGGAAAGGGCCCCGTCGGATGGTCCGGCATGCCATTCGCGCGGATGATCCGCCGATCCCCCTCGACCGTGATTTTAACTTCCGACGGCGTCGCCGGCCGGCCCGCCACGGGAATCGTCTCGTGCCCCGAATGCGCCCACGCCAAGCGCGTAAATCCAAGGCTAAGAACACAGATCAGTTTCTTCATAAATTATTGGGTGGCGACCGCCGCACCGGGACCGCCCGTCAAGCCGACCTCGGTGAGCGTTTTCAGAAACGCGACTAACTGCGCCTGCTCCGCACTCGTCAACGCCAGCCCCGCATCCGGATGTTTCGCAAGATTCGCGTCCAATGTCGCCGCACGTTTCACGCCATGGTCGTAGTGCGCCACCACGTCCTCGAGCGTCGCGAAACGCCCGTCGGGCATATAGGGCGCCGTCCGCGCGACATTGCGCAGCGTGGGCGTTTTGAATTTTCCGGCATCGCTCGATTTCCCCGTCGCCACCGCCCGTCCCTCGTCCGCACTCACGAGATCAATGCCGTTATTCTTGAATCCCTGGTCGGAAAACAGCGCGCCCCCGTGACAGTGAAAGCAATCCGCTCCACGCTTCCCGCGCACCGGATCATACTCCGTCACAAACAGCGCAAATCCCGCCTGCTCGTCCTCGGTCAACGCGGCCTCGCCCCGCAGTGAGCGATCAAATTTCGAGTCGGCCGCGACCAGTGTCAGCAAATACTGTTCGAGCGCCCGCCCCACGCGCTCTGCCGTGATTTCCCTCGAGCCAAACGCCGCCGCGAACGCTCTCCCCAGCCCCGCATCTTTGCTCAGCTCCGCCACCACGCCCATCGCATCCGCGTGCATCTCGACAGGATTCGTCATCGCCGCGAGGGCCTGATCGCGCACGCGTGGCTTGCTCCCGTCCCACGCGTAGCTCGGCGACCACGCGAGATTGAACAACGGCATCGCATTCCGTTTTCCGGTCATTCCGTCCGCCCCACGGCTCAGCGCCACCGTGTCGCTGAACGCCCGCGCCGGGGCGTGGCAGCTCGCGCACGACTGCGTGCCGTTGCCCGAGAGTCGCGGATCGGAAAACAGTTTCCTCCCCAGCGCCACGCCTTCCACCGTCAGCGAATTATCCGCCGGCAACTCTGAGCGGGTCCCGAAAACTGGGCCAGGTGGAGTGTTAGTCTTTGGCTCGGGTTGATGTGATGACTGCGGTGGTGGTTGGCAATCCCAAGCGGAGGGACGGACCGGCTTGGCGGTCCGGCCCGGAGCTTGGGATTGATGAGGATTTTCCCACGACGAAGCGTTGCGGAGAGAGATAACCGAGCGAGCTGTGCGGCCGCTCGGCGTTGTAGTCCTGGCGGAAGTCTTCGATGACGACACGAGCCTCGGTCAGCGTCCAGAGTTGCTCGCGGTTCAGGCATTCTTCGCGGAAGCGGCCGTGGAAGGACTCCACGAAGCCGTTATGCCAGGGACTGGCTGTGCGGTGATCCGGTAGGTGCGCGCGCCTCAGCAGTTGTGCATCTGATAACGCTGCCCGAGCGCGACAAATTCGTCGTGCATATGTTTGGTGAGGATGTGGTCGGCCGACCCGA
>SIBG01000126.1 GCA_009695305.1 Opitutus sp. | reverse complement strand
AAACGGGCCAGTTGGCCAAATTTTTTAACCGGCACTAACCCAATTCAACTCACCCCCCGGACTAGTGCTGGCCCCCCCCGCCCCCCGCCGTCAGAGTTGCGTGTGCGGGTGTGTGCGGATTGACTGCACTTATTCCCTCCTGCGCTGCTCTGGACCGCCGCAGTGAGCCGTGGGGCAAGCGCATAATCCGGCGTTATGTAATGCGCTGAGCTTGGCGAGGGAATGCGCCGGCCCGATGGAATACCTGGACGAGGGCCGAAACAGCGCACGCTTTGCATAACGTCCGATTATGCGCGACGTCCCTAGCAGCCGATGTGACAGGCTTGCGGGACGGGACGTGGACTGCGACACGACGAAGGACACGAGAAACGAGTGCCATCGCAGTGCGCGGCCTCGCCCGCCATGCAGCCTGGCGCGACGGGTGCGAGGCGAACGAAGGCGGTGGATTGCAGCGCCCGCTCCCACTGAGTAAGCGAGCAGGCGAGCGAACGACTGGACCCGTGCGCCATTTTCAAAGCTGGCGCAGGTTCGTAGGTCCTGAGGGCCTTGGGGCCTGAGGTCCAGAATCGAGCGCGGTGCCCTCGTGCCGCCGCAGGCGAGTAACGGGGGCGCCTGCGCCGCCGCGAGCCTCTGGCGAGCCCTTCCAAGCAAATGCCACGTGGATGCGTGCGGAGCTGCGACGAGCCGACGAACGGAAGGCGACAGAGCCGCGCAGCACGATTCCACACACGACGACTGACCCCGGAGCTAGATTGCAGGACAGACGAGCGGTCGGTGAGTCTTCTGACGGGCCGTGGAGCGAATGGAGTGGCAGCGCGCACCGCATGAAGCGACCGGCACGGCGGAAGACTCACCGTCCGTGGTCGCGGTCTACTCGGATCGCCGCACGCAACAGGACAAAACCGACAGGATGCAACGTCGCCATTTCGATTCTGCGGGCCGATGGGCGCAGACCCTTGTCTTGATACCCCTAAGGCGAGATTTGCCCTTCTAGGCCGGTAGGTGGGGGTAAAGAAGGGTATTCTGGCGGACTTGTCCTCTATCCGTCCCCTGCTTCTACTCTACCTCGTAAATTGGTGCCCGAGGGGGGACTCGAACCCCCACGCTTTTAGGCACAGGCTTCTGAGACCTGCGTGTCTACCAATTCCACCACCCGGGCAATGAGCGGATGGTCACGACACACGCCCATGACACCCCGGGCAAGAAAATAGATTTCCCTCGCCCCGCCGCCCGCCCACACTGTCCGCCGCCATGAAAAAAGACGCCATTCTCCAGAAAATCAAAACCGAGAAAGTCATCGCCCTCATCCGCGCCGACAGTCCCGACGGTCTGCTCGACTGCGCCAAGGCCCTCGCCGCCGGCGGCCTCACCAGCATCGAGCTCACCATGACCACGCCGGGCGCGATCCGCGTGCTGGAAAAAGTCATCGCCGAGATGCCCGACTTCCTCTTCGGCCTCGGCACCGTGCTCGACGCCGAGACCGCGCGCATCGGCATTCTCTCCGGGGCAAAGTTCGTAGTGACGCCCGCCTTCCGCCCCGAGGTGATCGCGGTCTGCCAGCGCTACAGCGTGCCGATCTTCAGCGGCGCGTTCACCCCCACGGAAATCCTCGCCACCTGGGAAGCCGGCGCCGACGCCGTAAAAATATTTCCCGCCGAATTCTTCGGCCCCGGCTACATCAAGTCGGTGAAGGCTCCCTTCCCGCACATCGAGCTGGTCCCGACCGGCGGCGTAAACGAAAACAACGTCGGCGAATTCCTGAAAGCCGGCGCCTTCGCGACCGCCGCGGGCAGCTCGCTCGTTGAGGCGAAGGCGTTGAAGGAAAAAAACTGGGCCGCGATCACCGCCAAGGCGAAGGCCTTCGTCGCCGCCGTGGCCGCGGCCAGGTAGTCCGCCCGGTTTTCGATGCGCCGCCCGCCCGACTGCGTCGCCCTCGTCGCCCGCACGCACTGGCTGGTCGGCGCGACGGCGCTCGTCTCGTTCCTCGCGCTATATCTGCTCGTCGGCCGCCTGCCGAACGTCGAATTCAGCTCCCGCACCTACACCCTCGCGCTCGGCATCGGGCTGAGCTACTGTCTCACCGGTGTGCTGGTCTGGTTCGGCGCACCCGCCGGTCGTTTCATGAGCCGCGTGTGCGGCCTCATCTACCTCACCCGTCCGCGGCTCGGCTCGCATCTCTGGCAAATCATGGACTCCGCGGAATTCAAGGCGCACTTCGGCGGGAAGGTTCCGCCGCCACCGTTGTAGGGCGTCTGTCTGGCAGACGCCGTCCGGGGTCACGAACCGCGGCGTCTGCCAGACAGACGCCCTACAAATCCGCGGACAAAAACTTCGTGATCTCCGGTAGTCGCTTCGCCCACCGGCCCGCGGCGTCGCGCACGAAATAGGGATCTTCCTCGGCCGTGACTTCGACCTCTTCCTCATCGTCGTCCGTGACCTCGTCCTCCTCGATCACTTCGCCGTCGGCCTTGGTGAAAATCCAATCCGGCTCCGCCTCGAACACGTGCGACATTCGCCGCGCCTGCGGCTCGAGCACGAGCGCGGGATTTTTCACGCGCCCGGCCTTGACCAGTTCGAAGAGACACGGGGAAAACCGGCTTTTGAAATGCGCGAGGAAATCGCTCAGCCATTTGTTCGCCACGCCTTCGCGCCGGCTGAGCAGGGCGACATCGGAAAAATGGATGCAGGCCTCATACCACGCGAGCAGCGGTGGATTTTTTTCCACGAGCGAGCAGTGCACCACACAAAGGACGCGCGCGAGTTCACCGCCTTGCGCCTCAAGCCACGCCTTAAAGACCTCAATCTGATCAACCGGGCTGGTCCGCCCGTCGGTCACGAAAAAAACCAAGGTCGCCTCCCGGGGCAACTGCCCCGCGATCACCCCGTCCGTCCACCCCCAACGCCCGAGACCGGGCAGCCGGGCGTCGGATTCACTCGCCGCCTCGCCCTCGCTCACCAGCACCGCGGCGCGGTCGTCTGGGTTCAGTCCGGCCTCGAGCAAGTCCGCGATCACTTCACGCCGGCCCGAGCCGGCGGCACCGAGGACGAGGTAGACGAGAGGTTTTTCGGAAGGAGCCATCAGCCACGAAAAACACCAAAATTCACAAAAAAGCGAAACCCAGACTCAGGTTTTTGTGCCGTCTCGTGTTGCTGGTGGCCATTCAAAACTCAAACGTCCCGCATTGCGCCGCGTGCCGCAGCCAGTGGTCCACGAGCACGAGCGCGACCATCGCCTCGACGATCGGCACTGCGCGCGGCACGACGCACGGGTCATGACGCCCGCGGGCGGTCAGCTCAGTCGGAGCGCCCTGCCCATCGACCGTCTGCTGGGGACGCAGGATCGTCGCCGTCGGCTTGAACGCCACGCGAAACACAATTTCCTCGCCGTTGCTGATGCCGCCCTGCACGCCGCCGCTGCGGTTCGTCACCGTGCGGACGCGACCGTCGCGCGACTCAAAGGCGTCGTTGTGCTCGCTGCCGCGCAACCGCGTGCCGGCGAATCCGCTGCCGATTTCGAAGCCTTTCGTCGCCGGGAGCGAGAGCATCGCCTTCGCCAGATCCGCCTCGAGCCGGTCGAACACCGGCGCGCCTAGGCCGGGCGGCACGCCGCGCACGCGGCACTCGATCACGCCGCCCACCGAATCACCTTCGCTGCGCACGGCCTTGATCCGCTCGATCATTTTCTCCGCCGTCGCCGCATGCGGACACCGCACCGGCGTGGCCTCGACCTCCGCGAGGGAGGGAAATTTTTCCAGGACGCCCGCGGGCACCGCAAGGTCGTGCACCTGCGTGAGGAACGCGCGAATCTCCACCGGCGCGCCGTGGCACGCCGTGCCGCCGAGCATTAGAATTTTTTTCGCAATCGCCCCGGCCGCCACGCGGCCGACCGTCTCCCGCGCCGAACTGCGCCCGCCACCGCGGTGATCGCGGATGCCATACTTCGCCTGATACGTGTAGTCGGCATGCGACGGGCGGAATTTTTCGCGCAGCTCGTCGTAGGCGCCCGGGCGCTGGTCGGCGTTGCGCACCAGCATCGAAATCGGATGGCCCGTCGTGCGGCCGTCGAAGATCCCGGACAAAATCTCCACGCGATCCGCTTCCTGGCGCGGGGTCACGATGTCGCTCTGCCCTGGCCGCCGGCGGTCGAGCTCCCCCTGGATTTCCTCCGCGCTCAGCGGGAGCCGCGGCGGGCAGCCGTCCACGATCGCTCCCACCGCGGGGCCATGGCTCTCGCCCCACGTGGTGACGGTGAATAATTTTCCGAAGCGGTTCGGCATCGCGGGGCGGCAGTGTTGGCCGCGCCGCCCAGCCCGGCAAGCGGCAAATCCCGCTGGCCGCGTCGCCGCGCCCGCGAAGCCGGGCCCCCGCCCCCGGCGATTCAGCGGCAACTTTCCCCCGACCTTGCCGTCTCAACCCTCCGCACAAGACCGTTTACAAGCCGCGTGCTTTCACGTTTCATCCCGGTCTTCGCGCTGCCTTTCAAACTCCACCGACTTTCCTGCATGACTCCGCGTTTCGCCCGCCTGTTTCTCGCCGCTTTGCTGTCCGCCTTCACGCTCGATGCCCGCGCCCAGACGCCACCGGCGCCGGCGGGCCCACCGCCGCCCGCGCCCGCCGCCCGCGCGAATCCCGACGACGAACTCATCAACGCCTTCAAAATGCAGGATGGCAGCATCGACGACGTCCTCAGCACCCTGGAGTTGTGGACGGGCCGCATGATTCTCCGCGCCGGCACGATGGCCGTGCCCACCGCCGGCTATCGCATCGTGTTTCCCAAACCGATGCCGAAGTCCGACGCCATCCTCGTGCTGTTGACGGTCCTCCAACTGAATGGCGTCGGCGTCACCACGCAGGGCGACAATGCCTACATCATCACGCCGCTGGTGCTGACCAAGAACACGGCGCCCGAGATGATCACCGGCTCCACCCTCGAGCAGCCAGCCAGCGGCAAGATCGCCACGAAGATTTTTCAACTTGAGTTCATGCGCGTGCAGGAGCTCTCCCAGATGCTGCAATCCATCCTGAACCCCGGCCTCCAGGGCTTGGTGCCGCTCCTTAACGCCAATGCCGCCCTGATCACCGACACCGTCAGCAATCTCCAGCGCGTCGAGTTGCTGCTCCAAACCGTCGACCGGCCCGTGATCGCCGGCATGGTCCCGAAGTTCTACCCGGTCCGAAACGCCAACGCCACCGCCCTCGTCGGCAAGCTCAACGCCATGCTCGGGGCCCCGGCGCTGCGCGCGCAGCTCGGCACCGCCACCACGTTTAGCGCCGACGACCGCACCAACCAGATCGTCCTCTTCGCCGATCCGCGCCAATATCCCATCTTCGACGAACTCATCGCCAAGCTCGACACCCCCGCCGATCCGCACACGCGCAACGAGGTCATCTATCTCAAGCACGCCAAGTCGCCGGACGTCGTCAACACCCTCTCCCGCCTCATCTCCGCGCAGACCGCGGCCACCCGCGCCGCCAACTCCCAATCCGTGCGTCCGGGTCAGGGGGGCATTCAGCCCATCACGCTTCAGCCCGCGCCCGGTATCCCTGTCCCTCCCGCCGCGCCCATCGTAGCCGCCATCGCCAGTAACGCCGGCAACGCCGGCACTGACGGGGCCGGCTCCAGCACCAATGAATTCAGCAGCCTCATGAACGTCGTCAGCGACGATCGCAGCAACGCCATCGTCGTCACCGGCACGCCCGATGATATCCGCCTCATCAAGGATCTCATCGAGAAGCTCGACATCACCCTCGCCCAGGTCCGCATCGAGGTCGTCATCGCCGAAGTCACCGTCGATGACAACCACACGTCCGGTTTCAGTGCCCTTGGTCTCAAGCTCGACGGCGACAAACTCATTGGCTTCTCTGGCGCGGCGACCGGCGTGAGCGTCACCAGTGGCACGGTCACCCGACCCGGCCTGCGGGGCGGATTCGACCTCGCCGCGGAAATCGCCATCGGCACCTCTCCGCGCACCAGCAACAGCACCATTTTCTCCGTCCCCGCCATCGTCACCAGTCATGGAAAGGAAGGAACCATCTTCAACGGCGAGACCCGCCCCGTCGTCACCAACACGCAGAGCACGGCCACCACCGTCGGCACTCCGACGATCAGCAACAGCGTCACTCCGCAGGAAATTGGCACGACGCTCACCGTCACGCCGTTCATCGGCAACGACGGCTCCGTCACCCTCGATATTACGCAGGACGTCTCCGACGTCACCGGCACCGTCACCATCGGCTCCGACACCCAATACATCATCGGCAAACGCAAGACCAAGTCCACGGTCAGCACGAAAAGCGGTGACATCCACGTCCTCGGCGGCTTCCAGAAAAAAACCAACTCCCGCAGCACCAGCCGCCTCGGCCCGATCCCGTTCCTCGGCGACCTCTTCGGCACGCGCAACAAGGACATCAAGCACCAGGAACTTATTTTCTTTCTGCGCACCACCGTCCTCACCAACACGCCCGCCGACAATGACGTGGTGATGAAGCGCGTCGATCAGCTGCCGACCAAAGACGAGATTCGGCGGGAACTCGATCCGACCTACGTCGCCCCGCCGCAGACGCTCCTCCAGAAAATTCTGCCGAAGTGAGTGCCGCACCCACCACGCGCACGTGTCGCGCCGTCCTCATCGAGGACGACAGTGTTTTCCGTCAATTGCTGGGCACTACACTCGGGACCATTCCCGATCTGCAAGTCGCGGGGGCCTTCGACCTCGGCCGGCCCGGACTCGAATTTTGTCGCCGGGAGAAACCCGACCTGCTCGTGGTGGACCTGTCGCTGCCGGATATCAACGGGATGGAGATCGTCCGCGAAATCCGTCGAACCCTCCCCGAGACGAAGATCCTCGTGATCACGGGCAGCGCCCAGGATCGGCTGCCGGGCGACTTGCTCTCCCTCGGTGTCCACGGCTACGTGAACAAATCCGAACCGATTGGCTTCGTGGTGGGCGCCATCGAATCCGTGCGCGGCGGCGGCATGTTTTTTGCGAGCCGGATCGAAAGCACCGTGGCCCCGAAGCTGCAGGAAAATCTGCCGGCGGCTTTGGCCGCCCTGCTCACCGACGAGCAACGCCAGACGGTGCTCGAAGCCGCCCGCGAGAAACGCCTTGAGGCGCTCGCCACCGCGCTCGCGCGGCCCGAAGCGGAAGTGTTGGCGCGCGTCGCGACCGCGGCCGGCTTCGACGTCGCCAGCAATCTCGAAACCGATCCCGACGCCCGCGGCCTGCTGCCCGCGCGGCTCGTGCACGAATACCAAATCATCCCGATCAAATTTGGCCCGGCGGTGGGCTCGGTCGCGCCGTTTTCATCGTTCCACACCCCGCTCCACCTCGCGACCGCCTGGCTGCCCGACCAGCAAATGTCGGACTGGCTGCGGACCTTCACCCCGCGCCCGCTCGTGTGGCACCTCGCGGTGCCCGAACGCGTCCACCAACTCATCATCGAAAATTTCGGCGTCGGCTCCGGCTCGCTCGAGGATAGCGACGAAAGTTACGTCGCCCCCGAAGCGCAGCAGTCAAATGACGATGTCGTCGATGAGGATGCCGCCGTCGTGCGCTTCGTCACCGACGTCATTTCGCAGGCCATCACCGATCAGGCGACCGACATTCATTTCGAGCCGCAGGAGGGCCAGCTCCGCATCCGCTACCGCGTCGACGGTCTCCTCGTGCCCGTGCCCGTCCCGGAAAATCTCCTCCGGTTTCAGGACGCCATCATCTCGCGCCTCAAGATCATGGCGCGCATGAACATTTCCGAAAAACGCCTCCCCCAGGACGGTCGCATCAATTTCAAGGCCGGCGGCATCGTCCTCGACATCCGCGTCTCCACCGTCCCGACGATCTACGCCGAATCGATCTCGCTCCGCCTCCTCAACCAAAAGAAGGAGGCCTACAACATGGATCGCCTCGGCATGAACGCCGAGGAGCAGAGCCAGATCGTCAACATTCTCGATTATCCCCACGGCATCATTCTCGTCACTGGTCCCACCGGCTCGGGAAAATCCACGACGCTGAATGCTTTTCTGCGGAAAATTAATTCCACCGACCTCCGCATCATCACCATTGAGGACCCGATCGAATACGAAGTCCCCGGCGTGAACCAGATGCAGGTCCGCCCGGAGATTGGCCTCACTTTCGCCGACGCGCTCCGCCATGTCCTCCGCCAGGACCCCGACGTCATCATGGTCGGCGAAATCCGCGACAAGGACACGGCCGAGATCGCCATCCGCGCCTCGCTCACCGGCCACTTGGTGTTTTCCACGCTGCACACCAACGACGCGCCCGGCGCCATCACGCGCCTCGTCGACATGGGCATTGAGCCCTTCCTCGTGGCGTCGGCCATCGAGCTGGTCATCGCCCAGCGTCTCGTGCGCCGCCTCTGCCCAGATTGCACGAAGGTCGCGCCCATCACGAAGATCAAGCTCCTCGAAAACCTCGCCATCCTCGGCTGCGACCCCGCGGAGGCCGAGTTGATCACGCAACTCAAGTCCCCGGTCGGCTGCGACCGTTGCCGCGGCACCGGCTATCGTGGCCGCGTCGGCATCTTCGAGATTTTCCGCCTCAACGACGAGATGCACGAGCTCGTGCTGAAACGCGAAAGCACGCGCACGCTCGCCGACTGCGCGCGCCAGCACGGCATGCGGACGCTCGGCCAGAGCGGCTGGGAAAAAATCAAATCCGGCTACACCAGCTTCGACGAGGTGCTGCGCGTGGTCACGGTGACGGATGCGTGAGTATGAAGGGATCAAGAGACCAAAGGACCAAAAGACCAAAGGACCAAAATCCTGCGGTCACCTTATCCGACGGTCCCTTGGTCCCTTGGTCTTTTCGTCTCCCGGTCTCTTAAAACCATGCCCCGTTTCGCCTACACCGCGCGCGACCGTTCCGGCAAAACCGTCAACGCCGACCTCGACGCACCCAGCCGCAAGGACGCTCTCCGCCTGCTCGCCGCGCGCGGCCTGCAAGTCGCAGCGGTGAACGAGCTCGCCTCCGGGCCTGCCGCCAAATCCGGCGCGGTGAAAGAGGGCAAGCCCACCCCGGCCGCGGCGCACGCCGCCCGCCGGGCTTCGGCACTCGTGCCGACCAAGGCCGAGTGCCTGCCGTTTCTCGAGGCGCTCTACGATCTTATGACGAGCGGCCTTTCGGCCGGCGAAGTCGTGCGGCTCCTCTCAGTCCGCATCAAGGAGCCGCGGCTCCGCGCGCTCTGCGCCGGCCTCTGGGAACGCATCAGCGAAGGCGCGCCGCTCTCCCGCGCGATGACGGAATTCCCGCAGGTCTTCGACTCCTCGATCACCAACCTCATCCAGGCTGGCGAGGCCACCGGCTCGCTCAACGACACCGTCGCGCGCCTTATCGCCCACCTCACCGAACAGCGCGAACTCCGCCGTCAGCTCCTCGCCGCCCTCGCCTACCCGGTCTTCATGGTGTTCGTCGCTGGCGGCGTGATCTTGTTTTTCCTGTTTTTCCTGCTGCCGCGCCTCCAGTCGCTCCTCGCCTCGCTCGGCGGCAAGATGCCGACCTCCACCAAGCTGCTCATCGGCCTGTCCAATTTCGCGATCTCCTACGGGCTCTTCACCATCATCGCTTTGGTTTTCGCCGCGGTTTCGTTTTGGCGCTGGCGGGTATCCGAGGCCGGCCGGCAGACGACCGATGCCTGGCTGCTCAAGCTGCCGCTCCTCGGGCCATTCGTCATCTCGCAAACCGTGCTCGCGTTCAGTCAGACGCTCTCCGTCCTCCTCGAAAACGGCATCACCGCCGCCGAGGCGCTGCGCATGACGGAAAAACAAATCGCCAACCGCGTGCACCGCGAGGCGTTCAAGGTCGCCACCGCCCGCGTGCTCGAGGGCGAAGCGCTGTCGGTCGCGCTCACGCGCACGGGCTGCTTCCCCGACCTCGTGCTCGACCGGCTCGCCGTCGGCGAGAACACCGGGAACGTCGTGCCCAGCCTCAAGCAGGTCGCCGCCGCCTACCAGAAATTGATTTCGAACCAGCTCAGCGTGTTCACCAAGGTGATCGCGAGCGCCGTGCTGATGAGCGTGTTCGTGTTCGTCGGCTTCATCGCCTTTGCGATCGTGAGCGCGGTGTTCCAGGTCAGCTCGAGCTTCAAGATGGGTGGATGATTTTCTGCGCCATGGCCTCGCCCAAACTCGTCCTTCTCACCGGTGCCGCCGGCAATGTCGGCCAGACGGTGTTCGCCGGGCTGCGCCCGCGCTTCGCGCTGCGCACCTTCGACCGCGTGTCGGTGCCGGGAGATCCCACGGCGCACCTTGGCGACCTCGCGGATCGCGCGGCCGTCGAGCGCGCCGTCGCCGGCGCCGACACCATCATTCATCTCGGCGGCTGCCCGCGCATGGATGCCGACTTCATGCGCGACTTGGTGAAGCCAAATATCGAAGGCCTCTGGCATATGCTCGAAGCCGCGCGGCTCGCCGGCGTGAAGCGCTTCATCTTTGCCAGCTCGTGCAACGTCGCGTTCGGCGCCATCGAACGGTCGCACCTCACGACCGACACCGTCCACGCCTTCAACCCCTACGGCGCAACGAAAGTATTTGGCGAGGCGATCGGCCGCTGGTTCTTCGACACCTACGGGATGGAATTTCTCGCCGTGCGGATCGGCTATTTCCGCGGGATTTACGACGATCCCAGACTGGCCGATCCGTGGCACCGCCGCATCTGGCTCGGGTCGCGTGACCTGGTGAATTTCTTCCGCCTCACCGTCGAGGCGCCACGCTTCGGCTACGGGATCGTCTACGCCTGCTCGCGTTGTCCGGAAAACTACCTCGACCTCACCAGCGCGCGCACGCTCCTCGGCTACGCGCCCGAGGAGGAAGTGCCGCCGGCGCCCTTGTCGTAGGGCGCGACCGCTGGGCGCGCCGTGGTCCGAGGGCAATGGACCCGTTGGCGGGCCCAGCGGTCCCGCCCTACCTTAACGTCGGGCCATCCCGCCTTACGGCACTTCGTAGACTTCGACGATCGCCAGCCCGCTCGAGTTGCCGCCGCCGTTCACCCGCGCGGTGTAGCCGCCCGCTGGCAGCGTGATCATCAGCATCGCATCCTTCGAGGGCGCGTTGCCGATGTTGAAGGCGCCGACGCGGGAGCCCGCGTTGGTCAACTGCTGATCGGCACCCCAGTCATCGTTCGTCGCGATGGCGACCGACGCGCCATTGAAGAGCGTAAGTTGGGGATCGCCGAGCGTGCCGCTGGCGACACCCACGGCGGCGAGCCCGGGCCCGACCGCGCGGATCAGCACCGTCTTCGCGGTCGAGCCACCGATCGTGAAACCAAGGGTGAGGCTGTCGCCACTGGCGATTGGCTTGATCACGGAGAAATTAATGAGCCGCGGCGTGGAGGCGGTAATGGCGTTCGTAGGCGTAGCGTCGTAGACCTCGGCGATCACCGCACCGGCCCCCGTGACCGAATTTGCTCCAATCGTGATTTTCACCGAGTTGTCGCGGGAGGTGATATTCGCCGCGACGGCGGCGTCGCGCGAAGTCGGGCCGACGTAAGCAAATCCACCCACCGCGGCCATCGCCGTCGCGGTGGTGGCCGAGCCACCCCAGTCTTCGTTCTCTCCGGTCTTGGTCGGCCCGGCGAAGAGTTCGAGCTTGGGATCATCCAACGTGCC
>SIBG01000125.1 GCA_009695305.1 Opitutus sp. | reverse complement strand
CCCACGGCCCCGCCCGCCACCGTAGGCGAGCGCGTCACCCAACCACGCGGTCAACGTCTGCCGGGCACCGGTGGTGGTGCGGGCCAAGCTGGCGACATGGGCGACGAGTTGCCGCCAATCCTCGTTTTCCATTCGTGGTGCCAGGGCCAAACCCAAGCGAGTTGCATGGGTGATTCCGGCGGTCGGAAGTGCCGCCAGCAATTGCTCGACCTCAGTTTGCATCCGAATGCTGCATGGCCCGCGGAGGTAGGCCGAGCCGGCGCTGGAGCTTTAGGACGTGCTGCCGGAACCCCTCCGGCGTGAGCCCATGCTTTCTCGCGTAGTCACGCAGGCTGGTCAGATCGAATTCCGCGACACCCGTCGCATAGATCAGGACATCGACGGCGAGATCGCGATTTTGCGCCCCAGCGAGCTCATAGACAAGATCGCGGACGGCACGCAGCGCGGCGCCCGGCTCATCGTGCATTTCAAGGGCCAGCGCGGCGCGCAACTCTTCGATCAGCCCGTTTTCGGTGCAGTCCCGGATCACATCGGCGACGGTATCGCACGGCGCCCCGCCGGGTGGGTCGCGGCGACCGGCGCACCTGTCGGCACCAACGGACTGAGGGAATCGATGAATACTTGGCATGATTTTCTGAGCACAAGTATGCGACGACAGATGCGGTCGGGTGAAGCCGTCGCGGTGAACACGCCAGCCGTCCGGTGTTCTCCAGTTTCCCTTGACGTGATAAAATCGACTCGGAAAACGGCGCTCCCCGATGGGCCAGCGACACTGAGCTTGCCAGCGCTGCTATAATTACCGCCGAAGACACCTCCTTACGACGCACAAAATGAAACCCCGCCCAGCCGAGCCCTATTGGCCAAAAGTCCTCACCGATTGGTGTGTGATTCAGGCGTTGGGTAAAGCCGGATGGCCCGAGCGACTCAGCGGCAGCCGCGGATCGCAGGCGGCATTTGTCGCCGAAGTGAGTCGGTATTTGAAATTTCGCGGCCTCGATCTGCGGGAGTTGGAGGCGGAAAACCTCGTCCTCACCACCATCGAGTCCGTCTACGCCGAAGCGGGTGGTAGTTCCTATTTCGCCGCCAAACAGAAAACGGAGGTCGCCCAATCGGAGTATTTGTCGGCACTTGGCCGGAGCACTCGTG
The DNA here is from genome assembly GCA_009695305.1 of Opitutus sp. GTDB lineage: Bacteria > Verrucomicrobiota > Verrucomicrobiia > Opitutales > Opitutaceae > SIBG01. The sequence continues at coordinate 10,484 of SIBG01000125.1, read as the reverse complement.
ATAGCATCGGCGTGCTCCAAATCATCGGCGAACCCAAACGCCTCCAAGCACAGTTTCGCTCGCGACAGCGGGACCTCGACGCTTGCCGGCGCCAATTTGCTAACATCGCCCGTTCCGCTGCGCACCAAGCCGCCAGGACTTATTGGGAGCGGGTCGCTGCCTGCCGCCTACCGGAGGGGTTTTTCGCTCACGTGCCGGAGGACGGCGCCATCGCCGTCATGCGCGCACGGTGCGATATTTGGTGGGCCTTGTTTCTCCAATCGTTGCGTTCGGTCCTCCGTGAAACCAACCCGGCGTATGCGCACCTGCTGCAGGCGCTGCCTCACCTCCGGGCCGCTGCGACGCGACCGGGCCAGAAGTTTGTGCTGACTGCACTGGTGCAGGAGTGGCGAGAGGCGAATGCCGAACGTTTTGGATTCTTCAAAGACATCCATTTCCCCGTGGTTGAGCAGCGCGCCTTCGTGAAATACCGCGACGTGCAGAACTGGTTCGACCATCACGCTCCGGGCTACCAGCACGATGCCGCCGCACGCGCGGCCGTGACCGAGGCCTTTTATGACGCTCTGGGCCGCGTTCCCCCGCAGCGCCAGCAGGCCTACTGGAATAATTGATCTCCGGCATCGGTCCAAGGGGTTTTGGCTGCGTAGATTAACACGGGCAGGGGAGCGGTGTTAATCCGCTGTCCTTGGTCGCAGGTGATTGCACGGGCATGATGGCGCCATGTTCACGATGGCAAAACTATACGATGGCTCGACCTACCTCGGGGATCATCTTACCGCGAACGACTACTATGCGGAAAAAGAGTCCGTCACCGGTCGCTGGGTTGGCCAGGCGGCGGAGCGCCTGGGGCTCGCCGGCCGGTCGATCGACGCGGACGACGAGGCCTTCGATCGACTGCGGCGTAATCTCCATCCCCTCACCGGCAGGAAATTAACCGTGCGCACCGGCGATGGTCGAATCGCCTTTCTGGATTTTCAATGTTCAGCACCGAAAAGCGTCTCGCTGCTCGCGGTCACGTTTGGGGATGAACGCTTGCGCCAGGCGCATCACGAGGCGGTCAGCGTCGCCTTTGCCGAGTTGGAGCGCTTCACGGCACGGCGGGTGCGGGGCGGTGAGGCTGCTTGGTCGGAGCAAGTCGCCGTCACCGGCAACCTCTGCGCCGCCCGCTTTGAGCACGACGCCTCACGCGCACTCGACGCCCATTTGCACACCCACCTTGTGACAGCCAACGCCACCTTCGACGCCAAAGCCGACAAGTGGTTTGCGCTCACTGAGCGCGAAATGCTCTCTGCGGTCCGCTACGCGGGCAAAGTCTACCAGAACGAACTCGCTCACCGCGTGCTCGCGGCCGGCTACCAGATCGAGTCGGCGCGTAGCGATCGCGGCGTCATCGAAGGATTTGAGGTCGTCGGCGTGACGGCCAAGGACCGCGCCGTGGCGTCGAAACGACGGGCGCAGATCGAGAAGGAGATCGCCGTCTTTGAGAAAAAGCACGGTCGCACACCGACCACAAAAGAGATCCACGGCATCACGACCCGCACCCGGAGCAGTAAACTCGCCGAGATCACCACCGCCGAAGTCAGGAGTAAGCAACGGGCCGATTTCTCGCCGGAGCGACTTCACGCGTTGGAGGCGCTCGTCACTACGGCGTGGCGTGCCGGCCCCGCCAACGCTGCGCCAGACGGCGAACGGAACGCACTTCGTCAAGCGCGCGATCATCTCTTCGAGCGGGCGAGCGTGCAGCGCGGTCACGAAATTATCGCCGAGGCACTCAATCAAAGTCTCGGCACGGTATCGCTCGATGAACTAAAGGAAAAACTGACCGCCGGACACGCCTCCGACTGCGTTTCCCTAAAGGACGGACCCGATTGCCTCCGTTCTGACTACGCCACGCGGGCAGGACTCCAGCAGGAGTTGGACGCGATTCACTTCGTCAATGCCGGGCGCAATCTCTGCACGTCGCAGTGCTCGACAAAGTTTCAGACGGATCAGCGACTTTCCCCCGACCAACGAGACGCGGTTCAAATACTGCTCGAATCGACTGACCGAGTGTGCGCCCTGCGCGGAATCGCAGGCACCGGAAAGACGTTCGCACTCCAGGAAGTGCAGCGCGGAATAGTCGCATCTGGTGGCACCGTCATCGCGTGTGCGCCGACCACGTCCGCGGCCGGCGTCTTGCGCGCCGACGGATTCACCAACGCCACCACGTTGGCCGATCTCTTGAAAAATGCCGTGTCCGTGCACGGTGGACGGCTGCACGGTGCGACCTTCATGGTCGATGAGGCCGGGATTGCCAGCGCTCGCCAAGGTTCAGAATTGTGCGAACTCGTCCGCCGCCAGGATGGGCGGTTGATCCTTGTCGGCGATTCGCGCCAGCACTCCGGCGTCGAGGCCGGCGATTTTCTTTCGATCCTTGAGCGGCACTCGCGGTTGCAGACCTGCGAACTGACCGACATCCGCCGGCAGACGGCGCACGAATACCGCGCTGCGGTCAAGTTGATGGCGCAGGGCCACGCCCGTGCCGGCGTGGAAGCCGTCGATCGGCTCGGGTGGCTCAATGAAACCGGGGCCGACTACATCCAGCGGGCTGCCGACCACTATGTCTCGAGCTTCTCGGAGAAGCGTGATGTCATCCTCGTCGCCCCCACGTGGGAGGAAATCAACCGACTGACGGATGTCGTGCGAACGGGTCTGAAAAAGCGCGGAATGCTCGGCCACGGCGAGACTGTCACCGTCGCCGAACCGCTGTCTTGGACCAAGGCGCAGGCCGCCAAGGCGGCCAACTATCGCCCGGGTTATTTGATGACGCTGCACCGAGCGTTGCCGGACGCCGGCCTGCGGGCCGGCGATACCCTTGAAGTGGTCACGGTGCAACGTGGCCGTCTGGTGGTCCGCGGCGCCAGCGGGCAGGAGGCGACAGTTGCACCTACCCGACAGGCGGAAAACTGGACGGTCGCCGCATCGCGGACCATCGAACTCGCGCAGGGAGATCGCGTGCTGATTCGCCAAAACCATCGCGCCGCCGGGCTGGTCAATGGCACCGTCCTTACCCTCGAATCGCGGCAGCCGTCCGGCGCGTGGCGCGCTCGCGACGGGGCCGGTGTCGAAAAGGAGATCCCCGCGGATTTTCGTGCGTTCACCCACGGATACGCGGTGACGTCGCACAAGTCACAGGGCCGAACCTGCGACGAAGTCATCGTGTGCGCCGCGCGGCTCGATGCGAAAGCCGCTTACGTGGCGTTCTCCCGCGCACGCCGGCAGGCGGCCGGCTACACGCCGGACAAGGCGGCATTGTTCGCCGCACTGCCCGACACCAATCGGCCACGGCGTGCCGCGCTCGATCTATGGACCCCGGCGCGCACTCGCCGTCTGGTGTGGGCACGGCAGATCATCGCCCGCGTTCGCGAAATCTTCGTCCCCATGGCGTCGAGCACCGAACGGGTCGTCGCGGCCCAACCCAAAGTGAAAACCGCCCCGCAGATCAAAGCCGTCGTGCCGAAGGTTTCCATCGAATCGCCGAGCCACAGTTACCCGCCCGCAGTTCACCCTGCGGAGCAACCACGCATGCGTATCAGCCTCTAAACACACCACCATGGCCATCGACTACTATCCCGGCACATCTCCTTCATCCGCCGCCGGCGGTCCAGCCAGCGGCCTTTCGGCTTCATTTGATCCGGGTTGCTGCCAGTCCGACGACCGACACCGCACCCTGATCCTGACTCAACTCGACGGCACGACCGACGGGTTTCCGCTCACCTGGCTTTATCGCTGGCAGTGGCGCAAGGAACCCAGCCACGAGGTCCTGACCCTCACGTTGACCGAGCACCAAGTCATTCTCCACGGGAAACACCTCGACCGTATCATAGAGCACCTCCGCAACAACCATGGCCTGCACCTTCAAATCAAAGACGAACGCTACTTCAGCATGACCGGAAAGGACCCCATCCGAATTTCAACCATCACGATTCAGAGCCATTCCCAACTCCCACCGAACGACAAAAAATATTTGCAGTAGAAAACCTATTCACGACGTAAAAACGACGAATTCAAATCCTCGTTTCAATGAGTCAGCTCTACCGCAAAAGCCAAGAATAGCTCACTCAGTTTTTGCCCACGAAAAACGCCTGAAAATCCTAATCATGATAAGAAGAGACGCAATATCCCTAACGTGCTTTCGCGCGTTTGGAGAGGCCGACGGCGGCGCGGTCGCACGTTCAAAGTCAGTTCAAAGTTTACGGAGCCGCGCCGCGCATCCGCGCGATTTGTTTGAACAAGCTTGAACGGGTTTGAATCACTTTGAACGCACCGATGCCGGGCAAACCGTTTCAGTCGAAACTCAATCCGCACATGGAATTCATCCGGGAAAGCCGCGCTCGCGGCCTCGGCTATCGAGAAATCGCGGCGGAACTCCGCTCGCGTTTCGGCCTGCACACCGCCCCGGCCAACGTCTTTTCATTCGCTGTGGGTCCGATACCCCGAAGCTTGCTTCGGCTTGGTTGGACGGACGGGTTTAAGCGCGAATTGCATTATGGTCGGATGAGTTTGCGGCGGTCTTGTCAAATGCCCCGGGGCTTGCCCCGGGGATTTTTACTCGTGAAGGTCCGTGCACGCCGGCGGCCGGTGTTCGCACTGCCCGAGCGCGAAACCGCAATTGTTGCACCCTCACGCCCAGCACCAGCCGGGGCACGCACACATACGCGACCGCCTGCCTCACCCTCCAATTGGCTCAACTACGATCCCGACAAACCGCTCGAAAAACTGACACCGTCACCATGAACACCACATCCAAACTCATCGTCTTTTCCTGCGGAGGCAAAGGCGGCGTCGGCAAGACGACCGTCGCCACCTCCATTGCCGACTACTACGCCACGCGCGGTATCGCCGCCACGTTGTTTGACTGCGACACCGAGAACAAACAGCGCGGCTCGCTGAGCCACTTCTTTCCCTCAGCGGAGAAACTCGACATTCGCGCCGAACGCGGACTCGACCGTTTCGTCGACATCGCACTCGCGGCCGAGGCGCCCGTCGCGTTAGCCGATCTCGCTGCCGGGTCTGGGCGAGATACGTTTCAATGGTTCGACACCATGTTCGATGGGCTCGACGCGGCCGGCGTCCGCTTCACGGCAGTTGCTACCATCACCAGCTCGGCGAGCAGCGTGGAGACGTTGTTCACTTGGGCCAACGCTCTCGGCAACCGCGCCTGCTACCTTGTCGTGAAGAATCACATCGCGGGCGACGATTTCGGATATTTTGAAGACACTGAGCCCGGTCGCGTCTTCCTCGCACAGGCCGAGCCCATCGTCATCGATCTCAAAACGCGTGCCCGGGAGATTCAGATCGAACTCGATAACCGGGGCCTGACGGCGGCCCAGGTGGGCACGGCGGAGGCGGCGCGACGCGGCCCGCTCCTCAATGGCGGCACGGCACGCGTGCGAGCAGAAGCCTACGCGCGACAGATCGACGCGGCCCTCGATTCCGCGCGCGCGTTACTCCACCCATGACGGCACCGGCCCGATTTCCGGATTCCGTGTATGATCGCATCGGCTCCTATTTGCCGACCGATCAACGCGAGATGTTTTTCCGTTACGTCGCGAACCTGCGCACGCTCGATGCCGACGATACGCTGCTCTTGCTGGCTGAGGGCATGGCGGTGTTTACCTGCATCTCGCGACAGGTTCCCGAAGCACTCGCCGGTGAACGCGAGAAACTGCTCGCCGAATTCGCCAGGCTCTGCGCCAAGCACGAAGCAGCCACGGCCAACGCCACGGCTGACACGCGAGCCATGTTCGCCGCGCAGCAAAGGCTCTTGGAGCAGAGCATCGCGGCGTGGCACAACAAGGAGCAGCAGACCGCCCTGTCGTTGGAGCGCAGCGCCAAGAAATTCGAGGAATCGGCAACTCAAGCCATTGCGCGTCTGCAGGGCGCTTGTGCGGATGTTCAGAACGCTACGAAGGAGCATCAGGTCGCTGCGATGAAGGCTCAAAATTGGATTAATCGCGTGACCGTCGGAGCCCAGGCGTGGCCATTGGTGGCCTGCACCTTGGGCGGGGCGATGGCCACTGTGATCGTCCAGTATTTTCTGACCCGTTCTTGATGCTTTAGCCGTAGACCGGCGATCGGCCCCCAACGCCAGCCCTGCGCTCGCCGCTCCGCTCGCGCCGGCTCCGCGGCTCGCGCAAGGCTGGTGGGCGGAGCAGTGCGGCACGGCGCGGCTCGTCTGGCGCTCCGCTCCGGGTTCGCGGCTGCGCCGCCGCCCCTTCGCTCCGACCAGACCAGCCGCGCTTCGGCCCTCCCGATGAACGGAATCCTTTGGGCACGGGCAGGCTCGCCGTCCACCTCACGAGCGGTTCTTAACGACAACGGTGCCGCGACGGGCGCGACGTTGAGCCCAGTCCCCTTGCTCGAAATCCTCTTCGATGCCCCCGGGCGTGCGTTGCATCAGTACGGGCGAAACCAATTCGCTGAAAGCCACGCGCGTCCTGTTAGTACTCGCGCGACGCAGCGCCGGCTGTTGCAGGCCGTAGCCGAGGGTGGAAGCGGCAATGGATGAATACTCTACGAGCCCGCCAAAGTGTTACGAAGACTGGGGCGTGATGATGGGGCCCTTGATACCACGCGACTTCAAGATGCCGACGATCCGCTAGGCTTTGCCCCCTCCGCGGCCGAGAAAGAACTTCTCCGCGCGGTACCCGTGCAGCCCGGCACGCCGCCGGATGTCGGCCGTAGAAAAGTACTGATAGGCCGAGTCGTGGAGGCATGGCGATAGAAAGCAGTGGCGGCCGGAGCAATCAGCCCGAAGGTGGGGCAAACCCCGGAGCAGCTTTGACTGATGCTCAAAAACTGCCCTTTAGGCCAAACGTGTAGAGCCGCACGTTGCTGATGTGGCTCCGCAGCACCGCCCATGACGGCGTGCGCGGCCCCTCGACCTCGTTGATGATCGGCTCGTCGTTCGTGTTGTTGACGTCAAAGAAGAGTGAATACCGTTTGTTCAGTCGGTATTCGCCGCCAAGCGTGAGCAGTAGGCGGCTGGCGCGCCAGTCGAAGACGGCGGGGCCGACGCTGCGGCCCGCGAGGTATTGCGCGCCGCGGCTGCGGCTTTCGTAGTTCCAGCGGGCGCGCAGCGTGAACTTCGGCCGCGCGAGAGTGACGCCCCAATTGGCGCTCCGCGGGATGAAGCCGGAGAAGTTCGACGCGTTGTCGCCGTCGCCCGTGGCGCGCTGCGCGCTGAAATTGCCGAAGACCTGGAGGCCGCGCGCCCAGACGGGCAGGAACGTCAGCGTCTGCTTGTAGTCGACGGAGAAGCCCGTCATGCGCACGGAGCCCGGCAGGTTATACTGCGTGGAGACCTGGTAGCCCTCGTATTCGACGGGATCGAGGCTGTAGTTCGCAAGGAACTCCGGCGACGGTACGAAGACTGTGTTGCCGAAAAAGTTTTTGATCTCGCGGCTGTAGCCGCTCACCTGCAGGAGGCCGACGTCCTTGAAATAATATTCGAGCGATAGTTTGTAGGACTCGGCCTGCCAAGCCTTGATGCCGACGTTGCTGACGCCGATCCGGTTGCCGGGCCCCGGCGGGTTGTCGAGGTTGGGCAGCGTGAGACTGCCGGCATACTGCAGGAAGACCGGGCGGCCGACGGACTGGAAGTAGCCGCCACGCACTATGAAGTTTTCCGCGATGTTGTAGGTGCCGTTGAGGCTTGGGAACCAACGGAGGTATTCCTTTTCCGCCTCGAAGCTGCGGACCTTGTTCGTGAGCTGTGTGGCGGCGAGACTTCCGGCGGGTTGGATGAGCAGCGGCTGTCCGTTAGCACCGAGTGCCAAATTGCCGGCGGCATTGCGCTGAAAATTGGCCGTGGCGTCGATGCTGTTACCCTGGCCCTTGATATCGGTCTGCTCAGCACGCAGGCCGCCGACGACCTTCAGTCGGTTATTGAAGAAGGAAGTGTCGCCCCGGAGGTAGACGGCGCTGATCAGCTCGCGGGCGTATTTCGAGTTGTTCGCGACCGTGTTGTAGTCGGCGACTTCGTTGCGGGTGAAGTGCGCGGGATTGGCGCGAAAATATTCCGTCATCCGCACCTTGTGGATCCACTCGGTGGCCGGGAATCCGAAAGACGTCGGCCGGGCCGACATTCCCGGATCGACGAACGCCCCGGCGCTGTCGTCGGCCGTGTTGGCGACGCCATCCGCGCCCACGAACGTGCGCTGGCCGGAGGTGTTCTCGTGATCGCGCAGCGTGTCGTCGAGGCTGAAGCCGGTCTTGATCCGCAGCGGCAGCCGCCAATCGAAGTCGCGCTGCACGCTTGCGAACACGCGGCGGCTGGCGCCGTTGTTGAGCGCGCCAGGGCGAAACGAGGTCGTCAAGCGATAGTTTGCGAGCCGGCCGGCGTCCACGGGCCGGCCGGTGGCGTCGGCGATGGTCACCCGCGGGAAGAAGCCCTGCGTGCCGTTGAAGCGGAGCGTGACGTTGTTCAGGGTCGCCCGGGAGTCCTCGAAATCGAGCCCGGTCTGGTAGGTCGCGGCGCTGCTCGAGAGGGAGTAGCCAAGGCCGGCATCGATCTTCCAAACCGGGCCGTCGTGCCAGTAGTTCAGTGTGTTCAGCCAAGTGGTGTCGCGGCGGTAGAAGTAACGGCGGAAGATCGCGACCTGTCCCTGCCCCTGCGCACCCTGCGTGAAATTGTCGCCGAAGTCGCCAGGATTCACGCGCAGCAACTGGTAGGTGATCTGGTTGCCGTCGCCGCCGATGTTGAACTCGCCGTAATGCGCGCTGAAGGAGAAGCGGTCGCGCGGCGTGAGCTTGAAATCGAACGAGCCGCCCAAGGCGCGGCGCGTAAGTTCGTCGACGCTGTCAAGGTAGCTGTAGTTCCAGAGGTAGGGCTTGTCCGGCGTGGTGTCGGCGTAAGTTGTGCCGTTGGTGTCGGTGAGCAAACCGCGCCAGTTGCGGGTCACCTGCACGCGAGTCGGGCGCGTGGTCGTGCTGCTGCCGGTGAAGGTGAAGCCGAAGCGGTCGCTGAGCGGCACCACAGCCGCGAAGCTGCCCTGCGGGGTGATTTTGTGGGCCTCATTGTCGGTGCCGCCCATCCCGGGCGACTGGCCGAGACGGCGGTCTCGCTCGCGCATGACGATTCCCGCATCGAAGGTGTAGGTCGGCTTCGCGCGGTCGAACGCGCTACGCGGCACCATATTGATCGCGCCGGCCAGCGCGGCGCCCTGCGTCTCGGGCGTCGGGGTGAACACAACCTCGACGCGCGACATGTTGTTCACCGAAAGGCCGGACATCGCGCCGTCGCGCCGGCCGGCGCCGTCGACGGCGTGCGCGAGCGTCATGCCATTGACGGTCACGGGCACGTTGCCGGGGGGCGCGCCGTTCATCGAGACGCGATACGGATCGCCGAGGCCGCCGGGGACCACGGTGATGCCGGGAACGTTGGCGAGCACGTTGCCGATGTTGTAGGCGGAGACTTCGCCGTATTCGTCGGTCGAGAGCACGGTCATCGTGTTGGGCGCGAAACGCTGGGTATTGATCGCGACCGCCGCGCCGCTCATCTCCTTCGAGGACGCGACCACGAATTGATCGAGTTTCACGACGCCGGGCGCGGCGGCGCCGGTCTTCCACGCGAAGTCGACTCGCGCGACCGCGCCCGACGCGACCGTCACGGCCTGCGGCTCGAACTCGGCGCCGGTGTAGAACGCCCGCACGCGCACCGCGCCGGCAGGCACGCGCGCCAGCCGGTAGGTGCCCGTCGAATCCGTGAAGGCCTCGAGCGCGGTGCCGTCGACGGTCACGCGGGCGAGCTCGGTGTATTCGCCCGTGGCCGGGTTGGAGATGCGGCCCTCAAGAGAGCCGGTGGCGGGCTGGGCGGAGGCCCGCGGGGCGAGAAGGACCACGAGTGCCGCAGCACAAAAGCCAGCGAGGCGAGCGGAGCGAAGGGAGTTGCGTAGGATTTTCATGGGGATTGCTAGCCGGTAAGAATCGCCGGCACGGTAAGGCAGTCGCGCAGCCAAACCGGCCACTGCGGCGCAGGGGAGCGCCAAAGAACCGACATAAACTGAGCGTGGGAGGTTACTCCGAACCAATCCTCGGCGCATTGAACTATTGAGTAATAATCTTAACCCTTTACGTCGCGCGGTACTCTCGGCTGGTGCGCGGTGGGAGCCTCAAGGTTTAAGGGTCGAAAATGAAGCGGACTGCGACTGCACAGCCCGAAGGGCGTCGTCGAAACCTCCGCAGTTCGCGTAGGCGAGTTGACCCGGACTCGCATTGGTCTGGTCGGTCTTACGTAGGGCGGTTCAACGTCAATCCGCTCCATCTCGACGGATCTTTCCGGCCTCAGTCGACCCTCACGCGCTGCCCGGTGGCCGCGGAGCGTAGTGCTGCGTCGAGCACCTTGATGCATTTGACCCCGTCGGAGAAGTCGGGCGCGATCGGTCCACCGGTTGCGACCGCCTGGAGAAAATCGACGGCCCCGTGCACGAAGCCGTGCTCGT
>SIBG01000124.1 GCA_009695305.1 Opitutus sp. | reverse complement strand
CGCGGCGCGGCGACGATGGCCGAGTTGTTCGAGACCCTCGGCGCCGCGGAGATTTCCGGCATCACCGAGATTAACAATGGTCCGCAGCTCGCCCGCGGTGACGTCGCCTCGATCGACCTGCGTGGCATCGGATCCGGGAGCACGCTCACCTTGCTCAACGGCCGGCGCATGGCACCACATCCGATCTCGATGGCGGAAAACGGTGTGCCGTCGCTCGCGGTGAACATCAACACGATCCCGCGAGCGATGGTCGACCGCGTGGAGATTCTCCGCGACGGCGCGTCGGCCATCTATGGTTCTGATGCTGCGGCGGGCGTGATTAACAACCTGGTATCACGCACGCTCATCGGCAGCGGTCTGACGCTGAAGGGCTCGGCGACGCAACACGGCGGCGCCAGCGAGTTCAACGCGACGGTGTTCGACGGATTCAAACGCGGGAAGACGCACCTTTCGCTCTCCTTCGACTATTTTCACCGCGACGCACTGGCGGCGCACGACCGCGATGGGGCGAAGAATTCCGACATGCGGGTGAACCGCCGGCTGCCGGCGCCGTGGAATGGAATTCCTTTGCTCGATCCGTCCTCGACGACAGGCGGGTTTTTCGCCCGCGACAACGACTTCCGGAATGCGAACACCACGAATCAGTGGGGCCAGTGGCAGCGCGGCGCGATTCAACCGGATTTCCTCACGTTCGTCGGCTCGCGCCCGACCGGCAACACCGGCATCACGACGAGCACCACCCCGCCGACCGGGGTCGCCACGATGGCGGCCGACGGGATGTTTTACCTCTGGCCAAGCCCAGCTGGGGTCAGTTTCAAGCAAACCGTGCCGTCGACGAACATCGACAACCCTGAGGTCGCCACTTTCTCGAATTGGAATAAGTGGAAGATGCTGGTGCCGGCCACGGACCGCGTGCAGTTCGCGACGTTTCTCGATCACCCGATCAACGAAAACCTGAGCGCCTTCGGCGACCTGTTGTTTTATCGCGCCTACAGCCGCACGGGGCGCGAGCCGGTGAATTTCAAGAATACCGACGATCAAGGCATCTACCTGCCGGCGGCGAACCCGTGGAATCCGTTTGGGGTGCGTTTCTACAGTCCGACGGGGGCCCCGAATGCCGACGGCACGCCGCGTCTGACGGGCGCGCCCGCCGATGTCTCGCTCTGGACCGGTATTTCTCCCGGGCAAAACACCGGCGATGGTTTCAAGCCGCGCGTGACCGAGGTCCGCACCTATTCGTGGCGGGTGCTGGGTGGCCTGCGCGGGAAATTCCGCGACACTTGGCAATGGGAGTCCGCCGTGGTGGCTTCTGGTTCACAGACGCACGAATATGAACATTTCCAAGTGCGCGAGTCGCTGCTGCGCCGGGCACTCAATCGCACGGATGCGACCGCGTTCAACCCGTTTGCCGTTACCTTCAAAATCGTCAACGGCCAGATCGTCGTCGACCAGCTCTTCAAGAATCCAGCGTCGGTAATCGATGCGGTCCATGGCGACGAAGACCGGTTTGGGCGCACGGGACTGTTCATGTGGGACGCAAAAATAAACGGCCAACTCGGGCGCCTCTTCAATGGCGGCAACATCGGCGTGGCGACGGGCACCGAGGTGCGCTATGAGACCTACGCGGACAAACGCGCGGGCTATGTCGGCCTGAATCCGCCCGGGTCCGGCAGCGATTTCCCCTACCTGCGCGAAGGCGACAACGATTTCCTCGCGCTGAGCTCAAACGTTCCAATCAACGCGCACCAGACGATCTTTGCGGGCTACCTCGAGGCGGCGTTTCCCTTCGTCACGCGTGAAAATCGCAAGCCCCTCATCGAGGCGCTGGAGGTCACGCTGGCGGGCCGCTACGAGCATTTCTCGATTCACGGTCAGACGACGAAGCCGAAAGCGAGCGTGGTCTGGAAGCCGGCGGGCTTTTTGAAATTGCGTGCTTCGGTGGCCGAGTCGTTCCGCGCGCCGAATCTGGTGCAGACCAATATCACGCCGTTGCGCCGCCAAATCAGCGCCGACGATCCGTATCGGTTCGAAGTCACGGCGCTACCCTCCGACGGCACGGCGCAGCGCACCTCCTACCGGCAGGGCAACCAGAACCTCAAACCCGAGGAAGCGAAGACGTGGGTGGCCGGGTTCGTGCTCGAGGTGCCGAAGGCGCGCGGCCTTTCGCTCACGTTCGATTACTTCCACCTCAATCAAAACAAGGTGATCGAGAATTTCGGCGCCGGTTCGGCCATCGACCTCGATGAAGTCATCCTCGATCTCGCGACCAAGGCGGAGCTGGCGAAGGGCACGCCCCTTGACCAGATCGACCTTGGTTCCGGCACGGCGAACTACAAAGGGTCCAGCAAAATTATCCGCAAGCCGGTCTCCGCGGCAGATCGGACGGCGTTCGCGGCCTACAATGCCCGGCAGGCGAGCAACAACAGCCGTCGCGCGCCGGTCGGCGAGTTTATCAGTGTGATCGACGACTATCTCAACCTGAGTGGTCGCGATATCCAGGGCTACGAGTTCGGCGTGCAATGGCGCGGCCCGAAGTCGCGGTTGGGGCAGTTTTCTTTCAGCAGCGAGGCGACGCACTATGTGCTCCGCCGTTCGAAGGCCGACGAGGTTTCGCCGATTCTCGACGAACTCGAGCGCAACGGTCGTGCGACCTGGCGCGCAAATGCGTCGGTTTCGTGGCGGCAAGGGCCGGTGGCGGCGGGATGGTTTACGAGCTACTTTGGTTCGTTCGTCGACACCTCGGCCTCCACGACCGAGCCGATTTACCGCGCACTGGGCTATCCAAATTACATCAAGGTTTTCAACGATAACGGTGTCACCCGCTACCTGCTGCGGGTCGATCCGTCTTTCAGCCACAACGCGTGGATATCCTATCGTTTCGACAAAAACGCCCGTGCATGGTTGCGGGGTGTGACCTTGCGGGGCGGGATCAACAACGTGCTCGACCGCGCTCCGCAGCTAGCCGACGAGCAATACGGCTATTTTTCCGGCAGTGCGAATCCGCGTGGGCGTCAGTTCACGCTCGATTTTTCCCGTAAATTCTAATCGCGCGTGCCGCCACCGCAGCACCGTCCGGTCTTTGCTTTCCATGCATCGTGAATCTGCTTTGGCGCGCCTGCGCGCTGGTTCGGAGGTCTTTGATCTGCTGATCGTCGGCGGCGGCGCGAGCGGGCTTGGCGCGGCGGTTGACGCGGCGGCGCGTGGGTATCGGGTGGCGTTGATTGAGCAGGGAGATTTTGCGCAGGGCACGTCCAGCCGCTCGACAAAGCTCGTGCACGGCGGCGTGCGCTACCTCGGACAGGGCAACGTGGCGCTCGTGAAATCAGCCTTGCGCGAACGCGGGCGATTGCTCCGCAACGCGCCGCATCTCGCGCATGCGATGCCGTTCGTAATTCCCAGCTACACGTGGTGGGAGAAACCATATTATGCTTTCGGCCTGACGCTCTACGATCTGCTCGCAGGGCGGCTTTCGCTCGGAGCGTCGCAACGGCTGTCGCGCGCCGAGACGATCCGGCACTTGCCGACGATCGAGGCGGAAGGGCTGCGGGGTGGCGTGTTGTATTACGACGGTCAGTTCGATGACGCGCGGCTCGCGATCAATCTGGCGCAAACCGCGGTGGAAGGCGGAGCGGTGCTGGTGAATTACTGCGCCTGTGTGGGGCTCGTGAAGGAGCAGGGCGTCGTCGGCGGGGTGCTGGCGCGCGACGTCGAGACCGGGGCGGAGTTTACCGTGAGAGCCCGGGCTGTGATCAATGCCACGGGGGTGTTCGTCGATGCCCTGCGGCGTTTTGACGAGCCGAAAACCGCACCGATGGTCGCCGTGAGCCAGGGCGTCCATGTCGTGCTGCCGCGGGAATTCTTGCCGGGAAGCAGCGCGCTGATGATTCCGAAGACGGCGGACGGGCGGGTGCTGTTTGCGATTCCGTGGCACGCTCGTCTCGTGGTCGGCACGACCGACACACCGGAGGCGGCGACGACGATGGCACCCCGGGCGTTACCGGAAGAGGTGGCGTTTATTATGGGTCAAGCCCGAAAATATCTGGCAAAGGATCCGAGGGAAAGCGATGTGCTGAGCGTGTTCGCGGGCCTGCGCCCGCTGGTAAAGCGAGGCAAGGGTGTTGACACGGCGAGGTTGTCACGCGACCATACCATTGCGATTTCGCGGAGCCGATTGATCACGTTAACGGGTGGAAAATGGACGACTTATCGAAAGATGGCCGAGGATGTCGTGGACCAGGCGGAGCGAATCGCAGGATTGGGTCATACGCCGAGTCCGACGGCGGAGCGTGCGATCCACGGGGCCGCCGCAACCGGCACGACGACTGGTGCGCTGCATCGCTATGGCAGCGACGCGGCGGCGATTGCCGGTTTGGCGAGCAGTGATCCGGCGCTGAATGTTCCCGTGCATCCCGACTGTGCGGTGCTGCGGGCGGAGGTCGTGTGGCACGCACGGCACGAGATGGCGCGCACCGTCGAGGATGTGCTGGCCCGGCGCACGCGGACGCTGGTGCTGGGCGCGCGCGCCTCGATCGAGGCGGCTCCAGCCGTGGCCCGGCTGCTGGCGGATGAACTCGGGCGCGATGAACGGTGGGTGGCGATGCAGGTGCAGGGCTACGGTGAACTCGCGCGCGGGTGGATGTTATCGCCGTCGCCCGAGCCCGCGCAGTCATGGTGCACGCCATTGGTTGCTTAGACCGCCGACAGCGTATTCGCTCGCAACGCTTTCAGCTTAACCCTCGTGATTTCCCTGCTCAAACCCGCCCCGAGTATTTTGCCGCTGTCCGGAGATCGCATCGACCCGGAATACCGTCGTCTCCGCTGGCAGGTATTCGCCGGAATTTTCGTGGGCTACGCGGCGTTTTATCTCGTGCGGAATAATTTCGCACTCGCGCTGCCGGCAATTTTGAAGGCGCATCCCGAGTATTCGAAGGTGCAACTCGGTTGGGCGATGACGGGCCTGCTCACGGCCTATGGGATTTCAAAGTTCATCATGGGTGCCGTGTCGGATCGCAGCAATCCGCGCTGGTTCATGGCGCTCGGGTTGCTCCTGACGGCGGGGGTGACCTTTGCGTTTGGCACCATCCCGGCCATCTATGGCTCGCTGGCGGTGATCATCGCGCTGCAGACGCTCAACGGCTGGTGCAATGGCATGGGCTGGCCGCCGTGCGGCAAGACGATGGTCCACTGGTGGAGCACCAAGGAACGTGGCCAGGTCGTGGCGGCGTGGAACGTCGCGCACAACGTCGGTGGTGCGCTGATCGCAGTGTTCGCCACGTGGGCGGTGGTGCATTTTGGCGACTGGGGGGCGACGTTCTACTTCAACGCCGGCATCGCCGCGGCCGTCGCCGGGCTGGTGGTTCTGCTGGTGCGCGATACCCCGCAGAGCTGCGGGCTGCCACCGATCGAGCAGTTCAAGAACGATTACCCGCCCGCCTACTCGGCCGAGCACGAGCGCACATTTACGTTTAAGGAGATTTTTTTCGGCTATGTGTTGAACAATAAATTTCTCTGGGCCATCGCGATCGCGAATGCCTTCGTTTATTTTGTCCGCTACGGGGTGGTGAACTGGATTCCCACGTATTTGCAGACCGCGAAGGGTTTTAATTTCAAAGAGTCGGGCTTCGCATGGACCGCGTTCGAGCTCGCGGGGATACCCGGCACGCTGTTGTGCGGCTGGATTTCCGACCGGGTATTCAAGGCACGGCGCGCACCCGCGACGATTCTCTTCATGGCGCTGACGCTCGCGGGTCTGGTCGTCTATGGCCTCAATGGCAGTGGGCCCTACTGGATCGACGTGGCGGCGCTGATCGCCATCGGATTTTTTATTTATGGACCGATCATGATGATCGGCCTCCATGCGCTCGACCTCGTGCCGAAAAAAGCGGCGGGCACGGCGGCGGGCTTCACGGGCTTCTTCGGGTATTTCCTCGGCTCCGCGCCCTCGGGCGCCGGCGTGGGCTGGATCGCGGACCAGTGGGGTTGGAATGGCGTGTTCATCACGATGATCGCGTGCTGCGGGCTCACGATGGTGTTTAGCGCGTTGACGCTGGGGCGCCGCGCCGAGAGTAAGGGGAAATTGTAGGGCGCCTGGCTTGCGGGCGCCGAGTATCGCACATCAAGAAACGGCGTCTGCAAGACAGACGCCCTACAAATCAAACCATGAAGACCATTCTCGTTTCCTGCCTCCTCGCCGCCAGCGCTGCGTTCGCCGCCGACAATCGTCCGCTCGTCATCGCCCACCGCGGGGCGAGCGGCTACCTGCCGGAACACACGCTCGCGGCGAAGGCCTACGCGCATGCCCTGGGCGCGGATTTTCTCGAGCAGGATCTCGTGCTCACGAAGGACGACGTGCCCGTGGTGCTCCACGACATCTACCTCGACACGGTGACGGACGTCGCGAAGCGCTTCCCCGACCGCAAACGCGCCGACGGCCGCTTCTATGCGCTCGACCTCACGCTGGCGGAGCTGAAGCAACTGCGAGTAACCGAGCGGTTCAACGTGAAGACGGGCAAGCTGGTGTTTGCGAAGCGGTTTCCGGCGGAGCAGTCGGAATTTCACATCGCGACGCTCGAGGAAGAACTACAACTCATCCAAGGCCTCAATCGTAGCACCGGCCGCACCGTGGGGATTTATCCCGAGATCAAGCAACCGAAGTGGCACCGCGAGCAGGGCCACGACATCAGCCGCCTCGTGCTCCCGATCCTCGCCCGCTACGGTTACGCGACGAAGACCGACGCGTGCTTTCTCCAGTGCTTCGAACTCGTCGAAGTGAGGCGCATGCGTGGCGAACTTGGCTGGCAGGGCCGCCTCGTGATGTTGATCGAAGCCGGTGCGAAAGGGGCGGACGGCACGGACCACACCGCCCTGTGCACGGACGCCGGATTAAGGGACCTCGCGAGAGTGGTCGACGGCATCGGACCAGCGATTGCACGCATCGTGACGTGGCCGAGCGCGACCGAGCGAAAAATCAGTGACCTCGTGAAGTTGGCGCACGCGGCGAAACTCGTCGTGCACCCCTACACGATCCGCCTCGACGACCTGCCGAAGAATTGTCCGTCGGTGGATGAGTTGCACGCTGCGCTCTTCCGCGACGCGGGCATCGATGGCGTGTTCACCGATTTCACGGATGTAACGATGGCGTGGCTCAAAAAGTAGGGAGTCTTGCGCCTCCCCGTGATCTGCTCGCGGATTTTCCGGTCCTACGCGTCGCCGCCGACGAGTCCGCCCTCCTGATCGAGCCACACCTCGACGCCACCTGTGCGCAGCGCCTCGGCGATGCGTTGGGCCGACGCCGTATCCTCGCGAGCATAGCTCACGAAGACGGCGCGACCGGCGATGGCTGGAGGGGTGTCGGGCATCTTTCAGTGGGAGCCCGGAGCATGGTGAGGACAATATCAGGCTGACGAGCAGAACGCCGGAATTCCCGGGACGACGGACGTATTTCAGTTTTCTGCATGGTGTAGGGGCGCGCCTTTTCCGGACGGGCGCGGACCAGCCGCGCCCCTACGCCACTGCCGTCACAGCGCACCGTGGCGCCGGCAAGCGAGAGATTGACGATGGATTTTGTCGTGGTCTGGTCGCGGCGATGGATTGAGGTGGCACGGACTTTCCAGCCCGTGGCTCAGAAGTTCACGGGCTGGAAAGCCCGTGCCACGAAATCGCTAAACTTCGATCGTCTCGCCGGCACCCATCACGCGCACGGTGTGGCCGGCGGCGAGGGCGCTCTTCGCGAAGGCGTGGGGATTCTGGCGAATTTTTTCCTGAGTGTCGTAGTGCATCGGCACGGCGAGTTTCGGGCGGAGGAGGTTGAGCGCCTCGACGGCGTCGGCCGAGCCCATGGTGTAGCGATCACCGATCGGCAGGAGGGCGACGTCGAGTCCCCCGCGGCCGATGAATTTCATGTCGCCAAAGAGCGCGGTATCACCGGCGTGGTAGAGAGATTGGCCGCCGGCGGTGATCAGATAACCGCACGGGGCGCCCATGAATTTGCTTTCACCGCCGGGGAGCTCGAGCGCGGAGCTGTGGATGGCGGGTGTCATCTGGATGCGGCCCCACGGGAGATTTACGCCGCCGCCGGGCATGAGATCGAGCGCCTTGGCCGCACCCTGTTCGGCGAAATACTCGGCGAGTTCGTAGGGCGCAACGATGGTGGCACCGTGCAGGCGCGAGAGATTGAGCGCGTCGGCAATATGATCTTCGTGCGCATGGGTGCAGAGCACGTAGTCACAGGGCACGCGCGCGGGATCGACGCGGCCGTGCGGGTTGTCCTTGAGGTAAGGGTCGAGGACGAGGCGGACGCCCGGTTTCGCCGAGGCTACGTCGGACACGGCATCGATTTCGATCAGGAAGCAGGAGTGGCCGAAAAAGGTGAGGCGCATTTCGATTTTGGATTTCCGATTTGGGATGGTGGGGAAACGTGCGCGCAGGGCGAGGTGAGAACCATGCGACGTTGCGGAGGCTGGAGGTAGCGCGCGGCTTCAGCCCGCGTTTTTGGGCGTCGACACGCGGGCTGAAGCACCGCGCTACCTCCGAGTCAGCCAGTCCTGCGCGGCGGCGACGTCGGCGGGCGTGAAGCCGTGGCTCGCGGGGAGTAATTGCTGCGTGACCTCGGCACCGCCCGCGCGCAGGAGCGCGGCGAGGCGCGGCGGGTGATCGAGGGGGACGATGGGGTCGACGTTGCCGTTGAGCAGGAGGACGCGTTTGCCGGCGAGCGAGCCGGGCGCGGCGGGTTGATCGAGCACGACCATCGGGCGCAGGAGCACGGCGGCGCCGAGCGACTGGGGGCGAAGTTGAAGGAGGGTCGCGGCGATGTTGGCGCCGTTGGAAAACCCGACGGCGGTGAGGCGCGCGGGGTCGAGGTGATATCTTTTCGCAGCGGCGGCGAGCCAGTCGGCGAGCGCCAGCGTGCGGCGGGAGACCTCGGCGGGATCGAACACGCCCTCGGCCAGTCGCGCGAAGAAGCGCAGCGCGCCGCCTTCGCTCACGTCGCCGCGCGGGCTGAGCAGCGCGGAGCCGGGCGAGAGCGTGCGACCCAGGCGGAGGAGGTCATGCTCGTTGCCGCCGGTGCCGTGGAGGAGGAGGAGCGGTGGCGCGGTCGAGCCGGTGCCGGGCTCGAACAGGTGGTGGTAGGGGTGTGACATGGCGAGAGGGTAGGGCGGGACCGCTGGGCACGCTGGATTGGAAATTCTTCGGCGCGCCCAGCGGTCGCGCCCTACTTCAATCTAATTTCGGCAGTGCGGCCTCGATCTCGGCGCGGTGGGGTTCGAGGCGTGGCGGGAGCGAGAGGCGCGTGCCGAGCGTTTCGACGGGCTCATCGACCGTGAAGCCGGGTTGGTCGGTGGCGATTTCGAAGAGCACGCCGTTGGGCTCGCGGTAGTAGATGGATTTAAAGTAGGCGCGGTCGATGACGGGACTCACGCCCGCGCCGATGTTCGTGAGTTCGGTGTGAGCCACGCACTGAGCGGCATCGTCGGCGACCCGGAACGCGACGTGGTGAATGGTTCCCGCGCCGTCCAGGCCGCGAGGCACACCCGGATCGGTCAGGATGTCCACATAGGCCCCGGGCCCGCCGGTGGCGACAGTGTAGCGGGACCGGTGGCCGGCTTGCGCGGCGAGCCGGTAGCCCATGGTGGCGGTGAGCAATGCGACCGTCGCGGCCGGATTGAGCTGCGCGGCATCGCTTCCGCCGGCGTCAGCCTTCGGCGCGACAAGGTGCTTCGACGCGGCCAGCGCGATCGTGGAGCTGTGAAAGCCGCGGATCGCGTGCGCGGCGGGCACATCGGCGGAAGGGGCGGGCGGGCGCGAATCGGTTTCGACGGTGAAGACGAGTTCGAGGCGGAGACCGTCGGGATCGAAGACGGTTAGCACCTGATCGTTGAAGCGGAGCTCGGCGGCGAGGTGATCGATTTTTAGCCGGACCAGCCGTTCCTGCCAAAACGTGAGCGCGTCGGCGGGCACGGAGAAGGCCGTCGCGTAGGCCTGCCCGTGACCGGGGCGACCGCGGCGCAGGCTGGGCTGAGGGAAGAAGGTGAGGGCGGTGCCGGGCGAGCCAACGTGGTTGCCGTAGTAGAGATGGTAGGTGCCGGGGTCGTCCTGGTTGACGGACTTTTTCACGAAGCGCAGCCCGAGGACGCGCGTGTAGAAAGCGAGATTGCGCGATGGGTCCGCGGCCATGGCGGTGATGTGATGGAGCCCGAGCAGTTGCATCGGCGCGCACCGTGCAACGAAAGCGCCGGAACGCAAGTGGGGCGCCCTGGGTGAGCGCCTGGCTCGTTCTCTCCAGGTTTCTCTTTCTCTTCCCGGCTCGGGTTAATCGACCGAGAGCACGAGAAAGATTTCCGGGCGTTCACCGGGCGTCGATCTTGTTGATGCGGGCGAGGTGGCGGCCGCCTTCGAATTCGGTGGCCAGCCAGACTTGGACGATGTGGAGCGCGTCGGCCTCGCTCACGGTGCGCTGGCCGATGGAGAGGACGTTGCCATCGTTGTGGGAGCGATTCCAGATGGCGACCTGCTCGTTCCAGCAGAGGCCGCACCGGACTCCACGAACACGGTTGGCCACGATGGCCTCGCCGTTGCCCGAGCCGCCGAGCACGATGCCGCGCTCGAACTCGCCGCGCGCGACGGCCTCGGCGACCGGGCGGATGAAATCGGGATAGTCGCAGCTCGCGTCGGAGTTCGTGCCGAAGTCGCGCACGGTGTGACCGGCCGCGAGGAGCCTGGCCGTGATGGCTTCCTTGTAGGCGAAACCGGCGTGATCGGAGCCGATGGCGATCGAAAAAAGTTTCATGAGCGAAGAGTCGGGGAATGGAAGTTGATGATGGAGGGACGGCGGGACGGCGAGAGCGGGGTCGGTCAGGCGACTAGTTTCCAGAATGCATCGGCGTCCGCAAGATCGGGGAGGAGGGCGTCGGGCGCGTGCGCGGCCAGTTCGTCACGAGTGTGGCCGCCGGTGGCGACCGCGAGGGCGCGGGCGCCGATCACCCGGGCGCAGGCGATATCGTGCGGGGTGTCGCCGATCACCCACACGCGTTCGGGCGCAAACGTGACCTGCGCGTGTTCGTGGGCGCGGCGGAGCGCATGGGGACTGATGTCGTTGCGGAGTTCGCCGTCGTCGGCGAAACCGCCGAAGGGGAAAAAATCCCACAGTCCGTGGTGGGCGAGTTTCACCTGCGCGCCGCGGCGCATGTTGCCGGTGAGCAGGCCCTGGGCGAGGCCGGGGCGGGCCGCGGCAGCGAACAACAGGTCGCGCACGCCGGGCAAGACGCGCGCGGCGGGGTGGGCGAGTTCGGCGGGGAGGGCGGCGACGTAGCCGTCGAACAGACGGGTGAAATTTTCCTCGGTGACGGGCAGCCCGAATTTTTCGCAGATGCGACGGATGATCCAGCGGTCGGTGCGGCCGGCGAAATCGATGTCGTCGAGCGAGCCGTCGATCGCGAACACGCGGAGCAAGGCCAGGCGAAGCGCGCGCATGCCCGCGCCGCCGGAGGCGATGAGCGTGCCGTCGATGTCCCAGAGGAGAAGAGTTTTCACGAAGAACAAAAATGGAGTCGGCGTCCGCGGCGCGAGGCGAGCAAAAGCTCATTGGACCCAAACCTCTTTTTATACCAACGGCTTGATTGTTTTGGACTATTCAGGTGGGGCTCGCTCTCCGAGCGGGCCTGGGTTCCAACGTGATTTGCACAATGAAACTCAGACCGGTTCGGAGAACCGGCCCCACCTCGGAGAAGTCAAAATGTCACCAGACATTGGT
>SIBG01000022.1 GCA_009695305.1 Opitutus sp. | reverse complement strand
GGCAGGCTCCAAGCAGCCTGCCTGTCGCCTCCTTCATCCGCTGTTTCACCCACTTCACTCCTCGGCTTCCCAGCACACGTAGTTCGATCATCTTGAGCTTGGTGTAAGATTCCCGATTGCCCGGGTCAGGATGTCTATGGGTCTGTCTGAAAAAATTTCCGCCGCCCTTGGCAAAGGCGGCGGCTTGTGTTTTGTTGGCCGCATGTTTGTCGACGAATGCACAGTGAAACTCACGGCGGGTGATGGTGGGCGCGGCTGCGTGGGCTTTCGCCGAGAGAAATACGAGCCGTGGGGCGGGCCCAACGGGGGCGATGGCGGCAAGGGCGGCGATGTGGTGCTGATCGGCGACGTAAACACGAACAATCTCGTAGACTACAAATATCAGCCGCACTGGAAGGGTGAACGCGGGGAGCACGGCCAGGGCTCGGATTGTCATGGTCGCGAGGGCAAGCCCTGCGAGCTGAGGATGCCGCTCGGCACGGTCGTCACCGATGTCGCCACGGGCAAGGCGGTCGCCGAGATCATCGCCGACGGTCAACGCATCGTGCTCTGCAACGGCGGCAATGGCGGGTGGGGGAACACGCATTTCAAGACCTCGACCAACCGGGCGCCGAAGCGCGCCAATGAAGGGCAGGACGGCGAGCGCGGCGAATACCGCCTCGTGCTGAAGAGCATCGCCGATGTCGGCCTCGTCGGTTTTCCGAATGCCGGCAAGTCTTCGCTCACCACGCGAATCACGAAAGCGCGACCCAAGACGGCCGCCTATCCCTTCACCACGCTGCACCCGCAGATCGGGGTCATCGAATATCTCGACGAGGTGAAGGGCCACCGCCGGCTGTTGCTCGCCGACGTGCCGGGGTTGATCGAGGGCGCGCACGAAAACCGCGGGCTCGGTCACCGTTTCCTGCGCCACATTGAGCGCTGCGCGCTGTTGATCTTCATCATCGACATGGCCGCCACCGATGCCCGCGATCCGCGCGGCGATTACAAGCATCTGCTCAACGAGCTCGAGCTCTACGACCCCGCGCTCCTCGCCAAGCCCCGCCTCGTCGTCGCGAACAAGATGGATGTGCCCGAAGCCGCGGCGCAGCTCGCGAAATTTCAGCGCCGGTTCAAGACGGTGGACGTGATGGAAATTTCATGCCTGACCGGGGTCGGGTTGGAACGGCTCAAGAAAGAGCTGTTAAAGCGGGTCGGGAAATTTCGCACCCAAGAAAAAGCTTCGCGTGGGGCGGCCGCCTGATCCAACCTGCGCCCATGTCCAAGGAACACCGCCCACTTCTGATGCGCGCCAACCGCCTGCTCGGCGCGGCGTTGGTGGAGCACAACCTCGTGAAGATCGAGGATCTGGAGACGGCCAATGAAAAGCTGATCGATCTGGTCGCCGGCGAGCAACCGCGGCAGAGCACCATCCTCGGCATCCTGGCCTACGACATGAAAGTGCTGAAGGAGGACGATGTGCTCCACCACTTGGTGGAGTCGGAGGGCGTTGGGCTGGTGGACCTGCGCGATTACGATGTGCCGGACGACTCGAAGAAGAATCTCGATCGCGGCGCGTGCTGGGCGACCTAGTCGGTGCCGTTCGATCGGGAGGAGGAATTTCATTTTGTGGCGACCGCCTACTACCTCAGCCCCGCGGTGAGGGCACATTGGGAAAAGCTGCTGGACGGCCCGATCCTGTGGTTCGGCACGACGCTGGAGTGCATTGCCGACTATCTGGAAAAACTGGAGCCGCCGCCGGGCACCGTCGCCGCGCCTGGTGCCCCAGCCGCCCCCGCGACGCCCGCGGTCGCAGCGAAACCGGCGCCGGCCCCAACCAAATAACCCATGCCCCTCGGAAAAATTCAGCTACAGATCGTCTCCAAGCTGGTCGAAATGGGCCGGCTCGATGCGGAGCAGCGCAGTGCCCTCGCGGTGCGGCCGGAGGACCTGAGCGGTGACCTGCTCGACAAGCTGCTGCAGGAGGATTTCAAGATCACCGCGTTTCAATGCCTGGTCGCGAAGGCGCGCGCGCTGCACCTGTCGCCGTTCAATGTCGCGCACTATCGCATCACGCCGCAGACGTTCGAGCGCATCCCGGAGGATTTCTGCAAGGAAAACCTGGTGCTGCCGGTCGGGCAGGTGGGCGAGATGCTGCTGGTCGCGTTTGCCAATCCGTTTGAGGTTACGTTGCCGACCAAGATCCAGGAGATGACCGGCAAGACGGTCGTCCGGCTGCTGGCGCGCGCGAAGGACATCAAAGACAAGTTTGCGAAGGGGCAGGATCGCGCCGGTGGCTTTGACGACGTGGTCATGCAGATTGGCGCCGAATACGGTTCGGCGCCGGAAGGCGAACTGAAGGACGACGATGTCAGCGAGGAGTCCGGCCCGATCATCCAGCTGGCCAACCGCATCATCGAGGACGCGTATTTCGCCGGAACGAGCGACATTCACCTCGAGCCGCAGGAGAAGGAAGTGATCATCCGCAACCGGGTGGACGGCGTGTGTCATGAGGTTCTGCGCCTGCCGAAAAAAGTCGGCCCCGCCCTCGTCGTCCGCCTAAAGATCATGTGCAACCTCGACATTTCCGAGCGGCGCCTGCCGCAGGACGGGCGCATCGTCTTCAAGCAATTCACGAAGAAAAACATCGACCTCGACCTGCGCGTTTCGACGGCGCCGCTCAATCACGGCGAGGGCGTGGTCATGCGTATTCTCGACAAGCAGAAGAGCACGCTGCCGCTGCCGGCGTTGGGATTTTCGGAGGAGAATCTCGCCCGCTACCGGGAATGCATCCGCCAGCCCTACGGCATGATTCTGCACTGTGGGCCGACCGGCTCCGGCAAATCGATGACGCTTTATTCCGCGCTCAACGAAATCAACACGCCCGACATCGTCATCCGCACCGCCGAGGATCCGATCGAGTATACGCTGCCCGGCCTGAACCAGATGCAGATGCACCGGCAGATCGGGCTGACGTTTGCCTCGGCGTTGCGCGCGTTTTTGCGGCAAGACCCGGATATCATTCTGGTGGGCGAAATCCGCGACAAGGAAACCGCGGGCATCGCCGTTGAGGCGGCGCTCACCGGCCATTTGCTGATCTCCACGTTGCACACGAACGACGCGCCTGGCACGGTGGCCCGCCTTGTGGACATGGGCGTGGAGCCGTTCATGATTGGGTCGTCGTTGCTCGCGGTGTGCGCCCAGCGTCTGATGCGCCGCGTGTGCAAGCAGTGCCGGATGCCCTACACGCCCGAGGGCCGCGAAAAAGAAATCTTCGAGAAGGCCATCGGCTGGAACGGACCCTGTTTCAAGGCCAACCCGAAGGGCTGCCCCAAGTGCGGCGGTGGCGGCTACAAGGGTCACGTCGGCATCCACGAACTCATGGTGACGAACGAAGAACTCTCCGACGCCATCAACAAGGAGGCGGAGTCCGCCGAACTGAAGAAAATCGCGATTCGCGGCGGCATGAAGACGCTGCACCAGGACAGCATGCTGAAGGTGAAGGAAGGCCTGACGACAATCGAGGAAGCCATCGCGAATGTGCCGCCGGACATGTCGTAAGGGCGGAGAGCAAGCATCGATTGCAGGAGCCGCATGACGTTGAACCGGATCCTTTCCACCGTGCTGGTCGGCGCCATGCTGTTCGGCGCGGGGTGCAAGCCGAAGGCGAAGGTAATCACTTCGTTGCAACGGAAAGAGGCGGCGACGCTGGTGAGCGAGGCGGAGTTTGCCGTGTCCCTGCGCGACTTCGCTCGCGCCGAAGGCCTGCTCGCGAAGGCGGTGGGACTGTGTCCCGACGCGCCCGAATATTGGCTGAGTCTGGGCACCACGCGCATGAAGCTCCACCAACGCGACGGCGCGAAGGCCGCCTACCTGCGTGGGCTCGCGGCCTACGCAGATGCCGAGGGGCGCGACCCGAAGGAAGCGGAGCCGCGGCTCCAGCAAGTTTACGTGCTGGCACTCTTGGGTCGCGGGGATGACGCCCGCGCACTCCTGGCGAAGCTGGCGGCGAAATTTCCCGACAATCGAAACATCCGCCTGTTTCTCGAGGACAAGCGGCTCGACCGGATGCTGGCGGACCCGAAGTTCCGGGAAATCGCGCTGTAGGGCCGCCGGTCAATGCACGACTATTGGGTCGAATTTTCCCAAGTCGCGCTGGCGCACTTGCTCGCGGTCGCGAGTCCGGGACCGGATTTCGCCATCGTGCTCAAGCAAAGTCTCACGCACGGCCGGCGCACCGCGATCTGGACGAGCCTTGGCGTGGGCACGGCGATTCTGTTGCACGTTACCTATTCGCTAGGCGGGATCGGACTTCTGATTCGGAGCTCGGAGCTCTGGTTCAATCTCGTGAAATGGGCCGGCGCCGCCTACATCGCGTGGCTCGGGGTGCAGGCGCTGCGCGCGCAGCCGCGCCTCGCGGATCCGGCCAGCGGCGCAGCTCCAACGTCGCAGCCGACGCCGCGGGGCGCGTTTGCCACCGGGTTTTTCACGAACGCGCTGAATCCCAAGGTCACGCTCTTCTTCGTTTCCTTGTTCGTGCTGCTCGTGAATCCGCTGACGCCGAAGCTGATCCAGGCGGCCTACGGTGCCTGGATGGCGGGAGCGACGATGGCGTGGTTCTCGCTCGTGTCGGTGGTGTTCACCCGCGAAGACGTGCGGCGGAGTTTCCTGCGGCACGGTCACTGGATCGATCGCACGCTCGGCGTGGTCTTCCTTGGGTTCGCCGCGAGTCTCGTGGTTTCCAGCGTGAGGTAGGGCGCTTGGTCCTTGGCGCCCGGTCTGCGATCGCCGGCGATTTTCAAGCCAGCACTGGCCCGCCAGCTCCTACGCATACACGCCGCCACCGAGCAGGCGCTCGCCGTCGTAGAACGCGAGGATCTGCCCGCTCGCGAGACCGCGCTGGGGATGGCGGAAGGTCACTCGCGCGGTGCGGCCGTCCTCGGGAGTGAAATCCAGTGGCACGCGCGGGTCGCGGTAGCGCACGCGGCCTTCGAGCGGACGGGGCGTCGTGACCGGCTCGTTGGTCCAGCTCAGCGAGTGGACGCGAACCTCGACCTGAAAAAGTCCCGGCGCGGCGGGATGGTCGAACGCCACGAGCAGCGCGCGGTCCGCGGCGCGTTTGCCGACGACGACGTAGGCCTCGTGATCGGTGTTCGACGGCACGCCGATGCCCTTGCGCTGGCCGAGCGTATAGAAATGCAGCCCGCGGTGGGTTCCTAGTTCGCGGTCGTCGCTGGCGCGGATGATCGGACCGGGCGTGTCGGGCACGTAAGCGCGGAGGAAATCCTGCATCTTCACCTCGCCAATAAAGCAAATGCCCTGGCTGTCTTTCTTGTCGGCGGTGGCGAGCCCGGCGGCACGCGCGAGGCGGCGGAGTTCGGGTTTCGGGAGATGGCCGATGGGGAAGCGGGCGTCGCGAAGCTGATCCTGCGCGAGCAAGGCGAGAAAGTAGGACTGGTCCTTGTTTTTGTCCGCGCCCTCGAGGAGGTCAAAGGTCGCGCCGGTCGCCAGGCGCCGCGCGTAGTGTCCGGTGGCGACGGCGGCGAAGCCCTGCTCCTTCGCCCACGCGCGAAACACTCCGAACTTGATCTCGCGGTTGCACATGATGTCGGGATTCGGCGTGAGCCCGCGCGCGTAGCCGTCGAGGAGGTAGGCGACGACGCGCTCGCGATATTCCTGCATCAGATTAACGACGCGAAACTCGATCCCGATCTGCTCCGCGACGCGACGCGCGTCCTCGATGTCGCGCTGCCACGGGCAGTCGCCCACGATCTGGTCCTCGTTGATCCAGTTTTTCATGTAGGCGCCCACGAGCGCGTGCCCCTGCTGCTTGAGCAGCAGCGCGGCGACGGAGCTGTCAACACCGCCGGACAGGGCGACGAGGATTTTTTCGGTGGCGGGCACGGGACCGACAGACGACGCGCACGCGGCGCGGCTTGTCAAACCGTGTTGTGCGACTCATGCTCGGAATTGATGAAAAAATCCTCCGTCTGACCCTCGGCCTGGCCGCTGTCACCGTCGCGCTGGCTCAATCGCCGGCACCGGTCGCGCAGCCGCAGCGCCCGATTCCGGAGATCGAGCACATCGTCATCATCAGCGTGGATGGACTGCGACCAGACCGGCTCTTGCTGGCGAACTCCCCGGTGATGCACGCGATGGTGCAGGAGGGCGCCTATACTTTTTGGGCGAAGACGACCGCCGTTTCGATCACGCTGCCTTCCCATGTGAGCATGCTCACCGGGGTTAATCCCCGGAAGCACAAGATCGAGTGGAACGACGACCTGCCCCTCAAGGAGCCGGTCTATCCGAAGCAGCCCACGATTTTTGAGATGGCGAAAAAGATCGGCTACACGACCGCACTGGTGTCCGGCAAGGCAAAGTTCGGACCGCTCACGAAGCCGGGCACGCTCGACTATGTGTTCATGCCCGAAAAAGATCTGGAGGTGGACGAGCCGGTTTGCGTGCAGGCCGTCGACGTAATCACGCGCCTCAAACCCAACGTGCTCTTTGTGCATTTCCCGGCGAACGACAAGGCCGGGCACAAATACGGGTGGGGTTCGGCCGAGCAGATGGTGGCGATCGAGAAGGCCGACGCGTGCATCGGTCGGATTGTCGCCGCCCTGGAACAGGCGGGGATCAAGGGATCGACCTTCATGATTGTCACGGCCGATCACGGCGGCGCCGGCCTCACGCACGGCCCCGACGATCCGCGCAGTCGCACGATTCCATGGATCGCCACGGGCCCGCGCGTCCGGAAGAAATTCGATTTGACTCAGATTGACCTGCTCGAGGTGCGCACCGAGGACACCGGCGCGACGGCTTGCTGGCTGCTGGGGCTCGCGCTGCCGGTTTACTTCGACGGCAAGCCGGTGCGCCAGGCCTTCCTCGAAGGCAAGTAACGCGCCCACGTTTCCAGCTTGTCCAGATTTCGGCGCGCGGGATGCTAGTCCCTTCGCATGGCTGACCACCCACATCGCATCGTCCGCGCCTGGCTCGAATCACTCACCACGGGTCTGGTGGAACTTGATCGCGACTGGACGGCGCGCACCCGGCCGCGCTTCACGATCGGCGAACAATGCCCCGCTCCGGGGGCGCTGGCGCCGGCGCCGGGTCTCGCCGTGGGGCGAGCCTTTGGCTATTTTTTGAGCGCGCCGGGTGAGATCACGTTCGTGCTGCCGCTGGAGCACGGCTGCGAGATCGATCCGACGCGCGACACGGTCTATCTCGCAGGTGATTTTAACGACTGGCAGGTCGCCGTCGGGGCCCGCGAGTGGCAGCTGCAACCGGCGGAGCTCGACGGCGAGCGCGTATTGCGTT
Source organism: Opitutus sp. (assembly GCA_009695305.1). Classification (GTDB taxonomy): domain Bacteria; phylum Verrucomicrobiota; class Verrucomicrobiia; order Opitutales; family Opitutaceae; genus SIBG01. The sequence goes on along the minus strand of SIBG01000022.1, from coordinate 44,036 downwards.
GGACGGGCGACGCGACGCGCTTTCTGGACGAGAAGAGCCCGCGCTTCAAGTTTGTGACGGGCGAGCACCAGTGGCTCGTGCCGCCGGGCGATGCGCCCAACGTCGTGCGCGACGACCTCGGCAACCTGAACCGCGCCGTTGATTCGCGCCGCACCGGCTGCCACCTCTGGCAATTCACGCTCGGCGTGCCGCTGGACCTCGCGGAGCCGCGCGGCGTCGCGTGGGCTGAGGCGGCGGGCGCCACGCGGGCGCCGTTCACCGCGGGGGTGCCGTTGGTGCCGGGAAATTTTTTCCATGAACTGAAAACCGATTTGCCGCTCGGCGCGCTGGTGCGTGACGGCACGACGCTTTTCCGTCTCTTTGCTCCGCGGGCGCGCAGCGTCACGCTGCGATTTTGCCAGGACCTCGCGGCGCAGGCCGAGGCCGCGCCGTTTGCACTTGCGCGCCGCGCCGATCGGGACGGCGCAGCGGGCGTGTGGGAAATCGCGCTCGATCAGAATCTCCACGGTTGGTTTTACTGGTATGCGATCGACGGCGTGCGGGACGGGCCGGGAAAATTCGATCCGACGATGCGCGTGCTCGATCCCTACGCGCTTGCGACCGTCGGGCGCGCCGGCCCGGGGATCGTGATTGATCGGGCGCGGGTGGCGGCGGCGGATCGCAGCTTCAAGACCCCGGCGTGGCATGACCTCGTCCTCGTCGAGGCGCACGTGCGCGATCTCGCGGCGCACGCGCCGGTGAAGGCCACGCCCGCGGAGCGCCGCGGTTTCACTGGACTGCGGAAATGGGTCGAGAGTCCCGAATTTTATCTGCATCACCTCGGCGTGAACTGCGTCGAACTGCAGCCGGTGCAGGAGTGCGATAGTGAGACTACCGAGGAATACCACTGGGGTTACATGTCGAACAGCTACTTCGCGCCGGCGAGCAGCTATGCGCTCGCGCCGGTGGAGGCGTCGGGGCTGGCCGAACTGCAGGAGCTGGTCGCGGCCTTCCATCGACGGGGTCTGGCGGTCGTGCTGGATGTCGTCTACAACCATGTCGGCGTGCCGGCGCACCTGATGTTCATCGACCGGCTTTATTATTTCGAGCAGGACGCCGAGGGGAATCTCACCAACTGGAGCGGCTGCGGCAACGATCTGCGGGCGCGCTCGGCGATGGCGAAGCGGCTCATCATCGATAGCTGCCTGCACTTCATCGAGGTCGGAGGCGTGGATGGATTTCGCTTCGACCTGGCCGAGTTGCTGGGCGTCGGCGTGCTGCGCGAGATCGAGGGAGCGCTGAAGCGGGCGAAGCCGGACGTGATCCTGATCGCGGAGCCCTGGAGTTTCCGCGGACATATTGCCGGGGCGTTGCGCGACACCGGCTGGGCCTCGTGGAACGATGGCTACCGTGATTTTGTGCGCGACTACGTGCGCGGCGGCGGCGGCGCGGAGCGGATGGAATATTTTCTCCGCGGCTCGCCGTGGTATTTTGCGAAATGGCCGGCGCAGACGGTGAACTATACCGAGTCTCACGATGATCGCACGTGGATCGACCAGATCACGGAGAATCCCGGCGCCGACGGCTTTGTGCCGACGGCCAACGATCGGCGGCGCACCCACCTCATGGCGGCGCTGCTCTTCATGTCGCTCGGGATCCCGATGATCGCGGCGGGCCAGGATTTTCTCCGTTCGAAGCATGGGGTGAACAACACCTACCAGCGCGGCGATCTCAACGCGCTCGATTACCGCCGGCTCTACCGCCATCTCGGCACGCACGCGTATTTCGCGGACTGGATCGCGTTTCGCCGCAGCGGGCTCGGCCAGTTGGTGCGGCAGTGGTCGCGGCCGAGCGAGGGTTTCTTCCAGTTTTTTCGCGCGCCCGATTCGTCCGCGCTCGCCGTGGTCTACAATGCCGATCTGTCGCAGGGTCCGGCGCGCCTGCTCTTTGCCATCAATCCGACGGGCGGCGAGGTGACCATCCCGCTCGGGGCGGCCGACGCCGGCACGACGCCGGGCGCATGGGAGCAACTTGCCGATCACGAGCGATTTTTCGCCAGTGACGGCCACGGGGCCACGCTGCCGGTCGAGGCTGACCTTTTTGTGCCGGCGCTCAGCTGCGGATTGTGGTTGAGCGATGAATGAGGAATCAATGGACGCGTGTTTTATGCCAGCGATTGCGCAGCCAAAACCCTTGCATCCATCCGGCCGGCCGATTCAGTCACTTTTCTCCGCGTTCACGCGGCGCAATCAAACTCAGCACTCAACCTCAGCACTAATCGGAGAGTCCTAACATGGCAGTCAAAGTCGCAATCAATGGTTTCGGTCGCATCGGTCGCCTCGTGTTCCGCGCCCTCGTGGAACAGGGCCTGCTCGGCACGGCGCTGGACGTCGTCGCCGTCGGCGACATCGTGCCGGCCGACAACCTCGCCTACCTGCTGAAATACGATTCCACCCAGGGACGTTTCACCGGGACCGTTTCTTCGAAGAAATCCGCCCCCGATAAGCTGGAGGACGACGTCCTCGTGGTGAACGGCAAGGACATCCTGGTGGTCTCCGCCAAATCTCCGGCCGAACTTCCGTGGGGCAAACTCGGCGTGCAACTCGTGATCGAGTCCACCGGTCTCTTCACCGAGGCCGAAAAGGCGAAGGGTCACCTCGCCGCCGGCGCGAAGAAAGTCATCATCTCGGCTCCCGCCAAGGGCGAGGACATCACGGTCGTGATCGGCGTGAATGACGACAAACTCGACCTCTCGAAGCACCACATCATCTCCAACGCCTCCTGCACCACGAATTGCCTCGCGCCCGTGGTTCACGTGCTGCTCAAGGAAGGCTTTGGCATCGAGGAAGGCTTGATGACCACCGTCCACTCCTACACCGCCACGCAGAAAACCGTGGATGGCCCGTCGAAGAAGGACTGGAAGGGCGGTCGCACCGCGGCGCAGAATATCATTCCGTCCACGACCGGGGCCGCCAAGGCCACGGCGCTCGTGTGCCCGGAGGTCAAAGGCAAGCTCACCGGCATGGCCTTCCGCGTGCCGACGCCGACGGTTTCGGTGGTTGACCTCACGGTCCGCACCACGAAGGAAACTTCTTATAAGGACATCTGCGCCGCGATGAAGCGGGCCAGCGAAACCTATCTCAAAGGCATCCTCGAATACACCAGCGACGAGGTCGTCTCCTCCGACTTCATCCACTGCAAGGCCTCGTCGATCTTCGACGCCGGTTCGGGGGTCGAACTTAACAGCAAGTTCTTCAAGCTCATCTCGTGGTATGACAACGAGTGGGGTTACTCGAATCGCGTCGTCGAGCTCACCAAGAAGATCGCCTCCGGGCTGTGAGCCGCGCTTGACTCGACGCCAACCCTGAAAGGCTGAATAACTGCAAGACTGAGACCGGCAAACGTCCGGCTTCTTTCCGACTCAACCTTTCCGCCCGTCGGTCACCATGCCCTTCAAATCCATCCGCGACCTCCCGCTTGCCGGCCAGCGCGTCCTGATGCGCGTGGACTTCAATGTCCCGCAGGACAAGGTCACAGGTGCGATCACGAACAATCAGCGCATCGCCGCGGCGCTGCCCTCGATCAAGTTCGCACTCGAACAGGGCGCCTCGGTCGTGCTGATGTCGCATCTCGGCCGGCCCGACGGCCAGCAGGTCGCGAAGTTTTCGCTGCGGCCAGTGGCGGACGAACTCGCGAAGCTCCTCTGCCGGCCAGTGAAGTTTCTGGATGACTGCGTCGGTCCCACCATCGAGGCCGCTTGCGCCGGACTCACGCCCGGCACCATCGTGCTCCTGGAAAATTTGCGCTTTCACCTCGAGGAGGAAGGCAAGGTGAAGCTCAAGGATGGCACGACGAAGAACGCCGATCCCGCCGCGGTCGCGGCGTTCCGCGCGTCGCTCTCGAAGCTCGGAGACGTTTATGTGAACGACGCCTTTGGCACCGCTCATCGCGCCCATTCGTCGATGGTCGGCGTGGCCCTGCCGCAGAAGGCGGCGGGCTTCCTGATGGAGGCAGAGCTCAAGGCGTTTGCCGCCGTGCTCGATCAGCCGCAGCGCCCGCTGCTCGCGATCCTCGGCGGGGCCAAGATCGCCGACAAGATTCCGCTCATCAAAAACCTCCTCGCGAAAGCCAATGCCATCATCATCGGTGGCGGCATGGCCTACACCTTTAAGAAGGTGATCGACGGCATGGCGATCGGCGACAGCCTGTTCGACGCCGAGGGGGCGAAGATCGTGCAACAGCTGGCCGACGACGCGAAGGCCCGCGGCGTGCAGCTCATTTTTCCCGTGGACTATGTCTGCGCCGACAAGTTTGACGCCCAGGCGAACACTCAACCCGCGACTGACGCCACCGGCATCCCCGCCGGCTGGCAGGGTCTCGACGCGGGCCCGCAGTCCATCGCGCTCTATCGCTCCGCGATTCTCGCGGCGAGGACGATCATCTGGAACGGCCCTTCGGGCGTGTTCGAGTTCGAGAAGTTTGCCGGCTCGACGAAGGCGATGGCCGCCGCCGTCGCTGAAGCAACCGCGCACGGTGCCACGACCGTGGTCGGCGGTGGCGACACCGCAACGGCGGCGAAAAAATTCAAGGTCGCCGACAAAGTCACGCACTGCTCCACCGGCGGGGGCGCGAGCCTCGAATTTCTTGAGGGGAAAATCCTTCCTGGTGTCGCCTTCCTCGAAAACTAGTCGGGTCGGTCGGGCTTTACGCCCGGCTCGTCGGGAATAAACCCGACCGACCCAAATTCACATGACCTCCCGCAAAAAACTTATCGCTGGCAACTGGAAGATGAACAAGACGTCCGCCGACGCCAGTGCGCTGGTCGCTGGCATCGTCGAGGCGGTCGGCCGTCAGACCGACGTCGACGTGGTGGTGTGCCCGCCATTCACCTCGTTGGAGAGCGTCGCCAAGGCGCTGGAGGGATCGACCGTGAAGTTGGGCGCCCAAAACATGCACCACGAGGCGGGCGGCGCATTCACCGGTGAAATCTCCGCGCCCATGCTACGCGGGCTGTTTGCCACGCACGTCATCCTGGGTCACAGCGAACGCCGCGCCTACTTCGGTGAGACCGATGCCGCCATCAACCAGAAGGTCCTGGCGGCGCTGAAGAACCAGCTGCGCCCGATCTTCTGTGTGGGCGAGACGCTGGCCGAGCGAGAGGCGGGCGCGACGCTCAAGGTGGTGCAGACGCAGCTCGAGGCCGGCCTGCAGGGCGTGAACCAGGATCAGGCGTCCAGCGTGGTCATCGCCTACGAGCCGGTGTGGGCCATCGGCACGGGCAAGGTGGCCACGACCGAGCAGGCGCAGGAAGTCCATGCGTTCATCCGCGGCCTGCTGACGAAACTCTTCGCGGCCCCGATCGCGGGGAAAGTGCGCATCCTTTACGGCGGGTCGATGAAACCGTCCAACGCGCCCGAGCTCCTCGCGCAAAAGGACATCGACGGCGGCCTGATTGGCGGGGCGAGCCTCGAAGCCCGCAGCTTCGTGGAACTCGTCAATGCCGCCATCGCGGCGAAGTGAGCGCCGCGGAGCGCACCCGGCGCTTTACAACAGCGGCGCGAGGAGGCGGCTGACTTCTTCGGTGAAGTTGCGGAGGGGCGCGAAGCCGGGCGGTCGCTCGGGGCGGAAGGGGAGCGAGTGGCGGTGCAGTTCGTCGGTCCAGGCTTTCAGTGCGAGCACCTCGGGGTGCGAATGCACGAAGATGCCGATTTCGAAATTCACGAACAGACTGCGCAGATCAAAGTTGGCGGAGCCGAACAACGCGAGGCGGTCGTCCACGATGAGGCCCTTGCTGTGCATCATGCCGGGGCCGACGAGCCGCACGCTGACGCCGGCGGCGTGCAGTTCCCGCAGGGAATGCCGGCAGGCGAGTTCGGCGATGAGGTGGTTGGGCTTGGCGGGCAAGAGCAGCGTCACGCGGCGGCCCGCGCGGGCCTTCACGATGAGCGAGCGCAGCAAGACCTCGTCGGGAATGAAGTAAGGCGTGACGATCACGAGGTGGTGCTTCGCCTCCTGAATCATCGTGAGAATTCCTTCGTAAAGCGCATCGCCCGGCACGTCAGGGCCGCTGGCGACCACTTGAAGCTCGGCGAGGCCACGCGCGGCCCCGGCGGCGCTGGCATCGAAATTCTCGCGCAGGTTCTCCGCGGCCTGGCCCGTCGTGTAGCACCAGTCGGCGATAAAAACTTCGTGGAGCTGCACGGCCGCGGGGCCGGTGACGATGGCACTGAAATCACGCCAGCGCTGACGCCACGGCCCTGGGCCCATGTATTCCCGGGCGAGATTGTGGCCGCCGGCGATGGCGGTGCAGTGGTCAAATACGGCGATCTTCCGGTGGTTGCGGAGATTGGCTGAGCCGCGCGTCGCCAAGTGGAAGACGGGCATGAACCAGGCGACCTCACCGCCCGCGCGCGTGAGACGGCGGAAAAACGCGCGACTGAGAAACATGCAGCCGACGGCGTCGAGCAGCAGACGCACCTTCACGCCTTCACGGGCCCGGACCGCGAGCAGATTGACGATCCGCCGGCCGGTGTCGTCGCGCCCGAGGATGAATGAGGTGATGTGAATCGAATGGCGCGCGGCGCGAATGTGGGCTTCGAGCGCGGCGAAGGTTGCCTGTCCGTCCGTGAGGAGTTCGAGAGTGTTGCCGGCGACCGGGAACGGAGCACCCGCGGAAACGGTGGCTTGGGCGACCGGGCGGTTGACGGAACTCCCGACTGGCGGCATGGCGCCGGGAAATACGGCGAGGACGGGTGACTTGGTGCTGGCGAGGCGACGAAGTTTTCGACCGCCGAAAACCAGGTAGAGCGGCACGCCGAGCCACGGCACCAGCACGATGGCGAGCATCCACGCGAGGGTGCTCGCGGGCGCGCGTTTTTCACTCATCAGCCGTGCGACGAGCAGCACCGCGAGGATGAACCCGGCGATGGTATACGCCTCGGCCACGAGCCCGCCCGGGAAAAAGCGCCCGAAGAGATCGCGGAGAGTGGCGAACATGCGGGGATACTTGGAGCGCGGGCCGTCGGCCCGCAATCGCGAAGGGCGGTCGCGCCGCCCGTGATCCCCGCAGTTTTTAACGGTTAGGTTCTTGAAAAAAGCCTTGCCGTCGGCGGGGCGAGTCGAGAACTTCCGCGCTCCTTGTCTGGTAGGATACTCAAGTGGCCAACGAGGGGAGACTGTAAATCTCCTGGCTTACGCCTTCCCTGGTTCGAATCCAGGTCCTACCACCATTCGACTCGGGCCTGTCGGCCCTCGCTCATGGCAGGCCAGCCGGCGAGCCCGAGCGGAAGGAGATTCGGTCGCTGCGCTTGGCCAGAATCGAATGGTGCCCGGAGTTTGTCGAAGGGCCGGGCCCCGATGGAGCATCGACGCCCGATGTCGTGGTTCGTCTACATTCTCGAATGTTCAACCGGCTCGCTTTACGTCGGCTCGACGATGAACCCAGACAAGCGGTTCGAGCGTCACCAGCATGGCGATGGCGCTGCGCACACCGCCAAATGTCCGCCGGAGTAGATGATCGGGCGCGAGCCGCATCCTTCACTTGCAACCGCAATCGCCCGTGAGCGACCGCTCCAGGGCTGGTCGCGCGCAAAGAAAAAAGCATTGGCGAGCGGACAGCCGGACGAATTGAAAAGACTTGCGAAGTGACGAACAGCTTGAGCGTTCGCCCCTCTCACAGCAGCCCGCTCTCGCGGAAACTGTAGTAGCCGCGGCCGAGCGGATCGGCACTCGGGCGGCCGACGATCACATGATCGAGCAGGACGATGTCCACGGTTTTGGCGGCTTCGCGGAGCTGGCGGGTCACGTGCAGATCCGGTGCGCTGGGCGCCGGGTCACCGCTGGGGTGATTGTGGACGCAGACGACGGCCGAGGCGGCCTCGCGAATTGCGGTGCGGAACACCTCACGCGGGTGCGCGAGGGCGGCGGTCGCGGTGCCAGAGCTGATTTCCACGCGCTTGAGCAGGCGGTTTTTGCGATTGAGGCAGAGCACCCAGAATTTTTCCACCTCAAGGCCGGACACGATGGGCTGAAAATAGCCGACGATGAGATCGCCCCGGTTGAGCAGTGGCGCCTCGCCCGTTTGCTGTCCGACCACGCGGCGCGCGACCTCCATGACGGCGATGAGTTGAAGCGCCTTCACGCGGCCGATGCCTTTCAGCTGGCGGAAGTCGGCCTCCTGCCACGAAATCAGGCCGGCGAGCGACCCGGCCTCCGTGACCAGGCGTGAGGCGAGCGTAAGCACATCCTGGCCCCGCGTGCCGCTGCGGAGAAGCATCGCCAGCAGTTCCGTATCGCTCAGCGCGCTGGCGCCGAATTTCTCCAGACGCTCTTGGGGGCGTTCGCCGACCGCGGTTTCGCGCAGGCGGTTGAGGACCGGATATTCGGGGGAGGGCACGAGCAGGTGTTTGGAGGAATTTCGCCGCTCTGCCAATCTTCTCCGCCAAGGCGGTGCGTGAGATGATTCGTTCGGTTGGGCGGTTTTCCTGATGAGAAGAGTGACTAGTCCCTATTTCGGGCGGCACGTATTGAGGATACTCTGCCCCCCATGACGGTTTCGCGCATCCGAGGAAAATTTCTTCAAGTGGGCGCGACCCTCATTGGCCTGAGTCTGGTGGTTAGTCTCGCCACGATTGGGCGGGCAGCGCCGCCGATCGCGACTCTGCTTTCGACCGCTTTTTCGCCGACGGCCGAGATGGTGGCGCCGCGCGACGCCTGGCGGCTGGCGGAGAATTACGCGGCGGCGATCCCCGGCAGCGAAGTCTTGTTGGGCAGCGGAGATTCGATGCTGCCGCTCTACCGCGATCGGACGGTGCTCGTGGTGCAGCGCATGGGAATGTCCGAGTTGCGGAGCGGGATGACGGTGGTGTTCACGGGCGACCAAGGCCGGCCGGTGGCGCACACGCTGCTGGAGAAAACTCCGCGCGGCTGGCGCGCGATGGGTGTGGGCAACCGCGAACCCGACCGCACGCTGGTGCGGTTTGGCAACTTGATTGGCGTCGTGGTGAAAGCCTATACGCCGGAAGCGCGCAGCTCTTCGGTCACGGTGGCGGCGACCATCTCCCCTCGTGCCGGCACCTCGGCGCCGGGCACGCTGCCGGTCGTGTCGCCGGCGTATGCCGCGCTGGCGGCCAACGAGTGAGGCGGCACGCCGCGCTCAGTAGTGTTTGACGTAGCCGTTGCGGCGCAGGCGCTCGAGCCAGTGTTCCTGTCCGGAGCGGGTCATCTGCGCGACCAAGATGCGCTCGATTTGGTCACGCACTTCGTCGATGGGCTGAATGCCGGCGAATTTGCGATCTTCGGCGAAGAGAATGAAGCAGCCTTCAGGCAGCACGATCGGAGCGGTAACCTCGCCCTTTTTCAGGGCGAAGAGCGGGTCGCTGTAGGCCTTCACGAGATCCGAGCGTTTCTGCCAGCCCCAGTCACCGCCCTTGGAGCGGTTGGCGCCATTGCTAAACTCCTTCGCGAGGTCCTCGAATTTTTCGCCGTTGCGAAACCGCGTGAGGATCGCGTCGGCCTGGGCCTTGAGCTGGTCGTCAGTCGCGTCGTCGGTGCGCGTGAGCTGAATCATCCGGAGGTGGGCTTTGTCCTCCTCGTAGAACTGATCCTTGTTCTCGTTGTAGAAATTCTCGAGACGCACGGGGCTGACCACGCTCTGTGATTTGCGCTGCTGGCCCTGCATGTAGCGATAAATGATCTCTTCTTCGACCTCCTTGCGAAATTCCCGGATCGTCGTGCCGCGGGAGCGGAGGTAGGAGAGGAACTTCGACCGGTCGTTGTCGAACTGGTCAGTCTGGCGCTGGGCGATGTCGCTGTCGATGTAGCTGTCGGGGATGTGCCGCTGGTTGTCGCCGTCCTTTTTCTTGCGAAATTCCTTGATGATGAGGACGCGGTCGATGAGTTCCTGGATCACGCTGTCGTAGAGCTGCTCGACCTTCTCATTGTATTCCTTTTCGTTGCGCGCCTCACGCTGGATTTGGGGCAGCAGCGGGGCGACCTCGCGGTTGACGTCGGCGACCGTGATGATTTTTTCCTCGGCGACCGCGACGATGCCGTTGGCGAACCGGGCGTTCAAGTCGGTGCTGGGCGCAGCGGTCTGGGCGAGCACCGTGGCGCCGGTGGTGGCGGCGAGAAGGAGGAGGGGAAGGCTGCGGCGGAGCGTCATGGAGTCGGCAGATTGTTCAGGAAGGAGATGATTTCACGCAAACGTAGGAGCGGCTTGGGGGCGGTCAACCTTGGAAACCGGGTGCCAACCTGCACCCAATCGTCCCGGCGGCCACTGTGGCGGAGACATTTTAGCCGGCTGGACTCCGTTTCGACGGAGACAATGCCCTTTTGTTCCGCGCGAATTCGAATCTCCGTCACGAGGAGGAGCGCCTTGACCTCGTCGCCGAATTTGCCGAAACGGTCGCGCAGATCGGCTTCGATCTGCTTCAGCACGGGCAACGCATCGGCCATGGCGAGCTTGCGGTAGAAATCGATCCGTAGCCTGGTCTCCCCGAGATAGTTGGAAGGGATCCGCGCCTGCACCCGCGTGACCTCGACCGCACCGCTGGCGTCCTCTTCGGCGTCGCGGATGGCCGTGTAACTGTCCTCGTGCCGGCCGCTGCCCGGGGTGGCGCGGGCGGAGGCGCCGGCACCCTCGCCGACGAAGACGAAGTCGAGTTTTACGTTGGCGCGGATGGCGGCGGCGGTCTTGTCGCCTTTCAACCGTGCGACCGACTGGCGGAGCAGCTGGCAATAAAGCTCGAAGCCGACCCCTACGATGTGCCCGCTCTGTTCGGCCCCGAGGAGGTTGCCGGCGCCCCGCAGCTCGAGGTCGCGCATCGCGATCCGGAAACCGGCTCCGAGCTGGTTGTGCTGGCGCATCGCGGTGAGGCGCTGGCGGGCGACCTCGAGCAGCCGCGTGTGGCGATGGAGCAGGAGATAGGCGTAAGCCTGATGCTTGAAGCGACCCACCCGACCGCGGAGCTGATAGAGCTGCGAGAGCCCGAAGCGGTCCGCGCCCTCGATGAGGATGGTGTTGCAGTTCGGAATATCGAGTCCGCTCTCGATGATCGTGGTGCAGACGAGCACCTGATATTTGCCCGCGACAAAGTCGGTCATCATGTGCTCCAGCGCGTCCGCCCCCATCTGGCCGTGCCCGACGCCGATGCTGAGCCCGGGCAGCAGCGCGCGCAGCCGGGCGGCTACGAGGTCGATCGTCTGCACCCGGTTGTGCAGGTAAAATACCTGGCCGCCGCGGCGGATTTCGTAGTGCACGGCGTCCACGACGACTTTCTCGTCGTAGGTCTTGACGATTGTCTGGATCGGATGGCGGTTGGTCGGCGCCGTCTCGATGACGCTGAGATCACGGGCGCTGGTCAGCGCGAGGTAGAGCGTGCGGGGAATCGGGGTCGCGCTCATCGACAGCACATCCACGGTCGCGCGCATCCGCTTGAACACCTCTTTGTGCTTCACCCCGAAACGCTGCTCCTCGTCGATCACGACGAGTCCGAGCTCGCGGAAGACCACATCGCGTTGCAGCAGCCGGTGCGTGCCGATCAGGATGTCAACTTGGCCGGCGGTGGTGGCCGTGAGGATTTGCTTTTGCTCCGCGCGCGAGCGAAAGCGGCTGACCATTTCCACGGCGACCGGATAGCCGGCCATGCGTTCGCGAAACGTGTTGAGGTGCTGCTGGGCGAGCACCGTGGTCGGCACGAGCACCGCCACCTGCCGTCCGCCCTGCACGGCCTTGAACGCGGCGCGGATGGCGACCTCGGTCTTGCCAAAGCCGACATCGCCGCAAATCAGCCGGTCCATCGGGCGCGTGCGCTCCATGTCGGCTTTCGTTTCGTGGATGGCCTTGAGTTGGTCGCGGGTCTCGGTGAATGGAAACGACGCCTCAAATTCCTTCTGCCACGTCGTGTCCTCGGGAAAAGCGTGGCCGGGCTCCGCCTCGCGGGCGGCGTGGATGCGCAGGAGCTCGGCCGCGAGATCAATGGTCGCGCGCTCGGCGGCCTGCCGCGCTTTCTCCCAGCGACCCGAGCCGATGCGGCCGAGCTGGGGCTTCGCCTTGCTGAGACCGACGTAGCGGCTGATGAGGTGGGACTCCTGGAGCGGCACGTGTAGCGTCACGTGATCGTCGAACTCCAGCGAGATGACCTCGCGCAGGCCCTGCGCGGTGTCGAGCTTGGTCAGGCCGCGGTAAAGTGCGATGCCATGCTGGAGGTGCACGACGAAGTCGCCTTCGACCAGCTCAGCGAAGTCGAGCAACTGGTCGATTTGCGCGCGCTGGGCCGTGACGCGGAGGTTGAGCGAGGGCCGGCGCTGGCGCTGGCGACCGAAGATTTCCGTCTCGGTGACAAAAACGAGACCGGTGGCGTCGTTGGCCAGGCCCAACCGGGCCGATGGGCGGTAGGTGACCCGGAAACCCTCGTTGAGGGTGCCGCGGAGAAACCGCGGTTTGATGGTTTTCAGCTTCGGATCTTCGTCGAGGATTTCGCGCACGCGTCGTTCCTCGCCTTCCTTCGAGACCACGAACGCCACCTCGTAGCCCGCCTGCCGCCACGCGACGACTTGCCGGAGGAAGGTCCGCCGCGAGTCGTCCTCGACCTGCAGCCGCTCCTGCGCGACCAGCGCCCCGTCCGGATAGCTGCGATGATGGGCGAGGCTCTCGGTGTCCCACGTCGCTTCGGCCGCACCCGCGTCGAAGAGTGCGCTGGCCTCATCGAGATCGCTGACGCCGAACGCGGCGGCGCACTTTTCCAGCAGCGGGGTGAGTCCGTCCGTGCCTTCACGGGCAAACGCGCTGAATTCCTCCTCGAGCGCGGCGGGCTCAACGAACAGCAGCTGGGCGCTGGGCGTGAGGTAGCCGGCCAATCCGGTCCTTGACTCGCCGAGTTTCACCCGCGGCGAAGCGGCGAGCGTGATGCGATCGACGCTGGCGCCCGACCGCTGCGTGACCGGATCAAATTCACGAATCTCTTCCAGCTCATCGCCAAAAAAATCGAGCCGGTAGGGCTGGTTCGCCGTCACCGGATAGACGTCGATGATACCGCCGCGGATCGCGTAATGGCCCGGCGCCTCGCAGACGGCCTCGGAATCGTAGTCGAGTTGCTGGAGCTGGGCGAGCAGGGCTTGAAACGGTGGCGACTGCCCGCGCGTGAGCGTGAGCTCACGGGCGGCGAATTCCTCCAGCGCGGGCACGGCTTGCAGCAATGCGGCGGGCGTGGTCACGACGACGAGGGTGTCCGGCGTGCTGGTGAACCCGCGGGTGGCCCGCAGCCGGGAAAGGACGGTGAGGCGGTCGCTCGACGCGGCGAACGCCTCGCGCAGGTCGCGGCTGTCAGGCATCGACTCGGGGAACACGAGTGTCGCCTGTGGCCGTGGGTCGCCGGACGCGGCGTGGAAAAAGGCGATGTCCTCCGCGAGATGCTCGGCGGCCTTCAAATCCTCGGCCACGACGATCCACACGGGCGTCGGGTGCGCGCGCCCAAGCTCGGCGACGACCGCGCCACGCGCGGGCGGGCAGATGCCGGTGAGCTTCGTGCGCGCAACGGTGGAGAGGGGCATGATGCGGAAGGTAGGAGTCGGCGAGCCGGCGATACGGCCAGGGCCATCGCCGGCCGGCCAGCGGCCTACAAATTCTTCAGCGCTTCTCGGGCGGCGGCTTCTTCGGCGAGTTTTTTCGAACTGCCGCGGCCGGTGCCAAGGGCGCGGTCGAGCAGAAAGACGGCGACCTCGAATTCGCGGGCGTGGTCCTCGCCGTCGACGCGGGTGACGTCGTAGCGGAGGGCGTCGTTGCCGTGGACGGGTTGGACGAGTTCCTGGAGGCGGCCCTTGGGGTTCTCGGTGGCCTCGGTCGCAGCGAGTCGCGCCGGCAGATCGCCGTAGAGGCGGAGCACGACGCGACGGGTGGTCGCCAGATCGCTGTCGAGGTAGAGCGCGCCGACGAGCGCCTCGAACGCATCCTCGAGGGCGGCGCTGCGGGCGCGACCGCCGCTCGCTTCTTCGCCGGTCCCGAGGCGCAGGCAGGCGTCGAGGCCGATCTCGCGGGCGAGGCGCGCGAGAAATACGCCGTTGGCGAGCGCCGCCCGGCGTTTGCTCAGCAGACCCTCGCGGTCCCCGGGGAAAAGTTGAAAGAGCGCCTCGGTCAGCACGAGTTGAAGGACGGCGTCACCCAGAAATTCGAGCCGCTGGTTGCTCTCGGCGACCGCGGGGTGGTTCGGCAGGAACGAGCTGTGCGTGACGGCGCGTTCGAGGAGATGCGCATCGCGAAACGGGTAGGCGAGGCGCGCCTGAAGCTGGGCGAGGAACCCGCTCATGAGCTGGCGCTGGCGTAGCGGCGGGCGCCGCGGTTAAAGACGAACACGGCCGTGGTAAACCATACGACCGTGGCGGCGAGCAGGGCGAGCACCCACGCCGGCTGGAAGCCGTGAAGCAGGACGCGGGCCGGGGCGTTGCTCACGACGACGACGGGCAGTAGCCAGACGAAGAGCACGCTGGCGAGACCCTTGAACGCCTCCCGCGGCAGGCGGGAAAATTCTGACAGCGTGAAGTAACTCCCCTCGATGCCCTGCGCGCTCGTGAGCCAGAACGCCAGGGAGATCGTGAGGACGAGCATGCTATAGTGGATGATGAGGCCGCAGAAAATCATGCACGCATAGAGCACGAGGTCGAGGGCGCCGGGGTGCAGGCCGAGCCGGTGCGCGGAGTAGGCGACGACGCCCATCGCGACGAACGAGTTCATCAGGCCGTCGGGGTCGAGCTTGCGCGTGGAGGCCATGAACAGGATGTTGCCGGGCTGGGCGAGGAAGAAGTCGAAGTGCCCGCTGCGGATGTTGCGACCCATCTCAAAGAGGCTGCTCCAGAAAAAGCCCATGAGAAAACGCTGCACGAGCAGCGACGTGCCGACGAGCAGGAGCATCTCGTATTTGCTCCAGCCGGCGACGGAGTCGGTGTGCTGGTAGATTACAGAGATCATGAGCAGGTTTACGCTCATCCAGAAAAGCTCCACCATGGCCCAGAGGAAAAAATCGAAACGGAACATCAGCGTCCGCACCACCGAGTAGCGGGCGCTGGCGAGCCAGATTTTCAGGTAGTGCATCATGATCGGTTCATCCGCCGACGGCGGTGTGGCGGCGGAGGCCGCGCACCCAGAGCAGCTGGTTGATGGCGAGCAGGACAATCACCCAGCCGAGCTGAAGGCCGAAGCCCTGGACGGCGGTTGAAAAATCGATGCGGCCGGTGAAAATCGCGGTGGGAAAATATGTCTGGTAGTAAAACGGCAGGAACTGCGCGGTGCGAAAAATCCACCCAGGCATCAGGTCGAGGGGAAACATCTGGCCGCCGAGGAGCGATTCGACCGCCATGGAAAGAATGACGAAGCCCTGGATCTCCAGAAACCAAAACGTCAGCATCCCGAAGCAGTAGGCGATGCTGAATTGGATGAGCGCGGAGAGCGCCATTGCCGGCACGCCGAGCGCGAGCCGCCACCACTCATGGGGCAGGGTCAGGTAATCTTTGAGGAGGGGAATGGCGACGAGGAGCGGCAGCAGCACGAGGACGCCGGTGACGAGCCGGGCGGCGAGGAAGATGCTGAACCGGTAGAGGAAATAATTGATCGGCTTCAGGAGGAACTGGTTGATGAGACCGTTGCGGATTTCCTCGCTGATCTGGTAGTCCTCGTTGAAGGCGCCGACGAAAAACTGCATGACGAGCATCACGAGGAAGTAGGTGAGCGTCTGGCCAAAGTTGAAGCCGCCGATCGACGGCGAGTGGGCGAAGGCCGCGCCCCAGAGGATGAACACGACCGCAAGATGGAAGAGCGAGAAGAAGCCCCGCACCGCGAAATTCATCCGGTAAACGAGATTGCTCTGCAGCCCGACGAGGAAGGCCTGATGGTATTTGGTCAGCGAGGCGAACATCAGCGGACGGGACCAAACGACCAGAGACCAAACGGCCAAGGGACGCTGGTCGAGGAACGAGATAAGGGAAACGTTTTCGGCTGCCAGGTCATGTGGTCCCTGAATTACTTCAGCCCAAAGCGCTCGATGACTTCCGTCGCGAGGCTGCGGTAGGCGACGGCGCCGATGCCCTGCGGGTCGTAGGCGAAGATGGGCTTGCCGAAGCTCGGCGCCTCACTGAGGCGCACCGTGCGCGGGATGACGGTGCGGAAGATCTTGTCCGGCAGATGTTGCTTCACCTCATCCACGACTTGTTTCGCGAGATTGATGCGCGAGTCGAACATCGTCATCACGATGCCGCCGAGTTCCAAGGTGTCGTTGATGTGGGCGCTCTTGAGGCGCTCAACATTGCGGAGGATCTGGCCGAGGCCCTCGAGGGCCAGGTATTCGCACTGGAGGGTGATGAGGAGCTGGTCGGCGGCGGCGAGGCTGTTCATCGAGAGCATGCCGAGGGCGGGCGGGCAGTCGATGATGATGACGCGGTAGCCGTTCGAGGCGCGCACGGGCGCGAGCACGGTGCGCAGCTTCATCAGGTAATTTTCCATCTGCGCGAGCTCGATCTCGGCGGCGGCCAGGTCTTCCTCGCTGGGGACCAGCGCGAGGTGCTCGTAGGCCGTCGGCACGATCATCTCGAAGATCGAGCCCTCGCCGCGGAGGGGGCCGTAGAGGCTCTTGCCGGCCTGCTTCTCGGCGCCGACGGCGCTCGTGGCATTGGCCTGGGGGTCGAGATCGACGAGGAGGGTGTGAATTTTTTTCTCGGCCAGCGCGGCGGCGAGGTTGACCGCGGTGGTGGTTTTACCGACGCCGCCTTTTTGGTTGGCGATGGTGAAGACAGTGGTGGGCATGGGCGCGGGCTAATGGCTAAGGGCGAAAGGCGCGGGGCCGCAAGCGCGGTATCGGGCGATTTCATTTCGGCGCTTGCGCGGGGATTTCTTTTCCTGCAACGTCCGCGACTCTTGGGGTAGGGCGCGGTAGCCAAGTGGTAAGGCCGAGGTCTGCAAAACCTCTATGCGCCGGTTCAATTCCGGCCCGCGCCTCCAAGAATCGTCGGCCAACCCCCGTCCGCCCCCAAACCATGCTGTCCCTCCTTCGCTTCCTCCGCCCGCTGGTTGTCCTGGCCTGGCTGGGCGTCCTGCTGGGCACCGCCCAGGCCGCGGATGCCGCGCGCCCAAATGTCCTGTTCATCGCCATCGACGACCTGCGCGACTGGGTGGGCTTTCTCGGCCACAACCCTCAGACGAAAACCCCGAACCTCGACCGTCTCGCCCGGATGGGCATGACGTTCACCCGCAGCTATTGCGCGGCGCCCGTGTGCAATCCATCGCGCACGGCGCTGATGTCCGGCCTCCGACCGTTCACGACCGGCGTCTACGACAATGGCAATGACTGGCGTCCGGTCATTTCCGAGGACAAGCCGCTCACTTCCGCGTTTCGGAAGGCCGGTTACTATGTGTGCGGTTCCGGCAAAATTTATCACGAAGCCTATGCGCGGCCCAGCGAGTGGGACGACTACCTCAAGAACGAAGGCGGCATGCCGAAGGTGCCCGCTGGCCAGAGCGACGGCGTGGGCGGGATAAAATTCGCTCCACTCGATTGTAAAGATGAAGACCTCAACGACTGGCGGATCACGAGCTATGGGATCGACCAGCTCGGCCGGAAACGGGATCAACCGCTCTTTCTCGCCGTCGGGCTGCACAAGCCGCACATGCCCTGGAACGTGCCGAAAAAATACTACGACCTGTTCCCCCTGGCCACCATTCAGCTCCCACCTTACCTCGAAAACGACCTCGACGATCTCCCGCCTGCCGCGCTCCGGATGGCGCATCCCGCCACGGACCACGAGCCGATGTTGAAGTCCGGCCGCTGGAAGGAAGCGATCCAAGGCTACCTCGCCGCCATCGCCTACACGGACATGAACATTGGCCGGCTGCTTGATGCCTTTGAAAAATCCGCCTATAAAGACAACACGATCATCTGTCTGTGGAGCGACCATGGCTGGCATCTCGGTGAGAAGCACCACTGGCGGAAGTTTACTCTCTGGGAGGAAGCCACCCGCCAACCGACGATCTGGGTCGTGCCTGGCGTCACCAAGCCCGGCGCCGTGTGCGATCGCACCGTGGATCTCATGTCGGTCTACCCGACGCTCACCGATTTATGCGGCATCCCCACCCCGAGCCATGTCGAGGGGCGGAGCATCCGCGCTTTGCTCACGAACCCGCAAGCACCGTGGGACCTGCCAGCCATGACGACCTTTCGATTCGGGAATCACACGGTGCGCACGGAGGATTGGCGTTATATTCACTACGAAAACGGCGACGAAGAACTTTATCAGGAGGCGAAAGATCCCAACGAGTGGACGAATCTCGCCGCCAAGCCAGAATATGCCGCGCAGCTCGCCAAGCTACGTTCGCTGCTGCCGGCCAAGAACCATGCCGACATCGGCGGCCGGCGCGGGCAGGGTGCCGAAGAAGGCGAAGCGAACACGGGCGTCAAAGGCGGGAAACGAAAGAAGGCGAATTAGCACTGGTGGGGGCGCCGAGCTGCGTGCGGCCGAGTTCTGGCTCTAGATTTCACGGGCCGAGCGGTCCCGCCCTGCTCCGGCCCGGTGCGTCATCCGTCGTATGGTCATCCGTCGTTGGAAAAACTGAAATCGCGTTTCCTTCGGCGACCTACTGCGGCTTGTGCGCGCCACGTCCGGCTGCGGCGTCTCGCTCTGCGGCGCTGAGGGTCCGGTTGAAAGTCGCGCCGTAGCCGACGGTCTGCCGGTAGGGGTAGCCCTGCCACGGGTCGCGGCCTTGCCAGCGGGGATCCTCGGTCTTTTCCAAGTAAGTGCGCAATTGCTGCCAGAGTTTTTCCCGGATCGCCCGATGGGCCGGATCGCTGGCGAGATTGTTGATTTGGTGCGGGTCCCGGCGCACGTCGTAGAGTTCCTCGAGCGGGCGCTTGCCGTAGCACAGCGCGAATTGCCGCGGGAATTTCTGCTGGTTCGCGGGATCCTCCATGAGATCCTTGATCGGCGCGCCATCAACGTCGCCGTGAAAGGTTTTGTTCGAGGAAACAAATTCCGGACCACCCGTCGGCCAGCGGTCAGGCTCGAAATTTCGAATGTAGAGAAAATCCGCCGTGCGCATCGCCCGCATCGGATAGGTGCCACCATCCGGCCGGCACCAGGTGTGGCGCTCCAGCCCGGTGTAAACGCGGTCGCGCGCGGGATCGACGCGGCCGGCGCCCCGCGCCGTCAACACCGGTAGGAGGCTGCGGCCCGTGATTTGCGCGGGCACCGCCACGCCCGCGACCTCCAGGAACGTGGGCGCAAAATCGATGTGGCTGACAAAATCATCGACGACCCGGCCGGCTGGCACGCGACCCGGCCAGCGCACCGCGAGCGGCATCCGCACGCCCGGATCGTAGAGCGTCGTCTTGGCTCGCGGGAAGGGCATGCCGTTGTCGCTCGTGACGACGACGAGGGTGTTGTCCAGTTCGCCGATGGCCTCGAGTTTGGCGAGCATCCGCGCCAGGTGGGCGTCGAACCAGTCGATCTCGTGGGCATAGTCGAGCAAGTCGCTGCGGATCTCCTCCGTATCGGGCCAGTAGGGCGGCACCGTTACGTCTTGCGTGCGCTTGCCTGCCTTCACCCCGGCGCCTTTTTCGTAAACGCGATGGGGCTCGGTCGCGCCGAACCAAAAGAAAAAGGGCGCACCCGCTGGGCGCGCTTGGAGAAACTCTTCGAAGTTCGCCGCATAGTCGCGCGCATCGATCGCGGCGGGGACGGCCGGAGCCATCAGCTTCTGATTGAATTCCTGACCGATCGGATGGCGCGCCAGCCCGCCCGGCTCCCATTCGCCGGGCCCCCAGCCCTTGCCAGTGAATCCCGTGTGATAACCCGCGCCCTGCAGCCGATGGGGGAAAGGCGGGTATTCCTTCGGCAGCGTCCCATACAGCACCCCAGCCTCGCCAATCTGCCAGATCTGCCGCCCGGTGAGGACGGCGCTGCGTGACGGCGTGCAGGACGGGCTGGCGCAAAACGAATGAGTGAACAACACGCCCTCGCGGGCGACACGATCAAACGCCGGCGTCTGCACGTTTCGGTCACCGCTGATGCTGGTGTGCAGCCATGACTGATCGTCGCTGATGGCGAAGAGAATGTTGGGTTGACGGCGGCCGGCCGCGCCCGGCTCAGCGGCGCTGACCCCGATCGGTGGAGCGAGCCCGAGCGCGCAGGCGAACACGAGCGCGAGCGGGCGGAGTGGGGTAGGAGGGGTCATGGGGAAATAATTTTTGGTCGGTCGATCGCAGTTTGAGCGGAAAATTTCCGCCAGCGAACTTGTTCGAATGGAGGCGGGGCGGTTCTCGTGGCTCCCACGATCGCCGAGAACTCGCCGGGGTGAAGCATGAAAGCGTTTACCGCTTCGGCCGAGACGCCGTCGAGATGAATCCCAATCTCAGTCCGGCGACGCCCCTCGACCGCCCGATCGCCTTGAACTCCCCCGCGCTCGCCAACGTCTCGACTCCGCGCGACCCACTGGCGGGTGGTGTTCGGCCAGCCAGCCGTCAATCGCCGGACGCTATTTTTCTCGGCACCGGTGACTTTCTCCGGCTGTTTAACTCGCAATGCATGGTGAGTTCTCGCCAGCATTTGCGCAGTCGCTTCGGATTCGGTCCTATACCTTCAGGCTTTCTTTTCTCAGCCCCCTCCTCTCATGTCGCATTCCACCGTCCCGCCCCTCACGCGCCGCACCGTCCTCCAGCGCGGACTCGCCGGCATCTTCGCTTACGCGGTCGCGCCGAATTTTTTCCCGGCCTCACTGTTCGGCAAGAACGCGCCGAGCAACCGCCTCACCGTTGGGATGGTCGGCAACGGCCTCATCTGTAACGCTCACCTCAGCACCTTGCTCGGGCGGGAGGATTGTCGCATCGTCGCGGTGTCCGACGTCTGGCGCAGCAAGGCCGTCAAGGCGCGCGATCGCATCGAAAAATTCTACGGCGGCGACAAGACCAGCGGCACCTACAAGGGTGTGGACATCTACGCGAAGTATGAGGACCTCATCGCCCGCGACGATATCGACACCGTGTTCGTCACGACGCCCGATCACTGGCACGCCGCCGTCGCGCGCGGGGCGATGCTCGCGGGCAAGGACGTGTATTGCGAAAAACCCATCACGCTCACGCTGCGCGAGGGGCGCGTGCTCGTCGACACCGCGCGCCGGCAGGGCCGCATTTTTCAGTCCGGCATGCAGCAGCGCTCCAACGCTTCCTTCCGCAAGGCCGCCGAACTTATCCGCAACGGCCTCATTGGCGATTTGAAATACATTCGCACGAAACTCGGCGAGTTTCCGCCACCGGTCGCGTTGCCGGCGCAGCCGATCCCGCCCGACCTCGACTACGATCGCTGGCTCGGGCCGACGCCATGGCGGCCCTTTAACGAAAAACGCATCCGGGGCGACTATGGTGGCGGCTGGCGGTGCTTCCTCGAATACGGCGCGCGCAAGAACGGCGACTGGGGCGCGCATCATTTCGACATCATCCAATGGGCGCTCGGCATGGACCACACCGGCCCGGTCGAATTCATCCCGAAGGGTTTTGAAGGCGCGCGTTACCAGACGCACATCTACGCCAACGGCGTGCGCGTGGAACGCTACGAGGACGGGCAAAAATTCATGATCGAATTCACCGGCTCCAAGGGCACGGTCCGGGTGTCGCGCAACGACGAGTTCGAGACCGATCCCCCGTCGCTCGTGACGCGAGCGCTCCGCGCGGACGAGGTTCATCTCTATGTGAGCGACAATCACGAAAGCGATTTCTTCAATTGCGTGCGCTCCCGCCAGCGTCCGATCACCGACGTCGAGATCGGCCACCGCACCGCCAGCGTCTGCCACTTGAGCGGTATCGCCGAGAAACTCGGCCGCGCGCTCCGATGGGATCCAGCGAAGGAAGAAATTATCGGCGACCCCATGGCGTCACGCCTGCTCGACCGGCCCCGCCGCGCACCCTACGCGCTCCTCTGAACGCCGCTCAACTGCCACGACCATGCGCACCATAATTGTTTCCCATCCTCGGTTTCCCTTCAGCACGTTCATCGCGCTCTTCGTCGCCGGCTGCAACGCCCCCGCGACTGGCCCGGCGCCCGATGCCGCCACGGTGGCGACTGCGCCCAGTGAACCTGCGTTCACCGCCGTGGCGGTGCCGCTGCAGGACTTGGACTATGCCGGCGACCAATCGGCCCTCGTCGCCCTCGACCGCGACATCACCGCCGCCCGCGCGGACGCGAAAAAACTCGCCGCCATCGAAGCGCGCCTCATCGCGCTGCTGCGCCGCCCCGACGGTTCGAGCGCGGCGCGGCAGGCGGCATGTCAGCGCCTGGGTGCGATCTTCGCGTTGGGTGGCCCGCCGAGTTCGGCGGCGCTCGACGCGTTGAAGGCCATGCTGCTGGACCAGCGCCAGGCTGATATTGCCCGTCTGGCGCTCGAGTCCGCGCCCGGGGTCGCCATCGACCGCGTGCTGATCGAAGCGCTCGGCCCGACGACTGGCCGCACGCGCCTCGGCCTGATTCAGACGATCGCCACGCGCGCACCCGCCGCCGCGGTGCCGGCGCTGGGGGCGTTGCTCAATGACAAGGACGCCGCCACCGCGGCGGCCGCGGCGACGGCGCTCGGGCAGATCGGAAACGCCGCGGCCCTCGCCGCGCTGCGCTCCGCACCCGACGGCGTTCGAACGGTGGTGACGGCCAAACTCAACGTCGCCCGGCAGCTGGCCACGGCCGACGGCGTCGCACTCTTTAGCGAACTACAGCGGGACGCCCGCCTGGCGCCGCACCAGCGCGCCGCTGCGCTGCGCGGGCTCCTCGATCTCGAACCGGCCGCTGCGGCGGCCCGCATCAGCGAGGTGCTCTCCGGTGACGAGTGGGTGGCGAAGCAAGCCGCGATCGAGGCAATCTTCGCCGCTCCCGCGCCCGGCCTGATTGCGACGCTGGCCGCCAAACTCCCGGCGTGGGACGCTCCCACCCAGGCCGCGGTGCTGGCCGCGTTCGGCCGTCGGGCGGAGGCGGCAGCGACCCCGGCAATCGTGGCCGCCATCAAGCATCCGGATCAGAGCGTGCGAGCCGAGGCGATTTCTGCGCTCGGCTGCCTGCCCGGCAATCGCGAGCTGGTCACGCTTCTCGCGAACCTCGCGTTGGGCGAAAATTTCGATGAAGCCAAGCTCGCCCGCGCGAGCCTGGCGCGGCTCAACGGCCCGGAAGTTTCCGCCGCCGTGCTGGTGGGCGCCGAGCGGGGCGCGGCCGCGAGACGCGTGGTATTTATCGAACAGCTCGCACTGCGAAATCTCACCGAGGGCCTGCCCTTTCTTCGCGCCTGTCGCCAGGAGGCGGATGCGTCCGTCCGCACCGCGGCGATCGGCGCGCTCGGCGATCTCGCGGCCGCGGCCGATGGGCCACTCATCCTCGACTGGGCCGCCGCCGCCACCGACTCTGCGGAGCAATCCCGCGCCTTGCGCTCCCTGGTCAGCGTCACCTTGCGCAATCCGGACACCGCTCAGCGGGCGCGGCCCATCTACCAGTTGCTCGAAAAGGCCGCGCCCGCGACCGCGGTGCGCCTGCTGCCCGTGCTGCCGCGCTTCGGTGGTAAAGAGAGCGCCGAGTGCGCGGGGCGGCTCGCGTTGAGCACCGATGCCACCGTGGCCGACGCCGCCACGGGCATCCTCGCCCGCTGGCTCGATCGCACGGCCCTGCCTTCGCTCATCACGGCCGCCGCCAAGGCCACCGTCGCCTCCGCGCGCACCGCCGCGAGTCAGGCGGCTCTCCGCTATTTTGAGCGCAATCGCGAAGCGTGGTCGGCCGAGCAGACGGCGCAGCTGGCGCAGCTTCTCGGGGGTGCGACCGATGCGGCCATCCGCCAGCGGATGGTCAAGCTCCTGAATCGCGCGGCGGACAAAGACGCCCTCGCGCTCGCCGAGAAACTTCAGTCCGAGCCCGCCCTCGCCGCGGTGGCCCAGGAAGCCGCACGGTGCATCGGGGCCAACCTCGCTGGTCCGCCCCGCGCCCGCGCCTCCGGCAATGAGGACTCGCTGAAGTTTCTCTTCGACGGCAAAACGTCGACGCAGTGGCGCGTGCCCGTGACACCCGACCAGTGGGTCGAGGTTGATTTTAGGCAATCGCGTCCGCTCCACCGCCTCACGCTCGACGAGACGGGCCGCACCGCGGACTACCCGGAGCGCTACGAAATTTTTGTGACCGACGATCCGTCCCAGCCCGGCAAGGCAATCGCCTCGGGCGCCGGCCAACGCAACCGCACGGTCGTCGATTTTCCGGCCGCGACGCATGGCCGCTACGTGCTCATCAAGAACACCGCCGAGCGCGCCGACGCGAACTGGACAATATCCGAACTGTTCGTCGATTGATCCGGTCGCGGCGCGGACGATGGGGCCGGCCTTGGCGCGGCGCGAGGCGGCGAGGCGACAGGCGATGCGATGGGGCATCAACGCTAGAGCAATCGACGGGTGCGGCGCACTTGCGGCTTCAATTTCGTGCGCAATTACTGCGCACGGAATCGCGGGAATGAGCAAAGACTGCTCATCGCGGTTGGTAGAAACTATTATTTACGAGGATGTTAAATCACTGGCATGGATGCTGCAGAATTCTGGCTTCCCCCCAAAATATGATCTCACTACTTCAATCGATAGTCCCGGCCGTTTGCTGCTCCGGCAACCGGCTGTTTCGCGGAGTTTTCGTGCTCGTCGCCGCTGGCGCCTTCTCTGCTGCGTTGCTCGCCCAAACCAATCAGACCCCGACCGACCCGAATGGGAAGGGTGGGGGTCGCCAGCGCCGCGGCCAAGACGGCACCAATGCCACCGGGAACACCAACGGCAACGGCGGCGGCCGGGGGAATTTTGACCCAGCTCAATTCCAAGAGCAGATGCTGACGCGCCTCCGCGAACTATTTGACGTGACCGATGACGCCGAGTGGAAACTTATTTCGGATCGGATCACGCCGATCAACGAATTGCGCCGCGCCACGGGCGGCGGCTTCGGCGGTGGTCGCGGCGGCCCGGGCGGCCCGGGCGGCGGGGGCGGGCCGGGTGGCGGTGGCGCCCCGGGTGGTGGACGCGGCGGACGCGGCGGCAGCCCGGAGCAGGACGCTTTGCGCCAGGCGGTCACGGACAAATTGCCCGATGCTGAAATCAAATCCCGACTCGCCCACCTGCGTGATGTGCGCAAGTCGAACGAGGAGAAACTGACCAAGGCGCAGGAAGACCTGCGGGCGCTGTTGAGCGTGCGGCAGGAAGCCATCGCGGTGATGTCGGGCCTGCTACCCTGACGATTTTGTGCTGACCGAAACCCCTCTTCCCCGCGGGAGCAACGGCACCTTGCCCGAGTTGCTGGGTCGCATGATCGCGGCCCGGCAGCTCACCGAGACCGACGCCCGCACCTTTCGCACCCAGAATCCCGGCGCTGACGCGCTGACCGAAGAGCGGGTGCTGCGCTGGCTCGCGCGCGAATACGGCGTGAGCTTTGCCGCCCTCGACGAGATCGAGCCGGACAAGCAGGTGCTATCGCTGTTCCCGGCGCGGCTGTTGTTGCGCGACGAACTGCTCCCGCTGCGGCGCGTAGACCTCGAGATCGAGATCGCCACCAGCCGGCTCTTCGCCACGCAGGCGCTCGACGGCCTGAAGGCGCTGACGGGTCTCCGGCTCCGCCCGGTGCTCGCCACGACCGAGGCGATCAACCGCGAAATGAAGAAGCGGCTGGGCGTCGGCGCGGACACGATCGACACGCTCGATGACGAGGCGGGCTTGCAGGTCGTCGATGAGAACGGCAGCACCGACAACAATCTCGACGAGGCGGCCGAGGACGCGTCGATCATCCGGTTCGTCAATCAGGTGTTAAAGGACGCGATCGAGCTGCGCGCCTCGGACGTCCACCTCGAGCCATTCGAGGACGAACTGCGCATTCGCTACCGCATTGACGGCGTGTTGCAGGAAGTGCCGGTGCCCGCGCAGATCAAACGGTTTCAGCCGGCGATCGTGGCGCGCGTGAAAATTCTCAGCCATCTCAACATTGCCGAGAAGCGCCTGCCGCAGGACGGCCGCATCAAGGTCCGCATTGAGGACGCCGAGATCGATATCCGCGTTTCGATCATCCCGATGCTCCACGGCGAGGCGGTGGTCATGCGGCTGCTGCGGCAGAATTCCGCGCTGCGCGGGGCGCGCGATCTGGGCATGGGCGAGCGCGAACTTTCCTGCCTGGAGCGGGTGCTGCAACTGCCGCACGGGATTGTGCTCGTCACCGGTCCCACGGGCTCCGGCAAGACGTCGACGCTCTATACCGCGCTGAACGAAATCAACGACTCCGAGCGCAAGATCATCACGATCGAGGATCCGGTGGAATACCAGCTCAAGGGTGTGAATCAGATCCAGGTTTCGGAAAAATCCGGACTGACGTTTGCGCGCGGCTTGCGCTCGATCCTGCGCCATGACCCCGATGTTGTGCTGATCGGAGAAATCCGTGACCAGGAAACCGCGCAAATCGCCGTGCAAGCCTCGCTCACGGGCCACTTGGTGTTTTCGACGCTGCACACCAACGACGCCGCCGGCGCGCTCACCCGCCTGGTCGACATGGGGGTCGAACCGTATCTCGTCGCCTCCTCCCTTGAGGCGGTGCTCGCGCAACGCCTCGTGCGTTTGCTGTGTCCGCATTGCCGGCAGGTCGATACGACGCCGGAGGCGCGCGACTACAAGACGAAGCTCGGCATCAAGCCCGAGACGAAAGTTTACCGGGCCGTCGGTTGCCGCGAGTGCCGGCAGACTGGCTACCACGGCCGCCGGGCGATTTTTGAGTGGATGGATTCGAGTAGTGAAATTCGCACGCTGATCCTGAAAAACTCTTCGACCGACGCCATCCGCGACGCCGCGCGCCGCGTCGGCATGACGACGCTCGCGGAGGATGGCCGGCGCCTGGTGGAGGAAGGCGTCACCACGATCGAGGAAGTGTTGAGTGTCACGACGGTGCATGAATTTGCGACGGGTAATGCCGCCGCGAGTCACGCCCCCGCGGCCACGAGCACCGCGCAACCCGCGCTGCCGCGCGCGTTGATCTGAGCCGCCGCCCGCCATGCCCCAATTCGCCTACAAGGCCATGCAGCACGACGGCGCGCTGACGGAAGGCTTCCTCGATGCGAGCAGCCGCCATGAGGCGATGCGCCAGGTGGAAGGCCGTGGCCTGCGCCCGATCAAGCTCGCGGAGTCCGCGGTCGGCGCTCCCGCCCTGCCGAAATCGTCCGGGACGAACGGCGGCACTACTGCGCCGGTCGCCGGTGGCCGGACGGCGCTGGGGTTTGGCGGCAAAGGCAAGATCACGCCGCGCATGCTGGAGAATTTCACGCGGCTCCTCTCGAGCCTGCTCGCGGCGGGTGTGCCGTTCAGCCGCGCGCTCGTGATTTTGCATCGCGAGTCGGCGGAGCCGGTCGCGAAGGCGAAGTGGAAGGAGATCCACGACTTCGTGATTGACGGCATGTCGCTCTCGAAGGCGATGGAGCGTTCGCCGGAGACGTTCCCGCGGGTCTACGTGGCGATGGTCGAGGCGGGCGAAACGGGCGGATTTCTCGATCTCGTGCTCGCGCAAATCGCAGATTTTCAGGCGCGCGAAAAGGAGCTGAAGTCGAAGGTGATGACGGCCCTGATGTATCCGGTCATTTTGCTGATCCTCGCGCTCGGGGTGCTGATCTTCCTGATGGTTTTTTTCATCCCGCGCTTCCAGCTCATCTTTGCGGGCTTCAACGCCGAGCTGCCCTTGATCACGCAGATCATCGTGAAGACCAGCGAAACCGTGCGCAGCTACGGACTGTTTCTCGGGGCGGGCTTGGTGGTGGGTTTCTTTTCGCTCCGGACCTGGCTGGATTCGCCGAAAGGCCGGCGCGCGTGGGAAGGCATGCTGCTCAAGCTCCCCGTGATCGGGCCGCTCATCGCGCAGTTCGCGATGGCCCGTTTCTGCCGCATGCTCGGCACCCTGCTCCAGGCGGGCGTGCCGTTGATCAACGCCCTGAATGTGGCGCGCCGGTCCATCGGCAACCAGGTGCTGATCGACGCCGTATCGGACTCGATCGACCGCGTGAAAGAGGGCAAGCCCCTCGGCAAGTGCCTCGCGCAGAACCGCGAATTGTTTCCCGGGGCCATCGTCGAGATGATCTCGGTCGCGGAGGAGAGCGGTAAGCTCGACGTCGAACTCATGCGCATCGCCGGCGTCACCGAGGGCGATCTCGACCGCCAGCTCAAGTCGGTCGTCGCGCTCGCGGAGCCCGTGATGCTCTTCTTCATCGCGGCCTTCATCGGCACGATCTTCATCGGCATGGTGATCCCGATTTTCTCCTTACAAGACCACATCAAATAACTCCCTCCATGAAACTGAACCACTCGAAGAAACGCGCGCGTCCTTCCTCCCGGCGGGGCTTTACGCTCGTTGAGCTCCTGCTGGTGCTCGTGATCCTCGGCATCCTCGCCGCCCTCGTGATCCCGAAGTTCACCGGCCGCACCGAGCAGGCCCGCATCACCGCGGCGATCACGCAGATTTCCAGCTTCGGCACCGCCCTCGATGCGTTCGAGGTTGATACCGGCAGCTATCCGCGTGGTCAGGACGGCCTGCAACAGCTGTTGATCCAGCCGGCTGATACGACCGGCTGGCGCGGGCCCTACCTGAAGAGCGACATCCCGCTCGATCCCTGGGGGCATCCCTACGTTTACGAATATCCCGGCCGGGTGAACGCCAACGGCTACGACATTGTTTCCATGGGTCCGGATGGCCAGCCCGGCACCGCCGACGACGTGATGAATGCGCGCATTTCGGCAAAGTAATTTTCCGCTCGCCTCGCCGCGTGCCTCCCTCCGCCGCCCCGGCGGTGGCGGCCGCGCGTTCACGCTGATTGAACTGATCTTCGTGCTCGCGCTGCTGGCGATTACCGCGCTGTTCGTGGTGGCGAGCATGGGTTCGTTCTTCCGGGGCCGCGCGCTGAACTTCGAGGCGCGCCGCCTCCTGTCCCTCACGCACTACGCCCAGAGTCGCGCGGTCTCTGAGGGCGTGCCCGTCATCCTCTGGGTCAACCCGGCGACTTCGACCTACGGGATCGCGGTGCAATCTAGTTTCAATGAACCCGACGGCGATGCGCGGGCAGTCACTTATGCGACGGACCCCAGTTTGACGCTGGAAACGCCCACGGACGTCGTCGGACTCGTCTCCGAACAGGACGACGAGAAACTTGGCCTCACCACCGAAGGGCTCGCCTCCATCCGCTTTACGCCCGATGGCTTCTTCGACGATTCGAGTGTCAGCAAGATCACCATTCGCCAGGGAACCGGGGCCGGACTGGAACTGGTTCCCGCCGCCACCCGGCTCGCCTACGAGATTCGTCCCGTGTCCAATGTCGACTGACGCCATGAATTTTTCCGCGCCGGCGCCGGCGCCGGTTGAGGCCGTGTCGCCCTCGCCGCGCTTCGTGCGTGCGAGTCCACCGCGTCACGGGCGGCGCGGCTGCAGCGGCGGCGGATTCACCCTGGCCGAAGTGCTGGCCGCTTTGTTGTTCATGGCGATCGTGATTCCAGTCGCGATGCACGGCGTCAGCGTGGCGAGCCGTGCGGGGATCCTCGGGCAGCGCAAGGCGACCGCGATGCGCATCGCCGAACGCGTGCTCGACGAACAGATCCTGACTGGTCTGGTGACCACCGCGATTCCCTACGGCAGCATCGTGGACGGCGACTTCACTTATCCGTGGGCGCTGCAGTCCGAGCCATGGACCGAGGACACCACGACCAACCTGACGGTGGTGACCGTGCGCGTTTCGTTCGACGTGCAGGGCAGCACCTTCGATATCGCCGCCAGCACGTTGTATGACCCCACGGTAACCGCCGCGACGACGACCAGCACGACCCCGTGATATTTCGCCCCCCACCTTCTCGCCGTGCCCCGCGCGCCTCCGGCCTCCCGCGCCTGACCGCCGGAGGGTTCACGCTCCTCGAACTGCTTCTCGCCACCGCGATCGGTGCCATCGTGTTGCTCGTGATCAACACGACGTTTTTCGCCGCGCTGCGGTTGCACAACGCCACGCACGAGAAGATCGACACCGACCTCGTGCTGCAGCGCACGCTCGGGATCATCCGCAAGGATCTTGCCGGCATCATGCTCCCGCCCAATGCCCAGTCCACGACCGCCAAACTCTCGGGACAACTCGTGAGCGACAGCTACAGCTCGAACGACTTGGATGGCAACAGCGAGCGAGTCACGCCCGACATCTTTACCAACTCGGGAAAGATGGATGGTTGGACGCCGTTTGCCGAGGCGCAGATGGTCTCCTACTATTTGTCTCCCGCGCCGGATGGCGGGGCCACCAAGAACCTCGTCCGGGTGGTCACCCGCAACCTTCTGCCCGTCACGGAAGGGACGACGCTCGACCAGACGCTCCTGACCGGCGTGAGCACGGCGGCAATTTCGTTCTACGACGGCGAGAACTGGGTCGAGACGTGGGACTCGATCACCTCGATCACCCTGCCCAGCGCGATCAAATTCAGCCTCGTGCTCGCGCCGCGCGAGAACGCCACGACCCGCAACGATCCCGGACCGATCGAGCTGGTTGTGCCGGTGATCGTCGCGACCCTCACCACCGCTCAGCAGGCCGCCGCCGCCGCCACCACCATCCAATGACCCGCGCAGGTAAATTTTCCTCAGCCCAGTCCCGGGACCAGCGCGGTTCGGTGTTGATCATCGTAATGTGGATTTCCCTCGGGCTCGTGGCGCTCACGCTTTATTTCGCGAACTCGATGAGCTCCGAGCTGCGGGCCGCCGACAATCGCGTCACGGAGATCGCGGCGCGCCAGGCGATCGCCGGCGGCACGCGCTACGCCACCTACGTGCTCACGCAGTATGCGACCGGCGGCGTCGTGCCGAACATCGAGGATTACAAGGCCGAGGCGCTCGCCGTGGGCGACGCGAGTTTCTGGTTTATCGGCCGCAACCACGACGAACTGCCACAGCAGCAGACCAACGAGCCCTATTTTGCCCTCGTCGACGAATCGTCGAAGCTGAATCTCAACACCGTGACTTCGGCGATGCTCCAGGCGCTGCCGTTACCGGGCATGACGGCCGAGTTCGCGGACGCGATCGTCGCGTGGCGCAGCGCCACCAGCCAGAACGCCGCCACCGCTGACGGTATTTACGGGAAACTCGATCCGCCGCGGCACAACAAAGGCGCCGCCTACGAGACCGTCGACGAACTCCGTCTCATTAACGGCGCCATGCTCGACGTCATCCTCGGCGAGGATACGAACCGCAACGGCGTGCTCAATGCAAACGAAGACGACGGCGAGCAGTCTGCGCCGCGCGACGACCAGAATGGCCAGCTGCTCGCCGGGCTGCTCGAATACGTCACGGTCTACAGCAGCCAGCCGGCGACGTCCCCCACCGGTGGGCGGCGCCTCAACGTCACCACCGCGCCGACTCTCCAAACCCGCCAGCAACTCTTACAGCGCCTGACGCAGCGCGGCATCACCCAGCAACGCGCCACCCAGATCGTTTTGCGGGCGGGCGGCGCCACGCATACGAGCGTGGCGGACTTTATGATCGCGGCACAGATGACCGCGGACGAGTTTGGGCTCGTTCACAATGACCTGACCGCTGCGACCGCAAACGGCGGCGTCGCTTCCGGCCTCGTGAATGTAAACACCGCGAGCGCAGCCGTCCTCGGTGCCATCCCGGGCATCGGCCCCGACAACGCCGCCACGCTGGTCGCGTTTCGGGCGGCCCATCCAGAACTCCTCACGTCGTTCGCCTGGCTCACCCAGGTGCTTTCGCCGGCCAGCATCCGTCAGGCCGGCCGCTATATCACCGACCAGTCCTACCAGTTTTCAGCCGACATCGCGGCGGTCGGCGCCAACGGTCGCGGCTATTGCCGCGAAAAAGTCGTTTTTGACCTGAGCACCGGCACCCCGCGCATCGTCTTCCGTCAGGACCTCACCAGCTTCGGGTGGGCCCTCGGCGCCACGACGCGGCGCACGCTCAGCGGCACGAAGGACACCTGAGTATGAAACGAAAAACTAAGAAACGCTCCCAGTCCGTGCTCGGCCTGACGGTGATCGACGGCCAGCTGCGGGCGTTTCATGTGACGCGCGCCAAGGGCGGCCTCGAGGTCGTCAAGGCGGCGAGCGCCGCGCTGACGCTCGATCTGCTGCATCCGGAGGCCGAACTCGTCGGGCGCGAAATCAAAAATCACCTCGACGCGGCCGGCATCCGGGAACGGCATTGTGTGGTGGGCATCCCGCCGCGCTGGGTGATGAGCCAGCATACCAAAGTGCCGGACCTTTCGCCGGAAGACGCCGCCAGTTTCCTCCAGATTGAGGCGGAGAAGGGTTTTCCGGTCGACCCGGCGCAGTTGCAAATCACGCGTTCCTTCCAGCGCTCGGCCGCCGGCACCTATGTGACGCAGCTCGCCGTGCGGCAGGAGCAGATCGAGCAGCTCGGCGCGGTGCTGCGGGCGGCGGGGTTGAAGCCGGTGAGCTTTTCGCTCGGGCTGGCGGTGTTGCCGGAGGCGACGGTGCCAGCCGGCACGGGCCGCGTGCTGGTGGCCGTTGATCCCGTGGGTGTGACATTACTGGTGGCGGCCGGTGGCGGGATCGCCGCGTTTCGCACGAGCGAGTCGAGCATCGAGTCCGAGGTGGGCGAAAAGATCGTCAATAGCGCCGCGGTCGCGCGCGAACTGCGCATCACCTTTGAGCAGGTGCCAACCGAGCTGCGGTCGGAGGTGCGGGAGTTGTTCCTGACCGGCGAGACCACGATGGTTCGTCAGCTCGCTGAAAGTCTCGGCGATTGGGCCAAGGCCGCGGGGCTCACGTTTGCGCGGGGCGACCTGCCGGAAAAAAATCTCGCGGCGGAAATGGCGGAGCGGCTCGCGGCCAACTGGCTGGAGGATGGCGCGCCCGGGCTGGAATTCCTGCCGCCGCGGCCGGGCCGGTGGGCGCTGCTCCTGGCCCGCTACAATTCCAAGCGGCTCGCGACCGCGGGTTTCGCGGTGGGCGGTCTGGCGGTGCTGGCGGTGCTCGCCTTTGCCTGGCTGGAGTTCGAGCGCTGGTCGCTGCGCTCCGAGTGGAACGGGATGAAGGCGCAAGTGGTGGCGCTCGATGCGGTTCAGGGGAAGATCCGGGAATTCCGGCCGTGGTATGACACCACGTTCCGCAGCCTCAGTATCATGAAGCGCGTGACCGAGTGCTTCCCCGACCACGGCGGTGTCACGGCGAAGAGCTTCGAGGTGCGCGGCGGCGCCATCATCACCATCAGCGGCACGGCGCGGGACAACGCGTCGTTGCTCCGCGTGCAGGAAGCCTTGCACCAGGCGAAGGAAGTGTCGGGCCTCAAGGTCGAACAGATCCGGGGCAAGACGCCGATGCAGTTTACCTTAACTTTTCGTTGGAACGCCAACTCCGGCACATGAAACTCGACCTTCCCGACCGACAACGCTGGCTCGTGATCGGGGCCGGCGCCATGGTGGCACTCTTCATCCTCGATAGCATTGTGTTTACGCCACTCTACCAAACGTGGCAGGCGCACACGGCCGAGATCGTCAAACTTCAGAAATTCGTCTCCACCGGCCGTGGCACGATCGCCCGCGCCGCGCAGACGGAGCGCGTGTGGGCCGAGATGCAGAAAAACGCGCTGCCAAAAGACCCGGCGCAGTCCGAGCAGGATTTGCTGACGGCCTTCGACCGCTGGGGCCGCGCGAACAGCGTCGAACTCAGCTCCATCCGCCCGCAGTGGAAACGCGGCGCGACCGATCGCTACTCGCTGCTGGAGTGCCGCGTCGACGCTACTGGATCGCTCTCGACCTTGAGCCGTTTCATGTATGAGTTGGAACGATCCCCCATGGCGCTGCGGGTCGATTCGGTTGAAGTGACGGCGCGCGACGACGGCGGCCAGAAACTTACCCTTGGTCTCGTCGTCAGCGGCCTCCGCCTTTCACCCTTGGAGCGTAAACAATGAACCGTCCCCTTATTCTCTGTCTCGCTTTACTCGGTGCCGGCCACGGGTTCGCGGCGAACAAGAAGGCCGCGGCGCCGGCGCCACCGGCGGCGGGTAGCGCCGCGACCGCGCCGAGTTTCGAAGCGTTTCGCCTGATCGGCGACCGCAATATCTTCAACCCCAACCGCACCGGCCGCCGCGATCGCACCGCGGAGGAGCCAGCTCCGCGCCTCGACGTGATTTCCCTCGTCGGCACGATGGACTCGGACCGCGGCCTGCGGGCTTTTTTCGATGGCAGCGCAGCCGCGTTCCGGAAGGCCCTGACCGTTGGCGGGTCGATCGACAAGTTCACCGTCACCAAGGTCGCGGCCCAAGGCGCCGAGCTGGAGCGTGAGGGCAAGACGATGTCGGTGAGCGTCGGGCAGCAATTGCGCCGGCCCGAGGGCGGCGATTGGACGCTCATCGCCGCCGACGTGGTGCGCAGCGAAGCGGCGGCGGCGGCGAAAGCCACCGCTGGCAAGTTTGATCCCTCTGCGCCAGTGGTGATCCCGGCCAATGCCAGCGAACTGGAAAGAAAAATGATGGAACGTCGAAACAAGGATTTACAACCATGAAAACCACCCTCCTAACCCCGACCGTGTGGCTCGGATTCGCCACGCTGGCCGTCGGCGCCTTTGCCCAAGAAGCCGCACCCGCCGCACCGCCCGCCGCGGTGACTCCGGCGCGTGGACCCGGCGAACTGAAATTCAATTTCCGCGGCGCGCCGCTCGAAACCGTCCTTAACTATATGAGTGAAGCCGCCGGCTTCATTATCGTGCTCGACACTCCCGTGCGCGGCACGGTCGACATGTATAGCGCTCAGCCGGTCTCCAAGTCGGAGGCCATCCAATTGCTCAATATCGCGCTCAGCAAGAACGGCTACGCCGCTGTGGTGCAGGGTCGCACGATTGTGATCTCGTCGAAGGACGACGCAAAAAAGAAGAATCTGCCGATCCGCACGGGCAACGATCCGGAGGAGATCCCGAGCACCGCCGAGATGTTCATCCAAATCATCCCGCTGCGGCATCTGGATGCGACGACCGCGGCGCGCGACCTCGGCTCCATGTTGCCCGGCTCCTCGACGATCACCGCCAATGCCGACAGCAATTCCCTCCTCGTCACCGACACGAACATTAACCTCAAGCAGGTCGTCACGCTCGTAAATGCACTCGACACCTCGAGCGACTCGGTCTCGACGATGAAGATCTTCAAGCTGAAGAACGCCGATCCCTACGAGATGGCGCAGCTGCTTACGAATCTCTACGCGGCCCCAACGCAAAGCCAAAATGGCCGCGGTGGGTTCGGCGGTGGATTTCCTGGAGGTGGCCTGGGCGGCCTCCTCGGCGGCTTCGGCGGCGGCTTTGGCGGTGCCCCTGGCGGTGGCGGCTTTGGCGGTGGTGGCACCCCGGGCGGTGGTCGCCCGGGCGGTGGTGGCACGACCAGCGGACGTGGTGGACGACGCGGTGGCACCAGCGCCACGAATCGCACCGTGGCCGTCGTGGCGGTGGCGGATCCACGCACGTTCTCGATCATTGTCACGGCGTCGAAGGACCAGATGCCGGACATTACCGAGATGGTGGCGCAGCTCGATTCGAGTTCGGCGCGCAAGCAGAAGGTTTACACCTTCACGATGGAGAACGCGAACGTGAAGCAGGTGGAGACGATCCTGAAGGGTCTCTTCCAGAGCACCACCGGCCGCACGACGACCAACAACCAGCCGGATGCGCTGACCACGCGCGCTACGACCAACGCGCAGCAGAACACCACGCAAAATATCCAGCTCGGCAGCCAGGGCGTCCCCACCGGCACGCGCGGCAACTGACCGGTTCCAAGCACCAACCTCATTTAGCATCTAAAAAAACATCATGAATCTCGAATCCTTTCGATTGCCCGGGCGCGCGCTGACGGTGGCGGCGATGATATTGCTCGGCACCGCGACCGCGCTGGCGCAGGGCACCGGCGGCCGCGGCGGCCAGCCCGGCGGTGGCGGCACGGGCGGCCAGGGTGGTGGCGGCGGTGGGAACACCGGCGGCAGTCGCTCCTATCAAAACTCCTCCCTCGTGGGCGACGCGATGATCGCGAGCGACGTCGATACCCGACGGCTGATCGTCGTCACCGATGAGGCGACCTACGAAAACATCAAGATCATCGTGGCCGGTCTCGACAAGCCAAAGCCCCAGGTGCTGATCAACGTGGTCTTCATGCAGGTCACCCACGACAACACCTTTGACCTCGGCGCGGAGGCGAAATACAAAGGCCCCGTCTCGATCAAGACCAATCCCGATGGCACCGCGACGACGAAGTTCGGGGTCGCGAGCAAGCTCGCCGATCCCACCGTCTACGGCGCTTTCTACCAGTTGGTCGGCCGGGACATCGCGGCGACGGTCCACGCGATGGCCGGCGTCACCAAGACCGAAATCCTCTCCCGGCCTTCGATCCTCACGCGCAGCAACCAACAGGCGACGATTTTGGTCGGTCAGTCGGTGCCAATTGTCAGCGGCACCTCCATTGCCCAGACGACGGGTGCGGTCACTAATCTCTACACGTATCAGGATGTTGGTATCATCTTGAAAGTCACTCCGTTCATCACGGCCGAGGGTCTCGTGGAGATGATCGTGTCGCCGGAGATTTCCTCGATCAGTTCCCAGACGGTGGCGGGTCAGGCCGTGATCGACAAGCGCAACGCCGACACCGTGGTGGTGACGCGGAGCGATCAGACGATCGTGATCGGCGGACTCATCTCATCGCAAAAGAACGACACCGAGAGCAAGGTTCCAATCTTGGGCGACATTCCGATTTTGGGCTATGCGTTCAAACGCAAAAACAACGACGTGGTGAAGTCGGAACTCCTCATCTTCCTGACGCCGCACGTGGTGGCCACGCCGGATGAACTCGCCACGTTGTCCAAAAACGAACGCGCCCAGCTGGACATGGCGCCGCGAACCTTCGACCAGGCTGACATCCGCAAGTTTCTGCCCGGGATCGGCAAACCCTGAGAATTGAAGCTTGGAACGGAGGGCGATTCCGGGCGGATTGTTTCCTGCGCTTCCATGGGCTGGCCCACCGCCAAACGCCGTTTCATCATCTCCGCGCTTTTCATCGCGTGCGGCTTGGCCGTGTGCGGCTGGCAGGCGGAGGAGCACCTGCGCTTCAAGCGCAACGCGGCCGAGGCGCTGATCAACCGCGGACGCGACATCACCTCGACGCTCGGCGTGCTGGTGCGTTCGCAGCGGCGCTTCGGCCTGGTGTCGAAGGATCGCCTCCAGTCCGGTCTGCAAGATCTCATCCGGCCCGAGGAACTCGAGTCCGTCGCCATCCTCGGCGCGACCGGCGAAAGCATTGCAAGCGCCGGCAAGAAAATGGAGCTGACGCCGGAGATGCTGCAGGCGAAGGGCGTCTTCTGGCTGGGAAATACCGTGACGATCATGAATCTGGCGGATCTTGACGCTCCGGCGGGCGAAGACGGGCCGCGGGGCCGGCCGGCCATCGTGGTGGCCGACGAGCGGACCGCGCGCGTCTTCCGGCCGCCGCCCAACCGCCGCGCCAGCGAAACGCGCCCGGCACCCGATCCGGCCGCCCCGGCGGAGGCTCCGGCCACCGCCACCTCCGGCGTGCCCGCGGTCGCCGCGCCAGTGGCGCCCGCGGCGCCCGGCCCGCGCTTCGCGTTTGGCCGGCCGGCGTGGATTCCCCAGGATGAGTATGATGCGATCATTCAGAAACAGGGCGTGCACAGTCTCGTGCTCTCGCTGTCGACGGTCGACATGCAGCGCAAGGTCGATGCGGATCTGCTGCTGCGCTCGCTGGTGAGCTTGCTCGCGATGGGCGGCGCGATCATCTCGACGCTCGCGTGGCGCAACCTCGGCAAGAACGCCGCGCTGCAAATCCGGCTCGTGAAAGCCGGGGAAATGAACACGCATCTCAAGGGCATGAACCTCGCCGCCGCGGGCCTCGCCCACGAGACGCGCAATCCCCTCAACTTGATTCGCGGCCTCGCGCAGATGATTGCCATGCAGACGAAGGACGCCCCGAAGCTAAAGGAGCACGCCTCCACCATCATCGAGGAAGCGGACCGCGTCACCGTGCAGCTCAACGAATTCATCAACTATTCGAAGCCCCGCGAAGCGCAGATGGCCGCCGTGCAGGTGGCGCGGCTCGTGGCCGACGTCGCGCGCACCCTGCTGCCCGACCTCGAGGAGAAACGCATTCAGCTGCAGCCGCCGGAGTCAGCCCTGTGCGTCGAGGCCGACGAGCAACTCCTGCGGCAGGCGCTGTTCAATGTGCTTTTGAACGCGACCCAGGCGGTCGCACCCGGTGGTCGGATCGAAGTGCGCCTCACGCCCGTCGACTCGCGCGAGGCGATGCTGGAGATCAGCGACGATGGCCCGGGCGTGCCGGCGGCGGATCGGGCTTCGATCTTCAAGCCTTACGTGACGATGCGGCCGAAAGGCGTCGGGCTCGGCCTCGCGATCGTCGCGCAGATCGCGGCGGCGCACCATTGGGAAGTGACCTGCGCGGCCGGGGAGCCCCGCGGGGCGGTGTTTCGTTTCAATCACCTCAAATTGGCCGCGCTCCCGGCATGACGACCGCCGCTGCCAGCTCCGTCCGCATCCTCATCGTGGATGACGACCACGCGCAACGGAGTCTGCTGGAAACTTTTCTCCAGACCCAGGGCTATCTCACGCAGCAGGCCGCGTCCGGCGAAGCCGCGCTGCAACTGCTCCTCGAG
Source organism: Opitutus sp. (assembly GCA_009695305.1). GTDB lineage: Bacteria > Verrucomicrobiota > Verrucomicrobiia > Opitutales > Opitutaceae > SIBG01. Next base: position 5,365 of record SIBG01000022.1, on the reverse strand, counting down.
CAAAAATTCGCGATGATGATTTCCGACGTGCGGATGCCGGGGATGTCGGGCCTCGAGACGCTCCGCCGCGTGCGCCAGAAGCATCCCGACCTCCCGGTGCTGCTGGTCACGGCGTTTGCCGACATCCGCAGTGCAGTCACCGCCATGCGGGACGGCGCGGTCAACTATCTCGCGAAACCGATCGATCTCGATGAGTTGACGCAGACCGTCCGGCGGGCAATTCACGCCCCGGCGCCGTCCCTGGCCGTGCCTGAGGTCGAAACCAAGCTTCCGCCGGGCGTGGTCACCGCGAGTCCACTCCTGCAGGCGGTGTTTCGGGACGCCGCGGTGATTGCGCCGTCCGACAGTCGCGTGCTGCTCACCGGTGAAAGCGGCGTGGGCAAGGAGGTGGTGGCGGATCTCATTCACGCTTGGAGCCGCCGCGCCAGCGGGCCGCTGGTGAAGATCAACTGCGCGGCGATTCCCGAAAATCTGCTGGAGAGCGAGCTCTTCGGCCACGAGCGGGGCTCGTTTACCGGCGCGGTGCAGCAGCGGATCGGTCGCTTTGAGGAAGCGAAGGGCGGGACGATTTTCTTGGACGAGATCGGCGAGCTGCCGTTGCCGCTCCAGGCGAAGTTGCTGCGGGTGATTCACGACGGGACGTTCCGCCGCATCGGGTCCGCCCGGGATCTCCACACTGACGCCCGCGTGCTGGCGGCGACGAATCGCGATCTTGAGGTGCAGATCACCGCCGGAAAATTTCGCGAAGATCTGTTCTACCGGCTCAACGTGATCGAGATTCAGGTGCCGCCGTTGCGCGAGCACCCGGAGGACATCCTGCCCCTGGCCACGCATTTCATCGGTTTGTTCTCGCGCCAGAAGCCGCGGTTTTCCGCGACGGTCGTGGCCGGGCTCATGCGCTATCGCTGGCCCGGCAACGTCCGGGAGCTGCGCAACGCGATGGAACGGGCCGCGCTGCTCTCGCGCGGCGAAATCGTGCTGCCGGAACACCTGCCGACGCGCATCATGGCGGCCTCCGCGGAGGCCGTGACCGGCGATGCGATCGAAGCGTCGCGCCTGGAGGAGATCGAGCGCGAGGCCATCCTGAAGGCGCTGCGAAAAAACAGTTTCAATCGCACGGAAACCGCGAAGGAACTCGCGATCAGTCGTCGCGCGCTCACCTACAAACTCCAGCGCCTGCGTGCCGCAGGCGTGCCCATCGATCCCGCGTAGCGCGGTCCGCCGCGGCGAGAAACTGGGCCAGGCTCGGTCGCCGTGAAGTCCGTCGGGTGGCTCAGGCGTCCAAATTTCGGCGGTAGGTCGATCGATCACACCGGATCCGGTTTTATCGACCGCGCCGGTTTCAGCCCGTCACCGCTTCCGGGCTACAGCCACTTTTCCATCCACGCGAACGCCTCGTCCTGCATGGGGGGTTTGAAACAATGCGGTTCGTCGTAGAACGTGCCGCGAAACCTCTCGGCCAGGCCGGCCTTCGCGTAAATTTGGGTGAGCCGGTCGACGGCCGCTTGCATTCCGGACATCGGATACAGTTTGTCGCGCCGGCATTGCTGCACGAGGAGGGCGCCGGGCGCATGCAGCGCGGCGGCATCGGGCAGATCGAGCGAACGATACAGGCCCGGAGTGGAGATCATCCACGTGTGCCGGAGGTGGTGTTTGATCTGGTGCGCGAAGGCCGTCATCCAGCCGGTCACGCAGGCCGCCTTGATGCGCGGGTCGGCCGCGATCGCCATGGCCGTGCGAAAACCACCGCCGGAAAGTCCGATGCAGCCGATCCGGGCGGCATCGACGTCGGGCCGGCTGAGCAGGTAGTCGACGGTGCGCATCTCATCCCAGACATGCAAGCCGGGCCACGTCGCGCCGGTCGCCGTGATGGTCTTCGCGGTGTGGTGCTCGTAGAAACTGCAGACCCGGTTGGTCGCATCGATCCACTCTTTCGTGCCGGGCGCGGCGGCCATCGCTTGCGTGTAGCCCTCCTTGGCTTCGCTGAACACGCGCGTGGCCTCCAGTGATTCGACGCGCAGGCGACGTTCGCCGAAATAAAACGCATCAATGACGATGACAACAAAGCCGCGGCGAACCAGCGCCTCGGCCCACGGGCGGCCGTAAGTGCCGTTACGGAATTCGGTCAGCACGGCGGGCTCGTCGGGGGCGGAGATGATTTTTTCGTGTCCCCACGTGAATTTTCCGCTGTGGCAGTGCAGCGCGAGCACGGCGGGTAGTTTCCCACCGCGGCCTTTGGGGAGGAGCACCCGCGCTGGAATATGATAGGCGGGCGTGGCGGAAATATGGACGACCTCGAGCGTGAAACCGTCGCGCTCCTCCCGGCTAATGAGGTCGGCCTTGAGCGGCACGGCCGCTGGCGCGTAGCCGAGGCGATCAAGCACCACCGGGCGCGCGACCGCTTTCCAAGTTTCGAGTGACGTCCACTTGGAATCGAGAAACGACAGGCGCGGCGCATGCTCCCGCGCGAGCCACTCCATCATCGGCTGAAAATTCGGAAGATCGGCGGCGAGGTCGGCGAGCGGTTGGGCGGTCACCGGAGTAGCAGCCGGCCGTGGGGGGGTCTGGGCAAAGAGCCGGTCGAGGGGGAGCGACAGCGCACCGAGGGTTGTCAATGCCTGGCGGCGGGTGATGCGGGGCATGGGGAAGTTGAGCGGTGAATCTTGAAGGTTGAAAGAACGGATTGCGGCGGCCCCCGAGTGATTGGCCGATGAAGCGCGTGATTGATAACTGATCGGGGTCTGGCGTAACGTCGCCGGGTCATCCGCTTCGGAAAAAAACACCAAGGAATAGCCCGATCGCAGCTGACGAATTTCGCCATGAAAACTCCGCTGGCGGCCTTGCTCTTGGGCGCTTCGCTTCTCGTCCGTGTGGCCGACCTCGCACCGATCGTCGAAATTGAAGAGGAAGTTTATGCCTTCACCGACGCCGGCAATGGCGCTGGCCCGATGTGGTGCGCCGGCTCGACCACGTTGGTGCGCGCGGGCGACTTCGTGTTCGCCAGCGGCTTGGAAACCGTCGCGGGTGCCCAGCCACTCAACAACTGTCGCTGGGTATTATTTCGTCGTGAGGCCCAGGGCTGGGCCCGGGTGCGAGTGGACGAAAGTCTCACGCGTGAACCGGCTCCCCTCGCCACGTTTTCCGACGGCCGGGTGTTGGTCTCGGTAAATCCTACGCTTGGGGTGAGACCGCCGACCAAGGCCGGGCCGGCGCGGCCCGACGTGATCCAAATCGAGTCACGGGATCCGCGGGGTCCGGCCGTGGCCCTGACGCCGGAATGGCAGGGTGCGCCGCGCTTCACCGAGCACTCCTACCGCAGCTTCGCCGCGGACGGTCCCGCCGGGGAGTTCGTCCTGCTCCAGAACGTGGGCTACACGCACACCGAGTGGACGTTTCGCGATCGCACGGGCAAGTGGAGCGCGCACGGTCAGCTCCCGTGGCCGTGGGGCGCGGAATACGACAAGCCGCAACCCGCTCGCGTTTGCTATCCGACGGTGGCGGTGCAGGGCCGGGCCGTGCATTTGTGCGGGGTCAGCGATATTGTCGAACCCTACGGTGCGGGTCCCGAAAACTGCCGTATCACACCAGGTCGTGGGAGCCGCTTCTCGCGATGCGAAACCCAAGTCCGATTCATTCTTCCATCGGCAACGTCTCGCCGATTGACTTCGAAAACCAAACCAACTGAAGCCACCCCTGCGCCCCAAGTCTACGATTCGAGGGTAATCCCACCTACGCCCAGCGCCTTGGTGCGTTCAGTCCGGAGCAGGAGCAGGAGTTGGAACGACTGCGCCTGGCGTGGGCGGAACTGTTAATCGAACCCGCCGCGCGCCAGACGGCGGCGAGGAGAACCGAATTAAACTTGTTCTTGGTGGATGGCTGATTCAAAATTGGATCTCCCCTGCCCCCGCGTTGGTTTCGCCCGCGCGTTTCCCCTCCGGCTGAATTCAGGCCGAATCTCCATGCACACCACCCTCCCCAAAACCCGATTCGTCAGCCAACCTGCCTACCCGCTGTTCCTCTCTATGATGAACCGACCGCATCGCCACGCCGCCGCAGTCTTGATCCTCACGTGGGCCGTCTTCGCCGATCGCACGCTCGGTCAGCCTTCCGCCAACGCCAGCGCGCCACCCGTCGCATCTGAAACCCGCCCGCCCACGGCCACCCAGCGCAGCATCGCCGGCCGGGTGAAAAACAGCGCGAGTGGCGTGTATCTGCGCAACGCGCGGGTCGCGGTCGAGGGCTCCACGGTCGAGGTGTTGACGGACGAAGCGGGCGAGTTTCTCATTCCCAATCTGCCAGCGGGGCCGCAGCGCCTGCGCTTCTCCTACACCGGGATGATCCCCGAGACCGTCGCGGTTGCCACCGGCGAGGGCGCCGGCGGGCGTGTCGAGGTGGAGTTGCGCGATTTCGGCCAAGCCGCGCCGGGTGCCGCGGCCGTCGTGAAGCTCGATGTGTTCACGGTCAGCACGAGCCGCGAGATGAGCGCGGCCGACATGGCGATCAATGAGAAGCGGATCGCGCGCAACATCAAGGACGTCGTCGCCACCGATGCCTTCGGCACCCTGGCGCAGAATCAGCTCTCCGATTTTTTGCAGTATCTGCCCGGCGTCGAGGTCTCCAACGGCGGCACGGATGTCGGGTTGCGGGGCATGCCTCCTGAATACACCAACATTGAGATGGACGGTGCGGGACTCAGCGTGCCGCAGCCAAACACATCCACGCGCGTCACGGCGCTCCGCGGCCTGACGATGTCCAACGTGGATCGGATCGAAATCACGAAAGGTCCGACCCCGGATACGGGCGCGGACAGCATCGGCGGGCGGATCAACATGATTTCGCGGTCGGCGTTCGAACGCAGCCGGCCGGAGTTTCGCTATCGCACCTTCCTCCTGATGAGCTCGGAGTTTCTCTCGTTGCGCCAGACGCCCGGTGGCCGCGAGGGCGGCGAGGGCAAGTCCTACAAGTGGTTTCCGGATTTTGAGGTCAACTATGTGAATCCGGTGAGCAAGCGATTCGGCTACTCACTGAATGCGTCGCGCAACGACAATTTCGGTTCGGCGAGGATCTTGTTGCGAGCCTTCAGCATCGCCAACTCAGCTGCGGCCAGTCCGTATCTCACGGCGATCACCGGGCTGACCGGTCACTCCTTCACGCGGCGCAGCGCGCTCGGTACGAAGTTCGATTTCCGGCTGTCGGCGCGGGACACCGTGTCGGTCGCCTACAACTTCAACCGCTACTGGAACGATTTCGGCAACCACCAGATGGTCTACAACACCGGCACGCTGCTGGCGCCGACCGCGACCGGCCGCAACGCCACGACCGGCGATTTCGCGCCCGGCTTCACGCAGGGTCGCCCGGGGCAGGG
>SIBG01000123.1 GCA_009695305.1 Opitutus sp. | reverse complement strand
TCGTTGCGGACTGCTCGTTCGGCACGCGGCTGCTCTCCACCTGTCCTCGCGGACACGCAGTTGCCGCACCTTCTCGGCGAAACGACCTAATTAGCCGGATGAGACTTGCACTCATGGTTGGTTGGTTTTCGGGATCGCACTCACAGAGCGCACAGAGGTCGGGAACAGAGTTCACGGAGCCAATCACGCTGTCTTGCACTGTGTCCTCCGTGTCTGAGCTCCGTGTCCTCTGTGACTCATGCCTTGGCTTCATTCAGGTGTGAATTTTCCGGGCTAACGCACCCGTTGGAAGCGCCGGGCGGTTGATCCCGGCGGTTTCAAACCGCCGCTCCGTTGCGAGTTGAATCCCGGCACTGACGGACCAAGCTGCGCGGCGCTCCGTCGCCGGTGCCTCGGAGCGTTGCCAAAGACAGCCATGAATTTCTCGAAGGTCCTGACCGAACTCAGCGGGCGCCTCGATGCGGCCGGCATTCGCTATGCCCTCATCGGGGGGTTTGCGATGGCGTTGCGCGGGGTGCAGCGGGCCACGATGGACCTCGATTTCCTGCTGATGCTCGACGACCTCGACAAGGCGCACGCCATTTTCGGGGAGTTGGGTTACCGGCGGGGGCGCGCCATCGACTGGCCGCTCGTGGAGGACTATTTGCGGTTATTCCAACTCGAACACAAACTCCCTGAACTCAAATCCGCCTATGGCCCGCTTGAGTAACACCGAAAAACGCCAGCTCGTCGCGGCGACGAAACGCCGTTCCGCGCAGTCCGCACCAGTCCTGCCGCCGCTGTCGCCGCGTGCGTACATGGAGTTTGCGACGTTCGCGGCCCGGTTCGGCCCCGTGACGAAGCCGGTGCGCTTTGTCGGGGACGAGTGGAAACTGTAACGTGCCTCACAGCGGCGCGGAATTTTTCGGACCGGCGAGCAGCGCCTTGAACGCGGCCTCTTCGCGCAGGTCTCTCGATTGCCATGGCCGATTTTTCCGTCTCAGGAATTGGAGGGTCCACCTCCGCGTGGACCGGTTTGTGGCCTCGGACGACGCGGATGCGCCGGAGGCGCACAGGGGCTCGTTCGCCGTTGGCGAGTCGTCCCTCCAACAAACTTCAGAAAAAATCAGCCGTACCCGATTGCTCCACTACAGCGCGACGCCAACGCCTTTTAACCTCGGGGCTGCGCTTGGTCGAAGCTGTATCGTCAACTGAATCCGCGGTGCCGACGGAGCGGTGCCCTCCGAAGAGCGCGGTTCATCTCGGAGGGCGACGCTCCGTCGTCGCCGAGTCAATCCACGGCTGCGACGGAGCGCAGCAGCCCGAACTTGCAACCGGCGCATTCCGCCGGAATGCGCGCATTGACCACGCGCCGCAGATGCACCCTGCTCGCAGGCACCCGTCCACCCCGAATGAGCTTTCCATCCTCCGCCGCGCCCGCCCCCGCCTCGCCACGCCTCGTCTCGCTCGACGCCCTCCGTGGCTTCGACATGTTTTGGATCCTCGGTGCCGATGCGCTCGTGCACGCGCTCAGCGAAGTCAACGGCTCGCCCGTCGCAAAGTTTTTCGCCGAACAACTTGATCACCGGGCGTGGGCGGGCTTCACGTTCTACGATCTGATTTTTCCGCTGTTCGTGTTCATGGCGGGGGCGTCGATGGTCTATTCGATCACGCGGCAGATCGAGCAGCACGGGCGCGGCGCGGCGGCGAAACGCGTGATGATCCGCGGCCTCGTGATTTTCGTGATTGGCATTTTCTACAGCGGCGGTTTCACGAACCCGTGGCCCGACCTGCGCCTGCTCGGCGTGCTCCAGCGCATCGCGCTCGCCTACACCGGAGCGGGGTTGCTGTTTTGCTTTTTGAAACCGCGTGCGCTCGCCGCGGTGGGCGCGGCGATTCTGATCGGTTACTGGGCGCTGCTCACGTTCGTGCCAATCCGCGACCTCCAGCTTGACAAAGACGCGCTCGCGAAACGCCTCGGCCACCCGAAGCCGACGATGGAGCAGGTGCAGGCCGCGTTCGCGGCGACCACCGCGCGCGTGACCGGTGGCACCGCGCCCGGCGCCAATCTCACCAATCACCTCGATTTCCAATATCTTCCCGGCCGCAAATACGACACCTACTACGACCCCGAGGGTTTTCTTTCCACGCTGCCCGCAATCGTGACGTGCCTCATCGGCGTCTTGGCCGGTCTGCTCATGCGGCGCACTGATCTCGATGACACGAAAAAGCTGCGCACGCTGCTCATCGCCGGCGCGGTGGGCGTCGCGCTGGGGTGGCTGTGGCATCTGCAGTTCCCGGTGATCAAAAAAATCTGGACCTCGTCGTATGTGCTCGTGGCGGGCGGCTACAGCTGCTGGTTGCTCGCGGCGTTTTTCTACATGATCGACATCCGCGGGTGGCGGCGCTGGTGCGTGCCGTTCATCTGGATTGGGATGAACCCGCTCGGGCTCTACGTGGCGAACAACGTGATCAAATTCCGCGTGCTCGCGCAGCGCTTCGTGGGCGGTGACATCAAGACCTGGCTCGACGCGCATATCGGCATGGGCGCCGGCCAGGGACTGCTCGCCATCGTCGGGCTGGCGCTGACGCTCGTGCTGGCGCGGTTTCTCCACGAGCGGAAGATTTTTCTGCGCGTGTGAGCGGCGTTTCCGCACCCCCACCGGTGCGGAAACGGTGGCGGCGGCGGAGCGGGAGATTTTAGATTTTTCTGACCACTCATTTTCCTGTCGTCACTCCGGGGCGATGCGCCGTATCGCAACCGGTACGGCGACCCGGGATCGACGGCGCCGCAATTGACTCTCGCCGCGCTCGGGCCGAAGAATCTCGGCATGACCCCCTCCTGCCAACCCCGCTCGGACGTTCGTTCGTGCATCGCATTCGGCCTGCTCTGGCTCGCCCTCGCCCCCCTCCTCTCCGCCCAAAACACCGGCACGATCGAGGGTCGCGTCACCAATCCCGCCACCGGCGGCATCCTCGAAAACGCCCGCATCTCCGTCGTCGGCTCCGCGCACGAAACCCTCAGCGATTCCGGTGGCTTCTATCGGCTCGACGGCGTGCCCGCCGGCGCGGCGCAGGTGCGCGTTTTCTTCAGCGGATTTCCCCCGGCCACCGCGTCCGTCAACGTCGCCGCCGGGCAGACGGCCCAGCGCGATTTTCAGCTTTCGCTCACCAACCCGGGCGCCACCCAAACCGACGGCGCCGTGGTCCAACTCAGCGAGTTTGTCGTCGCCACCGCGCGCGAGATGAGCGGCGCCGCGCTCGCGATCAACGAGCAGCGTTTCGCCTCCAATATGAAAAACGTCGTCGCCACTGATGAGTTCGGCGACATCCCCGAGGGCAACGTGGCCGAGTTCCTGAAATTCCTGCCGGGCGTGAACATCGACTACGCCGGCGGCAACGCCCGCGACATCTCGCTCAACGGCGTGCCCGCCACCTATGTGCCAGTCACGCTCGACGGCTTCGGCCTCGCCAGCGCGGTCGGCGGCGGCGGCGGCGGCACCTCCCGCGGTGTCGGCCTCGACCAGGTTTCCATCAACAACCTCTCGCGCATCGAGGTCTCGTTTTCGCCGACACCGGACTCGCAGGGCAGCGCCCTCGCCGGCTCCGTGAATCTGGTGCCCCGCAGCGCGTTCGAGCGCACGCGGCCCTCGGGAAATTTCAGCACCTACTTCATGCTGCGCGATGACATCAAGAAATGGGGCGCCACGCCCGCGCCGCGCCATCCCACGCGCAAGATTCATCCGGGCGTCGACCTTTCCTACATCGCCCCGGTGAGCAAACGCTTCGGCTTCACCCTCTCCGCCGGCATGAACCGCCAATACTCCGGCGAACCGCAGATGCAAAACCTCTGGCGCGGGACGCAGACCGCGACCAACGGCACCACGTTTCCCCACACGTCGTTCGACAAGCCCTATCTCTGGTCGGCGATCATCCGCAACAGCGGCAAGGACACCAACCGCTCCTCCTTCGGCGTGACCACCGACTACAAGTTCACGAACAAGGACCGCGTCTCGCTCGCGTTCACCTACTCGACGTTCAACGTGCACATCAACCACAACGAGCTCACCTTCGATGTCGGCCGCGTGAATCCCGGCGACTTCTCGCTCGATTTCACCCGGGGTGCCGCCGGCCAGGGCACGCTCCAGCTCGCCACCACCGGCAACGACCGTAAAAACTGGACCGTCATGCCCTCCCTCGTGTGGCGGCACGACGGCCCGATCTGGAAACTCGATTCCGGCTTCGCCTATTCGCGCGCGGCCAATCGCAACCGCAACGTCGAATCCGGGTACTTCGACTCGACCACGTCCCGCCGCACGGGCGTCACCGTCTCGTTTGCGGATATTTTTTATCTCCGGCCCAACACCATCACCGTCACCGATGCCGCCGGTGCGCCGGTCGATCCCTACGCGCTCAAGAACTACGTCCTCACTTCCGCCGGCGCCAACACCCGCAGCACCGACGATTACAAACGTACGCTCTACGCGAACGTCCGCCGCGACTTCTTCGGCCGCGTGCCGCTCTCACTCCGCGCCGGCGTCGACTTCCGCCAGGCCGAGCGCGACCAGCGCCTCTTCGTGCCAGCCTACACCTACGTCGGCCGCGATGGTGTCGCCAGCACCACGCTCACCGCCACGAGCGACGATCTCGCGCTGCCGTTTCTCGACCCGAGTTTCTCCGACCGCCAGCCGCACTACGGTTTCCCCAAATTTCAGGGCGTGAGCAGCGAGCTTTTCTACAATCACTTCGTCGCGAACCCGACCTACTTCACCACCAACGCCAACACCAGCTACCGCAATCTCGTCACCAATTCGAAATTTGCCGAGGAACTCGTGTCCGCCGCCTACCTGCGCGGCGATCTGAGTTTTCTGGAGAGCCGCCTGAAACTCGTGACCGGTCTCCGCGCCGAGCAGTCCAACGTCACCGCGGCGGGCCCGCTCACCGATCCGACCCGCAATATCCAGCGCGACACGCAGGGCAAACCGATCCTCGGGGCCAACGGTCGGCCGCTCGCGATTGTGCCGGCCACCGACGCGCTGGGGGTTTCCAAGCTCACGTTCCTCGATCGCGCCGCGCACGCGGAGAAAGAATACCTGCGGCTCTTTCCGAGCGTGAACGTGAGCTACAACCTCCGCGAGGACCTCATCGCCCGGGCCGCGTGGTATACGTCCGTTGGCCGGCCGGACTTCAACCAATACGCCGGCGGCGTCACGCTGCCCGACCCGGAAAACCCCACGCCCAACGACCAGATCTCGCTGAGCAACGTCAGTATCAAGCCGTGGAGCGCGCGCACGTTCAACGCGCGGCTCGAGTATTATTTTCAAGGCGTCGGTCAGCTCACGGTCGGTGCGTTCCGCCGGGATTTCGAAAACTTTTTCGGCAACACCACGCTCCCCTCGACGCCCGAGTTTCTCGAACTCTACAGCCTCGATCCCGCCGTCTACAGCCGCTACCCGATCGTGACTCAATACAACCTCGCCAGCTCCGTGCGTATGGAAGGCCTCAACCTCGGCTACAAACAGGCCCTCACGTTTCTCCCGCGTTGGGCGCGCGGCGTGACCGTCTTCGTCAATGGCGCCTCGCAGCGCATCCTCGGACCGCAGGGCTCCGGCAACTTCCCCGGCTTCATCCCGCGCACCGCGAGCTGGGGCGTCAGCCTCAACCGCGAACGCTACAGCCTCCGCGCCAATTGGAACTACCGGAGTCTTCAGCGGCGCGGCGCCATCGCCGCCGGCAACAGCATCGAGCCCGGCACCTACACCTGGTGGTCGAAGCGACTCTACCTCGATCTCAACGGCGAGTTGAACCTCACGAAGCGGCTCGGGCTTTTTGCAAGCATCCGCAACTTCGGCGACGCCCCCGACGACATCAAGGTCTTCGGCCCGAGCACGCCCGCCGTCGCCCGCTTCCGCACCCGTGTCGAATACGGCTCGCTCTGGAGCTTCGGCCTCAAGGGGACATTCTGAGAGGGCGTCGAAAAAGTCCGCCCGAAGGTAGGGCGGGACCGCTGGGACCGCCGAGGTTTCCTCGGAGTTGCGTCCCGATTTCGGCGCGCCCAGCGGTCGCGCCCTACCTTTTTCAACGCCCTGAGAAAAATTCGCGGCGGCGGACGCCCTGAACAGTCAGAAAAATGGGGTCAAAAAAATCGGGAGCACGCACATGCCACCCGCGCCGCTCACCGCCCCTCCTTCGGATCGGCGGCACTCCTGCCGCCGGTTCACCTCCGCCACCTCAACCCGGCGCCACCCGCGCCCCCAGCATCGCGCGAAACGCGCTCCGGTAGGACCAGGCCAGATACAGCTCCAGACCCGCGACACCACCGCCATCCCGACGCCGGACGGCGCGAGAAAGGCGTGGATCGCCACGATGTTTACGATGACCGGTGCAAGGATCGTCAGCGCGAGCGGCACGAAGCGATTGAGCAGGAGCAGGGCGCCGACGAGCACCTCGGTGCCTTTGATCAACTGAAACAAATACCCCGTCTTCATCATCGCCTCGGAAAACGCAACCAAGCCCGCGGGCATCGACTCCTTCGGCGGCTGCGGGATGAAGTTCAGAAATCCGTTCAATCCGAAGACGAAAAATATCAGCCCGAGCAGCACGCGGGCGATGGTGGGCAGGTGTCGGGCGAAACCGGCTTTCGGCGCGCTGCTGGAGGCGGAATCGTTTTCCATGGGAGGGTGTTCTGTGGGGGGAGGAACTATTTTCTGGCGGAAGATTCGACGAGCGATTTCAGATCCGCGAGGCCTTTTTCAAACTGGCCGCCGAACAAACCTATCTCACACGCCTGTTGGGGCGCGCGGATGATGTCGTGGATTCAACCCGAATCCAGGCCCCGTTCTTCGCAAAAAACGTTTCGGCAACGGCGTGGCGCCGGCGGTGAAGGTAGGATCCATTCCACGGGCGCGGTGGATTTCCCCCTTTCTTCCCTCGGCTTCGGCGAGAGTCTTTCCGCCGCACGACCTTCGCACTGGCACGCGAACAGCTGGCTCGGGCCGGCACGCCACCCCATGAAAATTCTCGCCGTCTCCGATTTGCACTTCGGGCTGGGCCAGTTCGACTGGATCGCCCAGCAGGCGAAACGTTACGAACTGGTCATCATCGCCGGCGACCTTCACGACATTGCAGGGCACCTCGACTTGGACTCGCAGATCACGATTGTCGTCAAATATCTCCGGACGATCAGTGCCAAGACCCGGCTGCTCGTCTGTTCGGGCAATCACGATGGCGACGAGCGGAACGCCGCCCAGGAGTATGTCGCGCGCTGGTTGCAACGGGTCCGGGCCGCCGGCCTCGTGGTTGATGGAGCCGGGGCCGACATCGGCGGGTTGCGGGTTTCAGTCTGCCCGTGGTGGGACGGCCCGGCTTCGCGCAAGGCGATGCAGGAGTTTCTACGCCGCGAGGCCGGTCTCGCCCCGAAGACCTGGCTGTGGATACATCACGCGCCGCCCGATCAGGTGGGCGTAAGTTGGACGGGCAAGGTGCACGCCGGAGACGCGTTCCTCGTGCACAGCATCCGCGAACTACGCCCCACGTTTGTCGTCTCGGGGCACATCCACAACTCGCCGTTCCGCAGCGGAGGAGCCTGGGCGTCTCGAATCGGATCGACGTGGACCTTCAATGCGGGACGGCAACTTGGCGTGCCGCCTGCCTACATTGAATTCGATCTCGCACAGCACTCCGCCCGCTGGGTCTCCCAGGCCGGAATCGAAGATCTCCAGCTTGATACCGCGGCACCGCCGGATACGCCCCAAACCGAGACTCCCTCATCGCCTTAGCCAAAAGCCATGCAGTCGAACCTCGTTTCTGCTCCGAAAACGAAACCACTGAAAGGTGGAGCGAGTTGACCTCAACTCGCTTTGGCCCGGTCCCTCTCACGTTCAGCGGCTTGAGGTCAAGCCGCTCCACCTGGACTGAATCGTTACGTATCGGTAGTTATCCAAGGGATGACCATTGGTTCGCGCGGCTGGCGCAGGACATTGGCGACGAAGCGCTAATCGCCGGTCTCCCGGCGGGGAATGTTGCGCGGGTGTTTGTGCATGAGCGAGTCCAGCACCTCGTCGATGATACCGAGATGGCCGGCTTGATCCCGGAACTGGTTCTTGATGTCGACGAGGTAACGGTTGAGTGAATCGATCCGGCGCGCCAGGGTCGCCGCAATTTGGAGGGTAAAGTCAGGATTCTTTCGCAGAAAATCCTCCGGATCGGCGAGCTGCCGAAACGAGCACGGGACGAGCGTCCGGACGGTCGCCGTCGGTGTGGTGCCGAGCAGCCACGACATTTCACCGACCACCGCCCCCGGCTCGAATATTTCCGCGACCAGCACCCCGTTGCGCAGCACCGCGATCTCGCCAGACTCGAGAAAATAGAGGCCGGAGAGCGGCTGATCCTGCGTGATGACGTCGTGACCGGCGGGGAAAGAAACCAAGGGCAGGGAATGCAGGACGGTTGAGTTCATTCGGGCGGCAGTGGTTGCGCTCAAGGAACAAGCAGTTTTCAAGCCGTCCAGCGCCAACGCGGCGGCGGCCGCCCCGGATTCTCGCGCAAGGCGCCAAGCGTGCCGCTTCTCCGGCAAAGACATTCGCACCGTTGACCCCACCCGCCGTCCGCGCTTCCTTCTGCGGCAACCCGCCACCCGCCTCATGCCTGCGAAAAAATCCGCCGATCAATGGTTCGCCGAATACGGCGAGAGCCACCACGACCACACCAACGAGCTCATCCACTGGATCTGCGTGCCGGTGATTTTCGCCAGCGTGCTCGGGTTCATCTGGACGATCCCCGTGCCGGAGGTGTGGCACGAGATCGCCCCCTGGTTCAATTGGACGCTCGTCGCGATCGCGCTGGCGACGGCCTTCTACGCGCGGCTCTCGCCGGCACTCAGTGCCGGGATGCTGTTCTTCATGTCGCTCTGCTACTCGGTGCTGGTGATGCTCGAGCTGTTCGCCCCGTGGCCGGTGTGGCAGATCAGCGCCGCCGCCTTCGTCGTCGCGTGGATCGGCCAGTTCATCGGCCACAAGATCGAGGGGAAGAAGCCGTCGTTCTTCAAGGACGTGTTTTTTCTGCTCATCGGCCCCGCATGGCTGATGAGTTTCGTGTATAAGAAAATCGGGCAGCGCTACTGAGCACCGGGACGCGGTTCGTCTTCCCCGTTCACCTTACTCCGCTTCGATCACCGGCCGGCAAAACGCTCCGGAGCAGCCCGGCCAGTTCATCGGCAGCAGCCAGAATTCCATCGGCTGCGGCAGCGCAAAAACCTCCGGCGGAAACTTGAGTTCCTCCACGACCCAAATGCCCGACCCGAGCAAGATCGTGTGCGGCTCGGCGTTGAGCGGGCCGCTGCCGCCGATCACGCGTTGAGACACTCGGCCCAAAGCCGCTCGACAATTTCTGCCGCGGGAGCGACATCGCGAATCGAGCCCACCCCCACTCCGGCCCACATCGCCATTTCGGCCACCTCGCCCGTGTCTCCCGGTCGCGGCGAGGTGCCGGCGTAGCGGAGGCGTTTGACGCCGGTGGGCGTGGTTGCGACGACCTCGCCCTCGCCGGGACGCTGCCCCGGCGGTGGACACCCCGCGGCCTCCCACCTGTTCAACGTGCGGTTCCGCAACACGCGGTGCGGCGCGCTCGTCCAGCCATCTTGAAAGCAAATCGTGAATACGCTGTCTTCCGCCTTCGCACGCGTGAGCGCCGCCTTGTAGACGTCATGCGCGTAAGCCTCGCGCGTGGCCATGAACCGCGTGCCCATCAGCACGCCCGCGGCACCGTCCAGCAACGCCCGCCGGATGGCCCGGCCGGACGCGATGCCGCCGGCGGCCAGCACCGGCGTGGACTTCGCGGCAGCGAGGACCTCCGGTAGTGTTTCTTCCCGCGACCGGATCGCCTGCACGTGGCCGCCCGCCTCGGTGCCCTGACAAATGATGTAGTCAACACCCAGGTCCACGGCGCGCGCCGCGCCTTCCCCGCTGGCCACCTGAACGCCCCATTTCGTTCCGGCGCCCGCGAGCGCGCCCAATTGCTCGCGAGACGGAAGGCCCCACGAAAACTGCACGATGGGCGCGCCCGCCTCCACCGCAGCGCGAAATGACGAGCAATCCCGCACCAAAATGTAGTTCACGGCGAACGGCCGCTTCGTGGCCGCTTTCGTCTGCGCGACGAGTTCGCGCCCCCGTTCCGGCGTGGCGCCCGTGAGGCCGATGGCGCCGAGGCCGCCGGCGTTGGAGACGGCCGCCGCCAACTCCGGCGGCGCCAGGATGGCCATGCCCGCCTGAAATATCGGACACTTCAATCCGAATTTCGCCATCAACGCCTTCGCCCGGTCCGTGGGCATCGCCGCCGGCGCTTGCGCGGACAGCGTCGACGCCCCGCGCAGGCCAAGCCCCAGCGTGACCAACCCGGCCGTTTGCAGAAACGCGCGACGATCCGAACTCATGCCACACAGCAAGAGTAGAACCACCTGCGACCGCGATGCTAATTTCGCCTCAAGCGCCGAATCTACTCCCGCCGATCCGATCGGGTCACTCCGCTAGTCGCTAGAAGAAAATCGGGCCGCGTTACTGAGCCGCAACCAAGCAGTCGTGATTACCTCCCGACCTGGAAATAAAGTTCACCGCTTGGTGTTGCTCTCAGCCGTGTCCATGCAGTCGAACCTCGTTTCTGCTCCGAAAACGAAACCACTGAAAGGTGGAGCGAGTTGACCTCAACTCGCTTTGGCCCGGTCCCTCTCACGTTCAGCGGCTTGAGGTCAAGCCGCTCCCTAGACTGAATCGTTACGGCTCAGCTCTCAACTGAATTTCTACCGCTGAGCCCAATTTGCGATCAAGGTGGGCTGAATCCAGTAACCCTTCGCGCGTTGCTGCGGCGGACGAACGCGTTTCCTCAACGACGAGTGATTGACGCTGTAGGTGGTTTTCCGTCTCGTGCAACCAGCTGATTCGTTTCAGCACTGATGCCATGAACCCCTCTTGCGCTCCCTCGTCTCCTGTTGTCGTTCGTACGCTTCGTACGTTGTCCCTGTTGCTCGCCGGATGGCTGGCGCTCACGCTGCCAATCCGCGGTGCCGACGGCGCCACCGGCTCGGTGTCCGGTCGCGTCTTCAACGAAGCCATCGGCAACTACGTGAACAACGCGCGCGTGGTCATCGAGGCCCTGAAGCTCGAGACGTTCACCGACGAAAAAGGCCTGTATAACTTTCCCCGCGTGCCCACGGGCGAGGTCGTCGTTCGCGTGATTTATACCGGCTTTCCCGTCGACGCGCAGACCGTCGGCGTCGTCGCGGGCCAGCGCGCGGAGCGGGACTTTCGCCTGCGTTCCGTCAAGGATGCCACGGCGGACGCGACGGTGCTGCTCGATGCGTTTACGGTCGCCTCCAAACGCGACATGGCCGCCTCCGACATCGCGGTCAACGAGCAGCGCTACGCCGCGGGCATCAAGAACATCGTCTCGACCGATTCGTTTGCCGACATCTCGGACGGCAACGTCGGGGAATTTGCGAAGTATCTCCCGGGCGTGACGCTCAATCGCAGCGGGAGCGACGGACTGACCATGTCGATCGGCGGCGTGCCGCCCGGCGGCACACCCATCATGATGGACGGAAATGGCATTGCGAGCGCCACGGGCTCGAACGCGAACCGCCAGACAGAGTTCGAGAACATCGCGGTCGGGAGCATCGCGCGCGTGGAGGTTTCGCGTTCGCAGAATCCCGATTCGCCCGCCAACGCGATCGGCGGCTCCGTCAATCTCATCAGCCGGAGCGCCTTCGAACGTTCCCGGCCGCAATACGTCGTCAAGGCGCACCTCTCGTTCCGCGGCGACGATTTCAGTCTGGGCAAGGAACCGGGCCCGTTGGCCAAAAAGGACTATGTCTTCGAGCCGAATTTCGAGGTGAGCGCGGTGGTGCCGCTGTCCCGCAACTTTGGCTTTACCGCCAGTGGCCTGGTC
>SIBG01000021.1 GCA_009695305.1 Opitutus sp. | reverse complement strand
GACGAATGCCTCAACCGCGAACAACTCTGGACCCTGACCGAAGCCCGCGTCGTCATCGAGGACTTCCGGCTCGAATACAACGCCGAGCGGCCGCACAGCTCGCTCGGCTATCTCACTCCGCAACGCTTCGTCGCGGGAAAATCTTTACCCATCCCAAGCTCCGGGCCGGACCGCCAAGCCGGTCCGTCCCTCCGCTTGGGATTGCCAACCACCACCGCAGTCATCACATCAACCAACGCTGCGGACTAACATTCCACCTGGCCCAGTTTTCGGGACCCACTCAGTTTTGGATGGCGGCGAAAAGGGAGGGGCGGAAAATGCCAAAAGAGGAAACGGTCGAAAGGGGCAGCGGGGGGAGCGCTGAGGCGGGGTCGGGTTCGAGCCAGCGTTTGGGGGCCAAGCCGCTCCACCCCGGACCGATCCGCGAGCGGGGCGATCGGCCGCCTGGCCCGCGATCTCCAGCTCGCATCCACCACCTTTTACCAGTGCACCTATTTCGCCCGCTATTTCTCAATGCCACGCCATGGCGTGGCATTGGTCTGGGCGCATTACCGGTTGCTCATCTCACCACTTGTCACCCGCGCTCCGGCCCGCATCGTTGGCCCGCATGTCCGTGCCTCCCATCGTTGAATTTCACGAGGTCACCAAACGCTTCGGCGATGGCCCCCTCGTGCTCGATCGCCTGAGCCTCGCCGCCCAGCCCGGCGACTTCCTCGCCGTCATCGGCCCGAGTGGCTGCGGCAAATCCACCCTCCTCCGTCTCATCGCCGGCCTCAGTCCGGTGACGGCTGGCCGCCTCACCGTCGACGATCTCACCCCCGCCGATGCCGCCGCCGAACTCGCCTTCGTCTTTCAAGAGCCGACGCTCCTGCCCTGGCTCACCGTCGCAGAAAACGTCGAGCTCGCGCAGAAACTCCGCGGCACCCCCGCCGCCGCCCGCGCCGCCACCCGCCAGGGCGCGCTCGATCTCGTCCGGCTCGCGGATCGCGGCGGGGCCTATCCGCGCCAGCTTTCCGGCGGCCAGAAAATGCGAGTCTCCCTCGCGCGGGCTCTTTCCCTTTCACCGAAAATTCTCCTCCTCGACGAGCCCTTCGGCGCCCTCGACGAAATGACCCGCGAGCATCTCAACGAAGAACTCCTCGCCATCCGCGAACAGAAAGCCTGGACCGCCTTCTTCGTCACCCACTCCGTCTCCGAAGCGGTGTTTCTCTCGAATCGCATTCTCGTGATGTCCGCGAACCCCGGCCGCATCCACACCGAGATTCGCGTCGACCTGCCCTACCCCCGCACCAACGACACCCGCCTCTCGCGCGCCTACCATGATCTCGTCGCCGCTGGGTCGCGCCTCCTCCGCTCCGTCGAGGAAATATCGCCCGTCGCCTCCCGCGCCTAGCGCCCCGGCCCATGTCGCGAAAATTTCTTAACGTCCTGCTCCCTGCCGCCACCGGTGCGCTCGTGATCGCGCTGTGGTATGGCGTTCATTTCTGGCTCGCCGCGGAAATGCGTTTCCTCCTCCCGACGCCCGACGCCATCCTCGCGGCCCTGCGGGACAACGGCGACGCTCTCTGGCGCGCGGCCCTCAATACCACCGCGGGCGCGTTGCTCGGCTTCCTGCTCGCCGTCGTCGTCAGCATTGCGCTCGGCCTCGGCCTCTCGCTCTCCTCGCTCGTCCGCGCCAGCCTCTACCCTTATCTGATGATTTTGCAGATGACGCCCATCATTGTCATCGCCCCGATTCTCGTCCTCTGGGTCGGCCCGGGCCTGCGCAGCGTCACTGTCATCACTTTTCTGATCTGTTTTTTTCCGCTGGTCGTGAACACCACGCAGGGCCTCATCTCGACCGACCGTCATCTCGTCGAGCTCTTTCGCATGTGGCGCGCGACCCGTGGGCAACAGCTCCTCCACCTCCGGGTGCCCGCCGCCCTGCCATATTTTTTCACCGGCCTCCGCATCGCGGCCACCCTTGCACCGATCGGCGCACTCGTCGGCGACTACACCGCCGGCAGCTCCGCCGGCGACGGCGGCGGCCTCGGTTTTTCCGCCCTGATTTATTCCAGTCAGGCCAAATATCCCGCGCTCTTCGCCACCGCCGCCGTCACCTGCCTGCTGGGTTTTATTTTCACCGCCGCCGTCCTCGCCCTCAGCTGGCTCGCCCTCCACAAGTGGCACGACTCTTACGAACGCGCCGACAAATAATCCCTGCCATGCGACACCTGTGCTCCCTCCTCCGTCTCCTGTCACCCGTCTCCTGTCTCCTGTCCGCCATCCTCTGCCCCACCGCCCCCGCCGCGGACCAGCCGCTCGCGAAGATCACCGTCCAACTCGACTGGATCGCCGAGCCGGAGCACGGCGGTTTCTATCAGGCGCAGGCGCGCGGCTTCTTCCGTGACGCGGGTCTCGACGTCACGCTCCTCCCCGGCGGCCCCGGCGCCTTTGTCATGCCCAGCGTCGCCACCGGCAAGGCCGACGTCGGTCAGGCCGACAGCACCAACGCGCTCCTCCAACAGGGCGAGGGCCTCCCCGTGATTCAGTTTGCCGCGGTCTTTCAGGACGATCCCTCCGGTATTTTGATTCACGCCGACAGCCCGGTCCGCACCTTCGCTGACCTTCAGGGCAAGACCATCATCGCCCGCCCCGAATGGGCGTTTCTAAAATTCCTCCAAAAAAAATACGCCCTCACCTTCAATGTCGTGCCGCAGAATTTTTCCGTCGCGGCGTTCCTCGGCAACAAGTCGGCGTTGCAACAGGGCTATTTTATCGCCGAGCCCTTCCACATTGTGCAAGCCGGCGGCAAGATGCCGCGCTTCCTTGCGACGTGGGACGCCGGTTTCCGCTCCTACGCCGTCCTCGTGACGAACACGAAGTTCGCCCGCGAGCATCCTGCCGAGCTGCGCGCGTTCGTCCGCGCCTATGTCCGCGGCTGGCGCGATTACCTCGAAGGCGATCCCACCCCGGCCCACGCGGCGCTGAAAAAAGCAAACCCCGGCAATACCGACGAGTTCATGATGTTTTCCCGCAAAATGCTGCTCGACGAAAAACTCGTCACCGGTCGAGACTCGAACGGCGGCCCCCAGCTAATCGGCCGCCTCGACCCGGCGCGTTACGCCACGCAAATTTCCCAGCTCGAAGACCTCGGCATTTTGAAAAAGTCCAAGCTCACCCCCGCGCAAGCGATGACGACCGAGTTTCTCCCTCGCTAGCCCGCCCAGCCCGGCGCGTCTCCGCCATCCCGCATGACCACCCCTGCTCCACTCCGCATTCGACCCGGCCCGATGCTGGCGTTTTTTCTCCTCACGCTCGTGGTTCGCCCGCTCGCGGCCGCCGCTCGCGCTCCCGCCCCGCTCGACTACGGCCGCGACATTCGCCCCATCCTCGCGGAGAACTGTTTCTACTGCCACGGCCAGGACGCGACCAAGCGCAAGGCCAAGCTCCGCCTCGACACCCTGGAGGGCCAGCGCAGCAAGGAAGTCGTCGTCCCGGGCCAACCCGCCGACAGCGAGCTCATCAACCGGATCTTTTCCGATGAGGAGGATGAGCGCATGCCGCCCCTCGATTCGCACCGCTCGCTGACCCCGGCGCAAAAAGATCTGCTCCGCCGCTGGGTCGCCGAGGGCGCGCCCTTTGCGGCGCACTGGGCCTTCACTCCGCTCGTCCGGCCCGCCGCACCCGCCGTGAGGCAGACCAAATGGGTTCGCCATC
Organism: Opitutus sp.; assembly: GCA_009695305.1. Classification (GTDB taxonomy): domain Bacteria; phylum Verrucomicrobiota; class Verrucomicrobiia; order Opitutales; family Opitutaceae; genus SIBG01. Next base: position 48,747 of record SIBG01000021.1, on the reverse strand, counting down.
CGCTCGACCGTTTCGTCCTCGCGTCGCTTGAGACCGCCCACCTCGCGCCCTCGCCGGAAGCCTCCCGCGAAAACCTGATCCGGCGGGTCTCGCTTGATCTCACCGGACTCCCTCCCACGCCGGCCGAACTCGCCGCCTTTCTGGCCGACAAAAAGCCCGACGCCTACGAGCGCCTCGTCGACCGGCTCCTCGCCTCGCCGCATTACGGCGAACGCATGGCCCTCCCCTGGCTCGACGCCGCGCGCTACGCCGACTCGAACGGCTATCAGCAGGACGGCGATACGTTTCAGTGGATCTGGCGCGACTGGGTCGTGCGCGCGCTCAACGCCAACATGCCCTTCGATCAGTTCACGATTGAGCAGCTCGCCGGCGACCTGCTCCCGGAGCCGACCGTCGATCAACGCATCGCCACCGCGTTCAATCGCAACCATCTCCTCAACGGCGAGGGCGGCGCGATCCCCGAGGAGCAACGCAACGTCGCGTTGTTCGATCGCGTCGACACCACGGCGACCAACTGGCTCGGCCTCACCGTCGCCTGCGCCCAATGCCACGATCACAAGTTCGATGCCATCACCCAGCGCGACTACTACTCGCTCATGGCGGCGTTCAACCACTTGCCCGAGACCGGCATCGTCAGCGGGTCCTCGTTCAAGGTCCGCGTCGCCGCCCCCCTCCTCGAACTCGCCACACCCGAGCACAAGGCGCAGCTCGCCGCGCTCGAGGCGGAACTCGTCCCCGCCAAGGTCGACGAACGCATCGCCGTCCTGCAAGCCCCTTGGGAAGCCGCCATCGCGGCCGACCCGAATTATCCCGACGAAGTCCTCCGCCACACTGCCGCCCAGCCAGTCAAGGACCGGCTCGCCGCCAACGTCGGCAAGTTGAAAAAATATTTCTACGTCAATGAACTGCCGAAGGTCGATCCCGAGCTCTCCCGTCGGCTCACGCTGCGCGACAGCCTCAAGAATGACGGCAACCCGCGCCTGATGGTCATGGCCGACACGAAGCCGCGCGACACCTTCGTCCTCGAACGCGGCAACTATGAAGCGCCGCGCGAAAAAGTTTCATTCGCCACGCCCGCCTTTCTCCCGCCGCTGCCCGCCGACGCGCCGCGCAACCGCCTTGGCCTCGCCCGCTGGCTCATGAGTCCCGAACAACCGCTCACCGCCCGCGTGATCGCCAATCGGCACTGGCAGACGTTTTTTGGCACCGGCCTCGTCAAAACCAGCGAGGATTTCGGCGCGCAGAGCGAGGCCCCGGTCCACCGCGAGTTGCTCGACTGGCTGGCCGCGGAATTTCGCGATTCCGGTTGGGACGTGAAACGCCTTCATCGGCTCATCGTCACCAGTGCCACCTACCGGCAGTCCTCCCGCGTCACGCCCGAACTGCTGGACCGCGATCCCGAGAACCGCCTCTTCGCCCGCGGCGCGCGTTTCCGGCTCCCGGCCATGGCGATTCGCGACCAGGCGCTCGCCGTCAGCGGTCTGCTGGTTGATCAGCTCGGCGGCAAACCCGTCTATCCCTATCAGCCGAAGGACATCTGGGACTCGCTCGCGATCACCAAGGAGCGCGACTTCACCTATCCGCAATCCACCGGCCCCGATCTCTATCGCCGCAGCCTCTACACGTTCTGGCGGCGCACCGTCGCCCCCGCGAACATGTTTGATTCCTCCTCGCGCAACACCTGCAAGGTCCGCACCGCCACCACCAGCACCCCACTCCACGCGCTCACCACCCTCAACGACCCCACGTTCATCGAAGCCGCCCGCGCCCTCGCCGCCCGCGCCCTCCGCGCCGCTCCCCGGGCCGACGCGCGCCTCGTCTACGCATTCCGCACCGTCCTCGCCCGCGCACCGGACTCCGCCGAGAAAAAAATCCTCGCTGCCAGCCTCGCGAAACAACTCGCGCGGTTCACGGCCGATCCCGCGGCCGCGCAGGCCTTCCTCACCGTCGGGGAGATTCCCCGCGATCCGTCGCTCACTCCCGCCGAACACGCCGCCTACACCGCCGTCTGCCTGGCGATCCTCAACCTCGACGAAACGCTGACCAAATCATGAACCCCCTCAGCGCCGCCCACCTCCAGCTGACCCGCCGCCAGTTCTTCGGCCGCACCGCCACCGGCCTCGGCGCCGCCGCCCTCGGCTCGCTGCTCAACTCCGACGCGCTCGGGGCCCTGGCCGCCTCCGGCCACGGCCTGCCCCATTTTCCGCCCAAAGCCAAACGGGTCATCTTGCTCTGGCAGGGCGGCGGCCCCTCGCAGGTTGATCTCTTCGATTACAAGCCCGGCCTCGAGGCGCTCCGGATGCAGGAACTCCCCGACTCCGTCCGCAGCAGCGCGCGCCTTTCGACAATGACGTCGACGCAGAAAAAATTTCCCATTTTGCCCGCGCTCAAACCCTTCAAACAATACGGCCGCTCCGGTCGCTGGCTCAGCGAACTTATCCCTCACATCGGCGGCATCGCCGATGAGATGTGCCTCATCAATTCGATGCACACCGAGGCCGTCAACCACGCCCCCGGCGTCACGTTTTGCCTGACCGGTTCCCAAATTCCCGGCCGCCCCAGTATGGGCTCGTGGCTGACCTACGGCCTCGGCTCGCTCGCCGAGGATCTCCCGGCGTTCGTCGTGATGACGTCCTCCGACCAGCAAAAAACCTGCGGCCAGCTTTTCTACGAGCACTACTGGGGCAGCGGCTTTATTCCCTCAAAATTCCAAGGCGTCCGCCTCCGCAGCGAGGGCGAGCCGGTGCTCTACCTCAACGACGCCCCCGGCCTCGACCGCACCCAGAAACGCGCGCTGCTCGATGACATCGCCGCGCTCAACCACCACCAACTTGAGCTCCACGGCGATCCCGAAACGGATACCCGGATCGCCCAATACGAAATGGGGTTCAAGATGCAGGCCAGCGTGCCCGGCCTGCTCGACCTCGGCCAGGAGTCACCCGCCACGCTCGCCAGCTACGGCCCCGATGTGCACCGCCTGGGCAGCTATGCGCGCAATTGTCTGCTCGCCCGCCGCCTCGCCGAGCGCGGAGTCCGCTTCATCCAGCTGATGCACGGCGGCTGGGATCAGCATCGCAATCTCGCCACGCAGCTGGAGGTCCAGTGCCGCGACACCGACCAGCCCACCGCCGCGCTCGTCCACGATCTCAGGCAACGCGGCCTCCTCGAAGATACCCTCGTCATTTACGCCGGCGAATTCGGTCGCACCGTTTTCGTGCAAGGTGACATCACGAAAATCGACGGCTACGGCCGCGATCACCTCGGCAGCGCCTACAGCACTTGGATGGCCGGGGGTGGCGTGAAGGCCGGCACCGCCTACGGCGAGACCGACGAATTCAGCTACGGCATCGCCCGCGACGGCGTTCATGTGCACGACTGGCAGGCCACAATCCTCCACCTGCTCGGCATCGATCACGAACGGCTCACCTACCGCTATCAGGGCCGGCAGTTCCGGCTCTCCGACGTCCACGGCCAGGTCGTCAAGGGCCTGCTCGCCTAAGCCTGCCGCCGTGAACCGCGCCGGAACCACTCCCGCGAGCGACACGTTTTCATTTGGCTCGTGGCTCTTCCTGCGCTCGCTCGCGCTGATCCACTTCATCGCGTTTACCTCCGCGTGGATTCAGCTCAACGGCCTCATCGGGCCGCACGGTCTGCTCCCCGCGCAGCCCTTTTTCCACGCCGTCCAGGAGCAACTCGGCGCCGCGGCCTACTACCAGCTCCCGTCGCTCTGCTGGATTTTCGGCGCCGGAAAATTTCTTCCCGCCCTTTGCGCCGCCGGCGGCGCGCTCTCCCTCCTCCTCTTCGCCGGTATCGCGCCCGCGCCCTGCCTCGCTTTGCTGTGGGCCGCCTACCTGTCGCTCTGCGGCGCGGGTCAGGTGTTCTTCAATTTCCAATGGGACGCGCTCCTCCTCGAGACCACCCTCCTCGCCATTTTTCTCGCGCCGTGGTCGCTCCTTCCGCTCTGGCGCGCACCGGCGCCGCCGCGAGTCGCCCGCTGGCTCCTCGTCTGGCTGTTTTTTCGCCTCATGTTTCTCTCCGGCCTCGTGAAGCTGACGAGCGGCGACCCGACGTGGCGCAATCTCTCCGCGCTAACGATTCACTACGAGACGCAGCCGCTCCCGACCCAGTTCGCGTGGTTCGTTCACCAACTCCCCGGCTGGTTCCATCGTGCCTCGTGCGCCGGAATGTTCGTCATCGAACTCATCGCCCCTTTCTGCCTCTTCGCTCCCCGCGCGTTTCGTCACCGCGCCGCCCTGCTCATCGCCATACTGATGCTCCTCATCGCCCTCACCGGCAACTACACGTTTTTCAACCTCCTCACCCTCGCCCTCTGCCTCCCCTGCCTCGACGACGCGTGGTGGACTTCCGCCTGCCCGCGTTTCGCTCGAATCCTGCTCTCTTCCGACCGCCTCTGGCCCCCGCGGGTTAGTCAATCATTAGTTGACACACTTTTCGACGCCACGGCCGGCGTTTGTCACGCCCCACGCTGGGTGCTCGGTGCGGTGGCCGCCTTGGTCATCCCGTTCACCGTGCTGCAGGCGCTGCCCAGCGTCACGCGCCGGCCGGTCCTTCCCGAACTGCTCGGCGCGCTCGTCAACGGCGTCGCCCCCTTCCGTAGCCTCAACAACTACGGCCTCTTCGCCGTGATGACCAACCCACGGCTTGAACTCATCTTTGAAGGCAGCGACGACGGCCGCGACTGGCGCGCTTACGAATTTCCCGACAAACCCGGGGACCTGGCCCACCGCCCGACCTGGGTCGCGCCGCATCAGCCGCGGCTTGACTGGCAGCTTTGGTTTGCGGCCCTCGGTTCCCCGGCCCAGAATCGCTGGGTGCTCCACCTCTGCGAACACCTCCTGCGCGGCACACCTGACGTCCTCGCCCTTTTCGCCACCAATCCCTTCGCGCAAAAACCACCACGCTTCGTCCGCGTCGTTCGCTACGAATACCATTTCACCGACCCCGCCACTCGCGCCCGCAGCGGCCAGTGGTGGCGCCGCACGCCCCTCGATTTCTACGTCCAGCCGGCCTCACTCAAGTAGCGCACTCTTCCCAAATTTCACCCCAAGCTTTTCGATCGACCTGCCATTATCCGCGTAATCAGCGCCGTCCGCAGTCAAAAATCTTCCTTCATGCCTCAGCCGACAGCTCTCGATCGTTTTCTTCCTCTGCTGCGCACCGCGATCCACGACGGCACGCTCGCTAAACTCACCTTGGGGAAATACCGCGGCGCCGACGCCTCTCTAAAAAATCTGTTCGTCCGGCCCGTCGCGCTCAAGGCCGGCCCGCATCTCGCCTTCGTCTGGCGGCACGCCACACGCGACGTCACGAAGAATTTTCCGCCCGACGCCGCGCTGGCCCAGCTCGACCCGCTCATCGGCCGGGATTTTCTCGACGCCCACCTCTTCACGGCGACCCAGACCGCGCAACTCGAATGTCAACCCGACGGTCCAGCGCGCCTCAAAGTTGGTCGGGCCTCAGATCTGCCCCACGCGAAAGCCGCAACGCATGATCGGACCAAGCAGCATCTCATCGCCGCCGACGCCCCCTGGCTCCGCGCGCTCGGCATCACCAACGACCGCGGCCAGCCTCGCGAGGGCATGGCCGACAAGTTTCGCCAGATTCAAAAATTCTCCGAACTCCTCTCGCATTTGCTGGAAGAGGCTTTCCCGCGGTGGAGCGAATCGACCCCAACCCGCTTGCCCGAGGTGCCCGAAGCCAAACCGAGCGCTGAGGTCAGCGCGCTCCACCCGCTTCACGTCGTCGATATGGGCTCCGGCAAAGGTTACCTCACCTTCGCCCTCGCCGCCCTGCTCGGCGAACGCGCCGTCATCCGCGGCATCGAGGCCCGCCCCGAGCTGGCCGATCTCTGCAACCGCGCCGCCCGCGAAAATAATTTCCCGCACCTCACCTTCACCACCGGCCAGATCGACTCCGTCGCGATCGAGCGCACGGTGGACGTCCTCATCGCGCTCCACGCCTGCGACACCGCCACGGACGACGCCCTGGCGCGCGGCATCGCCGCCGACGCCAAACTTCTCGTCGTCGCGCCCTGCTGCCAAAAAGAACTCCGCCCGCAACTCACGGCGCCGCCCGTCCTCGCCGACGCGCTCCGCCACGGGATTTTTCAGGAGCGCCAGTCGGAGTTCGTGACCGATGCGCTCCGCGCCATGCTCCTCGAGTGGGCCGGCTACCAGACGAAGGTCTTTGAGTTCATCTCCACTGAGCACACCGCGAAAAATCTCATGATCGCCGCCATCAAGTCCCGCCCGCCCGGAGACGAAGCGGTCGCCCGGCGTCTCCGCGCGTTCGCCGCTTTCTACGGAATCAAACAGCAAAAATTGGCCACCCACCTCGGCGTGGCGTTGTCGCAATGACTTGGGACACACTCGACTGGTCCGCCCTCGAACGCTTCCGCGAACTCTTCCTGCGCGGTGGCCCGGCCACGGGGCCGTATTGGAACTCGTCGCGTGACCTCGCCAGCTACGATTTCACCTACGGTGAGCGCATCGGCTGGAAATGGGATCAGGTCCTGCGGGAGTTGCAGTTGCGCCGCTGGCGGCCAGCGTCGCGCCACATTCTCGACTGGGGTTGCGGCAGTGGCATCGCCGCCCGGCGGGTGATCGCATTTTTCGGCGCCGAAACTTTCGACGCCCTCACGGTGTGGGATCACTCGCCGCTGGCGTGCGACTTCGCCGCCGAGTCCGCCCAGCGCGCCTTTCCCGCGCTGCGCGTCGATCAAGCTACGCCGGGATTTCTCGCCGCCGCGGAGCCACTCGGACTCCTGGTGATCAGCCATGTGATGAACGAGCTCGCGCCCGACCAGCTCGCGACGCTCCTCGGGCTCATGGACCGCGCCGAGTCCGTGTTGTGGGTGGAGCCCGGCACGCACGCTGCGAGCCGCGAGCTCGGGGCGATGCGCGAGGACCTGCGGGAGGAGTTCCAGGTTGTCGCCCCCTGCACCCACGGAAATTCCTGCCCCATCCTCCAGCCCGGCAACGAACGCCACTGGTGCCACTTCTTCGCTCCGCCACCGCCAGAAATTTTCGCCGATTCTAACTGGGTAAAATTCGGCCAGCGCGCCGGCATCGACCTGCGCAGCCTGCCCTATTGTTTCCTGGCGCTCGATCGCCACGGCGACGCCTCTGCGCCGGCCGACCTCGCGCGCCTCATCGGGCGGCCCGAATTTTTCAAACCCTATGCCCGCCTACTCAGCTGCGATGCCACCGGGCTCGCCGACCTCGAACTGCCGAAGCGCGCCGACCCCGCGCTCTTCAAACAACTCGATCGCACCAAGGCCCCGTTGATCTATCGCTGGCGGCGCGCGGGCGGAAAAATTCTCAGCGGCGAGGCGCTTGACTCGCCCGCCGCGCTATGAAACATCGCCCCTTCACACTTCCAATCACCATGGGCCAACAACTGAACAAGTATATCAAACGCAAACGCCGCGCCGCCTACCTCAAGCGCAAGAAAATCCGCGCCAAGCAGGCCGCGAAGAAGAAGTAAGCCGGCCTCCAGCGCTGCGTCACGCCTGCGGCGGTCTTTGGACCGCCGCTTTTGTTTTCGCCCGTTCTCCCCATGGTCACCGTCAGTCTCATTTCTCTCGGGTGCGCGAAAAATCTCGTCGATAGCGAGATCATGATCGGCCATCTGCACCAAGCCGGGATGCGCGTCATTCCCGAGGCAGAAAAAGCCGACGTCGTCATCGTCAACACCTGCTCGTTTATCGACTCATCGAAAGAGGAATCGATCGGCCACATTCTCGAAGTCCACCAGAACCGCGGTCTGCGGAAGCGCCACCGGGGCCAGAAGGTGATCGTCGCCGGCTGCATGGCACAGCGGTTCTCGCAGGATCTCTCGAGCTCGCTGCACGACGAGGTGGACGCGTTCATCGGGCTCGATCAAGTCACCACCGTCGCGCCCATCATCGAGAAACTATTGGGCCAAGTTCGCGCCAAGGAAGCCGCGCCCGTCTCGTTCATTGAGGGTCGCTCGACCTACATCCCCGACTACGACACGCCGCGTTTCCGGCTCACGCCAAAACATTTCGCTTACATCAAGATCGCCGAGGGCTGCAACCACCCCTGCACGTTTTGCATCATTCCGCAGATCCGCGGCCGGCACCGCAGCCGCACCATCGCCAGCGTCGTGGCCGAAGCACGCCAGCTGGTGAAGGAAGGCGTCAAGGAGCTGAATCTGATTTCCCAAGACACGACGTTTTTCGGCATGGACACGTGGGACGAGCGCCCGAATCCGCGCACGCCGGTCGACTCGTCCCGCGGCTCCGCGCTCACCACCCTCCTCCGCGAGCTCAACGCCCTCGAGGGCGATTTCTGGATTCGCCTGCTCTATACGCATCCCGCGCATTGGAGTGACGAACTCATCCGCACCATCGCCGAGTGCCCAAAGGTCGCCCGCTACATCGACATCCCGCTCCAGCACATCAGCGATCACATGCTCGGCCGGATGCAGCGCGAAACCAGCGGCGCCTACATCCGCGATCTCATCCGGCGCATCCGTGCCGGGATCCCCGGCATCGCGATCCGCACGACGTTCATTGTGGGGTTTCCCGGCGAAACCGAAGCGGATGTGGACGAACTCTGCGCCTTCATTCACGAGACGAAGTTCGAACGGCTCGGCGTGTTTCGTTACTCGCAGGAAGAAGGCACCCGTGGCGCCAAGATGGACCACCAGCTGGCCCCCAAGGTGAAAGCAGCGCGCTGGCACCGCCTCATGGCGCTGCAAAAGGAAATCGCCGCAAAGGTGAGCGCGAGCCAGGTCCACCAAACCCTCCGCGTGCTCGTCGAGGAGCCCGGCGTGGCCCGCGGCGAGGCCGACGCCCCGGACATCGACGGTCGCGTTTACGTGCCGCGCGAGCTGCCCGTCGGTGAATTCTCCCGGGTGAAAATCACCGGCTATCACGACTACGATCTGCTCGCGCTGCCCACCGGGCAGAAACCGGCAACCTGGAAAATCGCGAAGCAGGCGCAGTGAGTCGCGGCGCGGTGGCGTAGCAACACCTACGCCTCGCGCTAAGTAACCCCTAAGTAACGGATGGGTAAATCCGCAATTTGCCCGTCCCCGCGCATCCGGCACCGTCATGGCACCGAAAGCCATGATCAACGCCGACCCATTGCTGACTGATCTTCTGCGGTTCCGTCTCGACGCCGCCGGCTTTGCGATCGTTTCGCTGGCGGCCTGTCAATGGTGCCGCGGCCATGTGCGCCGCCGTCGGGCCGATCAGGATTTCTCCCGCCCAACGTGCGCGGTCGTCGCCGGGCTCGTCGTCGCCGGTGTGCTGCTGGCGGAGTGGGCGACGACCGCGATCGGCGGGCCTGCGCCCGGCCCCGATCGGCACCGTCGCCGGGCTCCGCGCGCTGGCGCTCGCCGGCACCACCCTGCTGATCACCGTGCTCCTGATCAGCGCCACCCAGCTGGCGCTCCTGCGCGCCGAGCTGCGCGAACGCGCGGACACCGAGCGGCAACTTCAGCGCGCCAAGACTGCCGCCGACGACGCCAGCCGCGCCAAGGGCGATTTCCTCGCCGTGATGAGCCACGAAATTCGCACGCCGCTCAACGCCGTCCTCGGCTTCGCCAGTCTCCTGTCTGAAACCAAACTCGATGAAGCGCAGCGCGGCTACCTCGCGACCATCACCGGCGAGGGCACGCGGCTCAGCGCGCTGATCAACGACGTCCTCGATCTTTCCAAAATTGAGGAAGGCCGGCTCGCGCTCGAGCGGTTGCCTTTCGCGCCCGCCGAGACCGCGCACGAGGCGCTCCGGCTGCTCGGCACCCGTGCGCTCGAGAAGCAAATCGCGCTGCGCTTCGAAGCGCAGCTCGTCGGGCCGCTCCTCGTCGCCGGTGATGCCCTCCGCTTCCGTCAGGTGCTCGTCAATCTGGTCGACAACGCGATCAAGTTCACGCCCACGGGCTCCGTCACGGTCTTCCTCACCTGGGCGCCGCCCGCAGCCGGTGACCCGCAGGGCCGGCTCAGTGTCTCGGTGCGTGACACCGGCATCGGCATCGCCGTGGAAAAGCAAAAAGGTCTCTTCCAAATGTTCATGCAGGCCGACACGTCCACGACGCGTCGCTATGGCGGCACCGGCCTCGGCCTCGCGATTTGTCAGCGGCTCGTCATGCTCATGGGCGGGGAAATCGCCGTGCGCAGCGCGCCCGGCGAAGGCACCGACTTCTCGTTCTTCCTGCCGGCGGCGCCGGTCGCCCTGCCCGAGGATGCGTTACCTACCCCACTGGAGTCCACGGCTGGTCCGGCTCATCGCCCGCGCATTTTGGTCGTCGATGACATGCAGACGAACCGTTTTCTCCTCGAGGTTTTTCTCAGCCGCAATGGGTTCGATCCTGATCTGGCCTCGGGCGGAGAGGAAGCGATCCGCCTCGCCGCGAGTCACCGCTACGACGCGATCCTGATGGATCTGCAAATGCCCGATCTGGACGGCTACACCGCGACCCGGTGCATCCGGGCCGCCGAGCCACCGGGCCAGCACACGCCCATCATCGCACTCACCGCGTCGATCGCCCAGGGCACGCGGGATAAACGTCTGGCGGCCGGGATGGACGAACATCTCACGAAACCCCTCGATTTGAGAAAATTTAAAACCCTCTTGACCAACTTTGTCGCGGTCGCGGCACCCTCGGCGCTTGCCGGTCAGGCGCGCCCCTCCTCCGCGACAGCCTAGCCGACCGGCGGCTTGGCCGCGGCGACGAACTCGCCGATGATGCCATCGAACGATCCGTTGGTGAAAAACACGACGAGGCGCGACCGGCCGGCCGGGGCGTTCCCCTCGCTTTCGAGCAACTTTTTCAGCAGCGCGGCGTTCGTCACGGCGAAGTGGGCCTCGACGCCCTGCGATTCGAGATGCTGCACCACCGCCTCGGGGTCGAGCCGTTCTTCGGCCCGCAGCCGTTCCGGCCGGTTCATGGCCCCAATGTAAACCTCATCCGCCTGCGCCAGCGCGCGCATGAAGGCCGCCTGCATCGTGCGCCGGCTCGAAGTGTTGCTGCGCAGCTCGAACACCGCCGTGAGCAAGGCGCGGGGAAATCTGGCGCGAAACGAACGCAGCGTCTCCGCGAGCGCCGTCGGATGATGGCCAAAGTCCTCGATCACCGTCAGCCGCGGCGTCGCCAGCAACACTTCCTGCCGGCGCTTCACGCCCCGGAAACGCGCGAGCGCTTCAAGCCGGAGCAGGCTGGGATTCCTGGCCTCGCGGGAAAGGCCGGCCGCGGTCGCCGCCACCGCGGCATTCCGGGCGTTGAACAGGCCGGGCTGCGCCCACTTCACGTGCGTCCAGAGCTCACCCCGCCACAGCAACCGGAACTCCGCGCCCTCCGCCGACTCGGCGAAATCCACGATGCGCACGTCATTCGTCTCGCCCGTGCCGACCCGCACCACCTGCGTCCACGGCATCGGCCCCAGCGCGCGCAGATTGTCATCGTCCCCATTGATCACGATGAATCCGTTGCGCGGAACGATGCGCGTCAGGTGCGTAAACGTGCGCTGCACATCCACCAGATCGCGAAAAATATCAGCGTGGTCGAACTCGAGATTGTTCAGCACCACGACGTGCGGCGCATAATGGATGAACTTGCTCCGCTTGTCGAAGAACGCGCTGTCGTATTCGTCGCCTTCGATGACAAAGGGATCTCGCTCCGCGCCGAGGTGCGCGCCGACGGGCGGATCCTGCGGCACGCCGCCAATGAGAAAACCGGGATCGCCGCCATTCTCCCGCAGCAAAAATGCCGCAAGCGCGGTTGTCGTCGTCTTCCCATGCGTGCCAGCGATCACCAGATTGCGCCGCCGCTTCAGCACGAAATCATGCAACAGGGCCGGCAGGGAGGTGAAGGCCAGGGTGCGCGACTCCAGCAGCCATTCGACTTCGGGATGGCCCCGCGACATCGCGTTGCCGATCACGACGAGATCCGGCGCAAGTCTCTCCAGCCGCGCCGCATCGTAGCCCTCGTGCAGCGTGATCCCGGCCTCGGCCAGCACGGTGCTCATCGGCGGGTAGACGCCGGCGTCCGCCCCCAGCACCTCATGGCCGGCCGCCCGCGCGAGCAGCGCCGCGTGACCCATCGCCGTGCCGCCGATGCCCATGAAGTAGATTCTCATTTCGGCCTGATTTGCCTCCATTCAAACGGCCGAGGCAAATTCAATAAGACGCCGCGTTTCGGCGGGTAAATTGTCTCAACGGCTCGCGCGCTGCCATTTCGCCGCTGCCGCCTGGAGGGTCGCCGGCGTCCACGCGGTCCGGCGCAGCGCGATGCGATAGCGGAGCTGGAATTCGCCGCCGGCGGTCACCGGCCGGGGCTGCGGCGCGAGGAGCGCAGCACAGGCGAAACGAAACTGGGTGTTATTGATCAAATACCACGGCGCCTCTAGACCGGCGTTGACGGGATCGCTGAAGATCGCGATCCCTCCGACCTCAGTCGCGCCATCGGTGAAATTGCAGGCGACCGCCGGAGCCGCCGGCCGCGCGCGGTCGCTCACGAAGTTTCTGATCTGACCGGCGGTGGAGACAAACGCGATTGCCAGCGGCGCCGCCGCCAGGCGGAGCCCGAGACCGGCGTAACCGCCGTTCACCGCACCCTTGGGCTCTCCAGGCATTGGCGTGCGATCGAGCACCACCCCGTGCGGTCCCGCGGTAAACTGCGCCCGCCAGTCGATGAGGTAGCTGCCGTCGGCCGCCGGTGCGGAGATGCTCAGCTCGCGCGTCTCGGTCAGATCGATGCGACCGGCGGGATGCGTGTAGGTCACGTCGAGTTTGATCGTGGCGCTGCCGGCAGGTTTAGTGGCAAGGACGGGTGGACTCCAGCGATGGCGCACCATGGTCGGCCCCGGGCGGGCGTCGGCGCGAGGGGCATTGATGCGCATTTCTTGAGCAAGAGTGCGCGGTTCTTGCGCCCGCCCTCAAACCCTCGCCCTCCTCCAGTCGGCGAAGGGATGCGACTCTACCCTCGGGGAAATGCCCCGGTTGGGGTTCCCGGCGTCGCGATCCCGAAAATTTTTCACCGCGTGCCGGAGAATGTCCGCCGAAAGTTTTGTTGCGCACCGCCGCACCCAAGGCCAAACGAAGCCATGCCCTGTCTCCGCTGCCTCGTTTACCTCGGCTTCGTCGTCGCGTGCGCCCTGACTGCCCAGACGCTGCCCGAGCCTCCCGTCAAACTCGCCCAAGTCGTCGTCACCCCGAGCCAGTTCGGAATCGCGGATGCCCGCATCGAGTCGAGCGTCACCCTCACCAGCGCGGAGCTCGAAACCCTCCCGCAGCTCGGCGACGATCTCTTTCGAGCGATCGCCCACCTGCCCGGTCTCGCCACCAACGACGTCACTGCTTCGTTCTGGGTGCGCGGCGCGCCGAATACGCAGCTCCTCGCCCGGCTCGACGGCGTGCAGCTCATCGAGCCGTTTCACCTGAAGGATGTCGACGGCGCGCTCTCGATCATCGATCCGCGCACCATCAGCCGGCTCGATCTGACGACCGGCGGATTTGCCGCTGACTTTGGCGACCGCTCGGCCGCGGTCCTCACGATGGCCACCCGCACGCCCGGCCCGCGGCGCACCGGCCTCGAGTTAAGCCTCACCGGAGTCGGCGCGCACAGCGAGGGCGTGTTCGCTGGCCGCCGCGGACGTTGGCTGGCGTCGGCGCGTCGCGGCTACCCTGACATCGCGCTAAAGGTCGCCAACCGGGACGAGGACATCACCCCGCGCTACTATGATGCGACCGCCAAGGTCGAATACGATCCCGCGCCCGGTCACACCGTCTCGCTCCATGCGCTCCACGCCGGCGACACCCTGCGCTATCATCGCAACAACAACAACCCCGACCTCACCAGCGGCTACAACAGTGATTATGTGTGGGGCCGCTGGCAGGGCGCGGTCAACTCCACGCTCACCGGCGAAGCCGTCGCCTCGTTCACGCGCCTCACCTGGGCGCGCGACGGCGGAGGCACGATGGACGGTTTCCCGTTTTTTCTCCGCGACCACCGCTCGCTCGACCTGCTCGCCGTGCGCAACGACTGGTCACTGGCCCTCGGCGAGCGCGCCCTCGTGCGCAGCGGCGTCGAGGCGACCACGGGCAGCGCGCGCTATGCCTACACGTTCTCGCACCAGTTCACCACGGTCAGCGCCGGACGGCAGTTCACCTTCACCGACGTGCGCAACGCCGCGCCCCGACCCGACGGGGATTCGTTCGGCGCCTTCGTCGCCGCGCGATGGCAGCCGCTCGCCGCCTTCGTCTTAGAGCCGGGCGTGCGTTTCGACCGTCACTCCGCCACCCACGACGCCGACGTCAGCCCGCGCTTCAACGCCGTCCTCACCCTCGGTCGCGCCACGGTGCGCGCCGCATGGGGCGTTTACGCCCAATCGCAGGGCCTGCATGAACTCGCGGCTAACGCCCTCGACACGCGCTTCTACCGCTCCGAGCAAGCGGAGCACCGCGTCCTCAGCCTCAACGCACCACTCGGCCACGGCCTCGCCCTGCGACTCGAAGCCTACGAGCGCCGCCTGACGCACGTGCGCCCGCGCTGGGAGAATCTCGATAACGCCTACGACCTCTTTCCCGAGGCGCAAGACGACCGGGTCCGTCTCGCGCCCGCGCTCGGCCGCGCCCGCGGCGTCGAGCTGCTGCTCAGCGGTCACGCCAGCTCCGCGCTTACGTGGAACGCCAGCTACACCTTGGCCCGCGCCGAGGAATTGCTCGCCGGCCGCTGGCTGCCGCGCGCGCGCGATCAGCGCCATGCGCTCTACGGCGATCTCACTTGGACGCCCAACCCGCGCTGGCAGTTCAGCACCGCGTGGCAGTTTCACACCGGCTGGCCCACCACCGATGTCGCCTACTCACTCACCACTCTCACCAACACGCGCCGCGTCCTCGTCTCCGCCAATGGTCCCGTTTATGGCCTGCGGCTGCCCGATTATCATCGCCTTGACCTGCGCGCCACCCGGCGCGTCCACCTCGCCCACAGTGAACTCCGCCTCTTTCTCGATTTGTTCAACGCCTACGACCGCGTGAATCTCCTCGGCTACGACCATAACGTCATCGTCTCCGGCCTGCTGGTCACCGATACGAAAAAGCCCCGCAAGCAGCTGCCACTCCTGCCGAGCCTCGGCGCCAGTTGGGAATTCTAATGACACCAGAAGTTTTCCGACTTCCTTCCGCGCGATTGTTTCCCAAGCCTGTGGCCGTCGTCTTAGAAACTTCATGCCTGCCTCCAAGCTACCCCGTTGGTTAACCTCAATTTTGCGCACGCTAGTGTTGCTAGCGATTCTCGCCGGACTCGGCTGGAGTGGGCGCGCGGTGTGGAAGCAAGTTGGCCCGGGCCTGTTCGGCTCAAAACGGGAAACTAAAATCCCGACCTCCCGCGTCAAACTCGCGAACATCTCCGAGGAAATCGTCGCGGTCGGCCGCCTCCGGGCCGTCTTCTCCACCGAGCTGCGCGCTGAAATCAGCGGCCGCATCGTTAAAATTCTGGTCGGAGACGGCGAGGGTATCAAACGCGACCAGGAAATTCTGAAGCTCGACCAACAGGATATTCTGACGCAAATGCAGGAGGGCGACCGGAACATCGAGGCCTCCAAACTAAAGGTGCAGCGCGTGCGGCGGGAATTCGAGCGACAGCAGGAACTGAAATCACGCGGTCTGATCACCGTAAAAGATTTTGAGGAAACGCGCATCACGCTGTCCCTGGCCGAAAACGACGCGGCCGTCTATGATGCGCGGTCGGCCAACCTCCGCGACAAGCTCGCCAAGACCGTCATCCGCGCGCCCCACGATGGGACCTTGCTGCTGCGCGACCTCACCGAGGGCCAGCTCGTCACCAGCGCCGCGTCGCAAAGCGGCGGCACCTTGCTCGGCGAAGTCGCTGACCTCTCCGCTTTGATGGTCCGCACCAACATCAACGAAATCGACGTCGCCCGCCTCAAACTCGCCGACGCCGCGCGGGTCCGCGTCGATTCCCTGCGCAACATGATGCTTAACGGCGAAATCAAGCGGATCGCCACCATCGCCACCGAGTCCGCCGGCGATCGCACCCGGGTTTTTCCCGTCGACGTGGTCGTTGACGAAACCGACCCGCGCCTCCGGCCCGGCATGTCCGCCACGGTCATGTTCACGCTCTCTCACATCGAGCATGTCGCCGCGGTTCCGCTGTCGGCGGTCTTCTCCAACGCGGACTCGGTGCGCTACGTCTTCCTGCGCAGGGGCGAAGGTTTCGAAGTGCGCGCCATCGACATCGGCATCGCCGATACCCGGCGGGTGCATATTATCTCCGGCCTGGTGCCGGGCGACGAAATCGCTTTGATGCGACCGCTCGAGTTCGAAGGCGAGGTTCCGATCGCCAAGCCCGCCGCCCCGCCGAAACCGCGCGGACCAAAGCGCAGCGGGCGGTAAGCGCACCCATGCGACCGCTTTTCATGGGCATCGTCAGCGGCTGGGGCGAGGTGCTGGCCCACAAGCTGCGCTCCTTTCTGACGCTTTTCGGCATCGTCCTCGGCGCCGCCGCGCTCGTGGGCATGTTGGGTGTCGTCAAGGGACTACTGCGCGGCTGGGAGACGATGATCTACGAAACCGGCGGCATTGAACGCATCAACATCCTGTCGCGGCCCCCGCCGGAGGCACAGCGGGAACTCGCGAAGTTGTCGCCCGGCCGCACCATGAACGATGTTGACGCGATCTTGGCCGCCGTGCCACTCGCGCAACGCGTCACAGCCGAAGTCACGATTCGCGATGGCGGCCGGCTGTCTTACCATGGTCGGGCCGCGTGGCAAAATGTCCGTGGCGTGCTGCCGGCGACCTTCATTATGGACCGCTTCGCCGTCGCCGTGGGCCGGACCTTCGGCGACCTCGACCTGGAACTGCAAACGCAGGTGGTCGTGCTGGGCCAGGCGGTCGTCGATCAACTTTTTCCCCGCGGGATTGATGCGCTCGACCGCGTGATCACGATCAACGGCCAGCCCTTCACCGTGGTGGGCGTGCTGCGGGAGTATCAGTCCGCCCTCGGTGGGGGCGGCGGATTTAGCGCCAAGAATCAGGCGGTGTTCATCCCGCTCACCACGTTGCAAACGTTGTTCCGTCTCGATGAAAACGTGGATATCCTGAACGTGAAGGTGGCCGATGTCGCCGACATTCCCATCGCGCTCGAGCAGATTTCCAACGTCCTCACCCACACTCATCGCGGCATCCAGGACGTCCGCTTCGAAACCCGCGAAGACCTCCTCCAGCGCTTCGAGGAAACGCGGCGCAGCTACGTGATTTCCCTGGGTGGTGTCGCCGTGATCGGCCTCATCGTCGGCGGCATCGGCATCATGAACGTCATGCTCGCCTCGATCAACGAGCGGGTCCGGGAAATCGGTGTCCGCCGGGCGCTCGGCGCGAAGCGGCATGACATCCTGGTGCAGATTCTCGCCGAGACGCTCACGCTCGCGATCGCCGGCGGGGTGGTCGGGATGGTGGCGAGCATCGGTCTGATCAAGCTGCTCCAGAAAGTCGTCGTCGAGGCCAACCGTCCCGAGCTGTCTCCGGCGGCCCTCCTGATCGGCGTGCTCTTCAGCGGACTCGTCGGCGTGCTGGCCGGCCTCTACCCCGCCATCTGCGCCTCGCGGCTCCCGGTGGTCGAGGCGCTACGGTCGGACTGAGCCCTACGCCAGGTTCACCGGGTCGACATCCAGCACCTGCGTGATATCGTCGGGCCAGGCGAAATCGGCGCGGAGTTTCGCGAGCTCCGGCACGACCTTCGTCACCGAGTGGGTGAAATACCAGAGCTGCCAGCGATACTCATCCTTGATTTTCTCAATCGGCGACGCCGAGGGACCGCGCAGCTCCACGCGGTCGCCCAAGGTTTTCTCCACGAGCTTCGCCCATTGCTCCGCGAAATATTTCAATTTCTCCGGATTCGGTCCGCGGAAGAGATGGTGAATCAAATGCCGAAACGGCGGGTAATGAAAATCCTTCCGCAGCTTCAGCTCTTCCGCCGCGAAGCCCGCATAGTCGGCGTGCCGCGAAAACTGGATCGCCTGCGCCTGCGGCGTGAAGGTCTGCACCACCACCTCCCCCGCCCGATCGCCGCGCCCGGCTCGACCGGCCACCTGCACGAGCAGTTGAAACGTGCGCTCGTTTGCCCGGAAATCCGGCACGTGCATCGAGATATCCGCGTCGACCAGGCCGACCAGGGTGACATTGGGGAAATCGAGCCCCTTCCCAATCATCTGCGTGCCGACGAGCACATCGATCTTGCCGGCGCGGAAATTCGCCAGCACTTCCCGAAAACGGTTTTTCTTCGACATCGTGTCGGTGTCCATCCGCTCGATTCGTGCCCGCGGCAGCACGCGGCGCACCGCCTCCTCGACGCGCTGCGTGCCGAGTCCGCGCCACCGAATCTCCGGCGCGCCGCACTTCGGGCAGCGCAGCGGGGCGTTCCTCTGATCGCCGCAGAGATGGCAGCGCAAGGTCTCGTCGGCGCGGTGATAGGTCAACGCGATGCTGCAATGCGTGCATTCCTCCACGTGCCCGCATTTCGTGCAGAGCATCGAGGACGAGTAGCCGCGGCGGTTGATGAAAAGAATCGTCTGCTCCCGCCGCTCCAGCCGCGCCTGCATCGCCTCAACCAGCTTGCGCGACAGCGCCGGCAGCGTGCGCTGCTTCAATGCCTCGATTCGTAGATCAACGATATCGATGTGCGGCAATTTCCGGGAATCGACGCGCTGCTTGAGTTCGAGCAAGCGGTATTTCCCGGCCTGCGCGTTGGCGAAGCTTTCCAGTGACGGCGTGGCGGAGCCGAGCAGACCGACGGCACCGTTGAGCTTCGCGCGCATGACCGCCACATCGCGGCCGTGGTAGCGCGGCGTCTCGTCCTGCTTGTAGGCGGGCTCGTGTTCCTCATCGACGACGATGAGCTTGAGCTTCTGCACCGGCGCGAAAATCGCCGAGCGCGCGCCGACCACCACCTTTGCCTCGCCGGTCGCGAGCGCGAGCCAGCCGTCGAGCCGCTCGCCCTCGCTGAGGTGACTGTGCCACACGACGCACCGGTGGCCCGGCGCAATCGCCTCGAGTCGCGCGCGCAGCCGAGCCACGGTCTGCGGGGTAAGGGCGACCTCGGGCACGAGGAACACCACCCCACCCCCGGACTTTAGCGCGGTATCGATCGCGCGCAGGTAAACCTCCGTTTTCCCGGAGCCGGTGATACCATGGAGCAGCGACACGCCAAATTTATCGAGCGCCAGGCTCTCACCCAGTGCATCGACCGCGGCCTGTTGCTCGGCATTGAGCGCGTGCGGCTGCGAAGCGACGAGTTCTCCCGTCGCGTGATCGTCAGCGTAGGCGATGCGTTCGATCCGGCGCGTCTCCTCGCGCACCACCCCGCGCTTCACTAGGGCAGTCGCGACGGCCGCCGTCACCTCGAGTCGGCTGAGCACCAGCGATTTTTTCTGCGGCCGGAATTGCTGTTCCAGAAACCGGTAGAGCCGCGCCTGCTGCGGGGCGCGCTGCTCCAAGGCGGCGAGCTCACCGGCCCCGAGTTTTTGCGCGAGCGCGAGGAGTTTTTCCTGTTTCAGGCCCGCGCCGTTGCGGACCGCCGCGGGCAGCATCGTCTCGATGATACTGTCGAGCCCGCACGCGTAGTAGCCGGCCATCCAGCGGGCGAGGCCGAGCAGGTCGGGCGGCAGCGCGGGAAACGGATGGAGCACTTGCGCGAGCGATTTGAGCTTCTCCACGGGAAAATCCCGCGGTGCGCCAACCTCGCCGACAATGCCGAGCCGCAGCGTGTTGAGCACTGGAACGCGCACCAGCGAGCCCACGGCGACCGAACCGCGCAGGGTCTCGGGCACGCGGTAGTGCAGGAGCTTGTCGAAACCCGCGAGAGGATGCACGCCGACGATCATCGGCCGATTGATGCCGGGGCCGGACGTGGGCGCAAGCGAGTAGCCGAAGACGGGAGAGTTTTGCAGCCGCCAAGAACCAAGGTCGCACGACTTCGGCGACCGGCCGCACGCCACGAACGCATTGACACCCCCGCTACCGACAGGAAAAAGTCGCGCGTGAGCCTGCCCGCCGCGCGCGACAAATTCCGAAGTTTTCTGACTCGTCGGGGGCTGCGCGCGACCAGCCAACGGCTGGCGATCTTCGATGCGGCGTTCACCCAGGGTGAGCACTTCACCGCCGATCAACTCCTCGCCTCGGCCCGCGCCCTCGATGACTCCGTCTCCCGCGCCACGATCTACCGCACCCTGCCGATCATGACCGAGAGCGCGCTGCTGCGCGAAGTCGACATCGGCTCCGGCGAAAAATTCTATCGGTCCAACCGCGATGGCGCGCGCACGCAGCTCGCCCAGGTCGTCTGCCTCGACTGCGCCAAGATCTTCGAGATCAGTGCGCCGTTCATGGAATGGTATGGCAGCACGGTTTCCTCGAAACTCGGCCTCACGCCCGTCTCCCAGCGCCTCCAGGTGAGCGCCCGGTGCGATGCCTTCCGCGCCACCGGCACCTGCCCGCGACGCGGCTGATCCACCCGCTCCCACCCGATGGCCAAGGACAAAAATCACGATCCCGAGTTTGAGATGAAATTTTTCGAGTCGGTGCTGCGCCGCGAGGGCCGCTACACCGAGGTGATCGAAATCCTCGGCAGCCTCTATACGCGGCACGGCCGGATCGCCGACGGCCTGAAGATGGATCGCCGGCTGGTGAAGCTCCAGCCCGCCAACGCCACCGCCCACTATAATCTCGCGTGCAGTCTCGCGCTGTCGAAGCGCAAGACGGCCGCGCTGCGCTCCCTGCGGCGGGCCGTCGTGCTCGGCTACCGCGACTTCGACTGGATGCAACAGGATCCCGATCTCGAGGAATTGAAAGCGCATCCCGCCTTCAACGTGCTGCTCGAGCAACTCAAGCCCGAGAGTTGACGGGAGCGGGCCCGGTCATCACCGCCCACCAAATAATTGCTGCAGCACGGTCTCGAGATCCTTCCCGACGCTCCAACTGCCACGGCGCGAGACGGCGAGTGTCCGGCTACGCTCGCGGCGCGCCACTTCGGCGTTGACCTCGATGATCAACGGTTGCTCGGGTGCCAGGCCGATGACTTCCCCCGCCGTCAGCGGCGTCCACGCGAACGGCAGGCCCGTCCAGTTGCAGCGAATTTCCCAGCCGGCGACCCCGCCCAGCGGCAGCGGTTTGGTGAGCAGGGCCGGATAGCGCGTCACGAAATCCGGGACCCGGTGCGTGGCCAGGCGGAGGCGGACGGCCGTCTCCATGGCCACGAAATAATCGAGCACCGTGTTCACGCGCCGCGCGCGCCAGTCCTGGAATAGTTTCAGCGGATCGGCGCCCATCAGATTCATGCCGTTCCACGGACCATGATCATTGCGGCTCCCAAATTTCTTCCGCTCATACCACGCCTGAAAATCACGCGTGACCATCACACCAAGCTCGAAGTGCAGGTGCGCCCGGTCCGTCGGAATCAGGTAACTGCCCGAGCTGTGGCCCATCGTCCCAATGGCCTGACCGCGCAGCACGCGATCGCCAGCGCGGAGGCCGGGCGCGATGCGCGCGAGGTGGGCGTAAAGCGTGTAGACGCCCGGCGGCGTGTCCGGATGCTCCAGCACGATGTAGCGACCGTAATTGCTGTCACCCGCGCTCGCGCTGATGTGACGGACGACGCCGGTCATTACCGCGAAAACGCTGTCGAGTGGCTCACCGCGCCGGTCGCGGGCGAGACACTTCAGGTCAAGCCCCTCGTGAAAATGTGTGCCTCCGCTTCGCACTCCACCAAACGCGCCCGACTCCGGGTCGCCCGACCCGGCATGCTGGAGGTAGTCGCCCACCGGTTTGCCGTCGGCCCACGCCGGGTTCGGCGTCGGCCACACCAGCTCTACTCGTTCCGCCGCGCGGCCAATGACGACCGTCCCGACCGCGAGCCCGGCTGCCAGGAAAATTGCCACGCGGCTCCGCTTCATCCTTTGCGCGCGATCGCCCGCTGGAGCTCGGCGATGGTTTTTTTGAGATTCACGACCAACGCCGGCAACGCCGCGTCCGCCAGCTCGACAAACACGAGGATATTGCCCTCGCCCAATGGCCCCTCGATGCGTCGCGCGCCGATCGGTTCGCCATTCAGCACCAGCACGAGCCGCCGGCCCTGATGGGACGCCGACAGCCGGTAAAGATCGCGCGCCGACGATGCTGTGAGCTGAAACATCAGGCACTGGCCGAGCTCGACCTGCATGAGCTCGACGTTCGCAATATCCGCTTCGGTGAACACCGGCTGGGCCCCAATCGCGAGATTCACGCCGCTGCGGGGCAGCATCACCCGCGTCGCCTGCTGACCGTTCTCCTCAAGAAAGAATCGCGCCAGCACCAGCACGTAGTCCCGCGGCGCCGCCGATGGCGACTGGCAGCCGGTGAGGGCCAGGACGGCGAGGAACAGGGCGGCGGCGAGGAACTTCATGGTTTTATTTTTTCAACGCGGACGCTCCACTGCGCGCCAGCCGCGATGCCGTGCTGCTTCGCGAAGTCACCCTGATTGAGCGCGAACGACACATTCATGAGACTGTTCAGATAAAGCAACGGCGCACCTTCGGGCACCTCGCCAAACGTCCGTCCGTAAGGCAGGGTGCCCGCGAAAACCCGCTTGCCCGCCCGCGCGATCGTCACACGGAAATGATCACCGAGCTTCGGCGCGAGCCGGGCAAAGAGCGCCTCGTCGAGATTGGTCCAGACGTTGCCGTATTGAAAATCGAGGTAGGGAATCGTGCCGACGAGCACCCCGCCCTCGAACCGCGGTCGCTCGTAGGCCAGCATCACAACTTGCGGCGCGAGCAGCGGCCCGACGTCGCCGAATGGCATCACGCCCGCCGCGAGCCGGGCCCCGACGTAGGCGTAGACATCCCGGCCGTGAAACGTGTAGGAGCGCTCGGAGCCGCGCCGCCGGTTCTTCGTCTCGTCAATCTCCCGCACCGCCGCGATGCCCAGTTCCTCGGCAATCAAGGTCAGCGTGCCGTTGTCCGGGCTGACAAAAAAATGCCCGCTCTTCGTTTTCAACACCACGGATTTTCGCTCCGTGCCGACGCCAGGATCGACGACCGAGACAAACACCGTGCCTTCCGGCCAGAACGGCGCCGCCTGCTTCAACCGGTAGGCGGCCTCCCAGATGTCGAACGGGGTGTTCTCGTGGCTGAGATCGAGAATCGCGAGCTTAGCGCTCACGCCCACCGCCACGCCGCGCATCGCGGCCACCGCGCCGTCCTTCGTGCCGAAGTCCGTCTGCAACACCAGCGCGTGCTCCGCGGCATTCCCCGCCGCCACCAGCATCAACATGAGCGCCGGGAATCTCATGCGGTCTCCGTGATCGGTTCAAACGCCGCCATGACTTCCGCCCCGATGGTGTCGGCGATCAACCGGCCGCGGTCGGTTAGCCGCACCCAGTCGTCCTCGCGCACCAGCAACGCCCCCCCCGCGAGCGTGGCGAGCATGTCCTCCACCAATGGCCAAGGCGCCTCCGGCGCTCGAGCACGCCAGGTCGCGAGATCGACGCCCGCGTTCATCCGCAGTCCGAAAATCAACGCGTCCTCCGCGAGCGCCGCCGGCGTGAGGCGCACGCGATCCTCGGTCACGCGCTCCCCGCGCCCGACGTGCGCGAGCCATTTTTCCAGGTCGGCGATATTCGCCCCGCGCACGCCGGCCTGCTGCGACGCCGCGGACGGGCCGAGGCCGACCCACTCGTGCATGTGCCACGTGTTGAGATTGTGGGCGCACACGTGGCCGGGGCGCGCGAAGTTGGAGACCTCGTATTGCGCGTAGCCGGCGGCGGCCAGCTGCGCCCACGTCGCTTCATAGAGTTGCGCTTCGTGCTCAAGATCGAGCTTCACGCGGCCCTGCGAGAGTTTCACCCAGAGCTTCGTGTCCTCCTCGAACGTCAGGCAATAGGTCGAGAGATGGTCCGGCGCGAGCGCGACCGCTTCGCGCACGTCAGCCGCCCATTCCTCGGCCGTCTGGCCGGGCAACGCGAACATCAGATCGATATTCACACTCGCAAAACCGGCCGCCCGGATGCGTTCGTAAGCCCGGTGGACCTGCTCTCGCGAGTGCTGCCGGCCAAGGGCATCGAGCAGCATCGGCTGGAAGCTCTGGGCGCCCAGCGAGACGCGCGTCACGCCCGCCTCTCGGAGCGCCGCCAGCCGCGCGGCAGTGACTGACGCCGGCGCCAGCTCCACGGTCCACTCGCGGGGTGCTCCGCCACATCGCGCCCGCACCGTGTCAGCCAGTCGGGCGAGATCACGCGGGGCGAGCAGCCCGGGGGTCCCGCCGCCCCAGAAAACCGTCGTGACTGGTCGGGTCCAATCCACCATCGCCGCTTCGGTCCCGATGCCGGCAAGAAAGCGTTCCACCCCGTCCGCCGTGGGCTGCATTTGATAGAAAGCGCAGAAATCGCAGGTCGACGCGCAGAACGGCACATGCACGTAGAGCCCCAATGGCACCGGCGCCACGGAAGCTTTGGCTTGCGCTTGGGCGAGGCCGTTCATTACTAACCCTTTTGATTTCGACCGGTTTTCACGCTTAATAGACCAATGCACACCAACCGAATTTCTCCCGCGAGAAAAATCCTCGCCCAACTCGCCGCCCTCCTCGGCCTCGCCCTGCTCGCGGGCTGCGAAACCGTCACGCTCACAAACCTGACGCCGGCCTCCGTGCCGGAGAACCCGTCGCAAATCTACACGTTTACGCTGCGGGTCACTCCGCGCACCAATAACGTGCCGAAACCCAGCATCACGCCGCACATCGTGGTCGACGCGCAGAGTTTCACTATGAAACCGAGCGCGCTCGGCGAGGGCCTCTACGAGTTCGAATACCAAGTCCCCGCGGGCCGCGACGACATCGCCTACTACTATCTCGTCACCTATAATGTCGAGGGCAACGGCGTGGCCACGCCCGGCGATGCCTACACCGAGGTCGCCCATGTGAAACTCGTGCGCCGCTATGTGCTCTCGCTCGAGGTCAACCGCGGCCCAGTCGGAGCCCGCGTGAGCGTGCTCGGCCGCGGCTTCACCGCGCAGGACGTCGTGTATTTCACCGGCACGCCGGCCCGCACCGTTTTCGATTCGTCCACCTCCCTCAGTTTTTACGTGCCGCCGCTCGAGGCCGGCAAAAATTACTCGGTCGCGCTCAACGGCGCCCCAGGCTACTCGCCCGTCGGCACTTTTCACATCGATCCCAGTAACGTGACAGTGTCACCTACCTCACTGAGCCTCCGGACCGGCGCGCGCCAGACCCTGACCTTTTCGATCGCCAACGCCGCGCCTCCCGGCGGCACCCTCCTCGACATCGCAACCGACGCGCCCGAAAGCGTCATCATGCCCGAGGTCATCGTGCCGCAGGGCCAGACGAGCGTTACGGTCACCGTCGAAGGCGGGAAACCAGGCAACGCGAATCTCTTCCTGCGGGGTTTCGGTGCCGGCGAGATCTCGGTCCCCGTCAGCGTGACGGCAAAGTAAGCCACGCGCCGAATCTGATTTCCGACCCGCCGCGCGGCCCGGACGGTGCGGCACGTCGTGGCGAGTAACGGGGCGCGACCGCGCGACCGGAATTTTCGACCACGGCAATCTGAACTTCCGCCCGAACCCTTGAAACCCTTCATCGCTAGCTTGCTCGCGGCGTCCCTGTCGCTCGTAAGTCAGGCGGCCTCACCAACCGTGCCAACCGCCTTCCGCGTTCTATCGTTCAACATCCATCACGGCGAGGGCATCGACCAAAAACTCGACGTGGCGCGAATCGCGGCCCTCATCGTAAAGGAAAAAGCCGACATCGTCGCACTGCAGGAAGTCGATCGCGGCGTCGCACGCACCGCCCGGCGCGATTTGCCCGGGGAACTCGCCAAACTCACCGGCCTCGCGGTCTATTTCGACCGCAACATCGACCACCAAGGCGGCGAATACGGCAACGCCGTGCTGACGAATTTCCCCGTCAAAGAGCGGAAAAACACCCCCCTCCAAACGCGGGGCACTGGCGAACAGCGCGGTTTGTCTCAACTCCTGCTCGAAGTCCACGGCCGGGACGTGCTGTTCCTGAACACCCACTTTGACAGCCGGCCGAATGACGCCGAACGCTTGAGCAGCGCCACGGAGGTAAAAAACATTGTCGCCGCCGCCGGAAAAATTGCGGTCGTCTTCTGCGGCGATTTCAACGACGTGCCTGAAAGCCGGACGCACCGGGCGATGAAGGAATCTTTGAGCGATTCATGGGAACTCGTGGGCCTGGGAAACGGCGCCACGATTCCGACGAAAAAGCCGACCAAACGGATCGACTACATTTGGATTACCCCGGCCACTGTCGAGCCCCTGCGCATGACCGTGCTGGAGTCCGTCGCTTCCGATCATCTGCCCGTGCTCGGCGAATTTCGCCTGCGTTGAGAGCGGTGCGGGCCGACTCACTTGGCCGCGACCAGCTGCAGTTCCACGACCACCGGCCGGTGGTCGCTCGCGTCGCGCACGCCGCTACCGTCATAGATTCGAGCGGCGCCACCTTGCACCGCCGGGCGGAGGCCCGGCGCCACGAGGACGTGATCGACGCGCGTGTAATTGTCCTCCCGCCGGTAGTTATGGGTCCAGGTGTCGCCGCGCGAATCAGCGGCGGGAAGCAAATCGGCGACCGCGGTCTTGCCTCGTTTCTGGAGGAATTGGAGCGGCTTGCTCGACTTGCTATCGTTGCAATCGCCGAGGAGCAGAAAATTTCCGCTGGTCGGCGCCGGAAATTTTTTCAATACGGCGTCGCGAATCGCGGTGGCCTCGCCCGCGCGGCGGAGGGCGCACTGGGGATCATCCGGCCGCTCGGTAAACCGGCTTTTTAGGTGCAGCGCGAAGACCGTCACCTCACCGACCGCCGTGACAACGGTAGCCTCCAGCAGCCCGCGTTTCACTTTCTCCTTCGCGCCAAAATAGGGGAATTCGAGGTCCGCATGCGTCACGACGTTCTTGAGCGGCCGGCGCGACAGGAGCGCGACATGGCGATCGGGGTCGGCGGCCGTGGCGAGGGCGGCGTGCGGATAGTCCAGGCCCTCGCTCTTCAGGTCGCGCCGCAATTCGTCGAGGTAGGGCTGGTCGCCCATCTCCTGCAGCACGAGCACGTCGGCGTTGACCGCCCGGATGACCGCACGGAGGGCGCGCTTCTCCGCCTCAGGCTTCGGATAGTCCTTGCGGTAACCCGCCGCGGTCAGGCGATTCGCCGCGCAGTAGTTTTCGATGTTGTAAGTGGCGATGGTGAGGGTCTCGGCCCGGCCCGCCCAAACCAAAGTCAGACCTAACAGCAGGAAGCAGCGCGAACGGAAAATAACTGCTTTCGGCTTCATCGCGATTCGCGGCGTTGGCTTCGGCGAAAATCATCCCGCCGTCAAAGCCGCCTCGCGCTCGACCAACGTGGGGTGCGAATAATAAAACGTGCTGAACCACGGATGTGGCGTGAGGTTGCTCAGGTTTTTCTGCGCCAGCTTGCGCAGCGCGCCGACCATCGGGGCCGGGCCGCCGACCGCCTCGCGCGCGAAGGCGTCGGCCTCGTATTCGTGCTGGCGCGAGAGCAGATTGGTCAACGGCGAAAACCAAAACGTCACCAGCCCGCTGAGCAGCCCGAAGAGCAGAAACGACGGCGCGAGCTCGTCCGCGGGAAACCCAAACGACAAATTGAACCACGGACTCCGCGCGAGCCAGGCGATGACCGCAAAGCCGCCGAGCATCATCCCGGCCGAGAGCGCGATCATCTTCGGGATATGCCCGCGGCGATAGTGGCCGATCTCGTGCGCGAGCACGGCTTCGAGCTCCTCCGGGGTGAGCTGCGCGATGAGCGTGTCGAAGAGCACAATGCGGCGGAAGCGGCCGAAACCGGTAAAGTAGGCGTTGGAGTGGCCTGACCGCTTGGAACCGTCAATCACCTCGATGGCCGAGGCGCGAAAGCCGGTGCGGTCGCCGAGTGCGAGCAAGCGCGTGCGCAGGTCGCCCTCGGGGAGTGGCGTCAGCTTGTTGAACAGGGGCAAAATGAGCTTCGGGTAGAGCACGAGCATCAGCAGTTGGAATCCGAACATCAGCGCAAAGCCCCACAGCCACCAAGCCTCACCCGCCCATTTCACCAGCGAAAGCAGCACCCACAGCAGCGGGAAACCGATCGCAAACATCAACGCCACGCCCTTGAGCTTGTCGGTCAGCCACAGGCCGGCCGTGCTTTTGTTGAAGCCGAATTTTTCCTCTAAGCGGAACTGCTCCCACCAATCGAACGGCAGCGACGGCACCGAGAGCAGCACCCCCGCCAGCAGGATGAAGAGGGCATGGCTCCAGACCGCCGCCGGCCCGCCCCATGCCGCCACGTGTCCAAACAGCGACGGCAGCACGCCACCGAAGAGCACCAGCGCGAGCACGAGCGAGTCGAAGATCTCCGTGATCACGCCAAAGCGTGATTTTTCCAAAGTGTAGGTGACCGCCTGGGCATAGGTGGCGGGGTCCATGATCGCGACCGCGGCCGGCGGTGGGGCGGCGGCGTGCCGGCGCACCTCGGCGCGATTGAGGGCGGATAGCACCAGTTCGCCGGCCAGCCGCAGTGCCATGAGTCCAGCGGTGATCCATAAGGCAACAAGCATGACGTCAATCCATGCGAAACCGCCGACCACGCCGCCAGCCCAAAGATTGTTTGAAAAGCCTGCCCACCGGCGCATGGTGCAACTCGTGGAAGCCAAAGAATCCAAACTCTCCTTCGAGGTCGCCCTCGGTAAACTCGAGTCTATCGTCGATGCCATGGAATCAGGCGACGTGCCGCTGGCCGAACTGCTCGCCAAATTCGAAGAGGGCACCAAGCTCCTCAAAGCGTGCGAGACGCGCCTCAAGGAAGCCGAGCTGAAGATCGAGCAGCTCAAGAAGCAGAAGGACGGCAAAGTCGCCTTCGAAAAATTCACCACCACCCGCGAAGACTGATCCACCCTCCCCGCTGTCCCACCTGTGATGAGTCCCTCTTCCGCCGTCCCGCCCTCCCGCCTGCTCGACGCCATCCGTGGTCCCGCCGGCGTGAAGGCCCTCGCGCCCGCGCAGCTTCCGCAGCTCGCGCAGGAAATCCGCGACGAACTCATCGCCGTCACCTCCCACAGCGGCGGGCACATCGGACCGAACCTCGGCGTCGTCGAACTGACCATCGCGCTCCACCGGGTGTTCACCACGCCGGACGACCAACTCGTGTTCGACGTCGCCCATCAGGGCTACGTCCACAAGCTGCTCACCGGGCGCGGCGGCGAATTCTTCAAGCGGCTCCGCCAGACCGACGGCGCCAGCGGTTTCCTCTATCGCCGCGAGAGCCCGCACGATGCCTTCGGCGCGGGGCATGCGGGCACCGCCCTCTCTGCCGCCTTGGGCATGGCGACCGCGCGCGACCTGCGCGGCTCGCACGAGCACGTCGTCGCCGTGTGTGGCGACGCCGCGTTCACCTGCGGCATCACGCTCGAAGCGCTCAACAACGTCGTCTCCTCGACCAAGCGGCTCATCGTGATCCTCAACGACAACGAGTGGTCCATCGCGAAAAACGTCGGGGCGATCTCAGGTTACCTGAACCGTCTCAGCACGAGCCCGACCTACAATAAAATCCACCACGACCTCGACGCGTTCTTCAAGAGCTTCCCCACCGGCGTGGAGCTGAACCGGGTTTACCACAAGTGGAAGCGCGAGACGAAGGACTTCTTCGTCGAGTCGTCGCTTTTCGAGAAATTTGGCCTGCGCTATCTTGGGCCGGTTGATGGCCACGATCTCGGCGCGCTGATCAAGAACCTCGAATTCGCCGCGCACTGCGACGTGCCCGTGCTCATCCATGTGCTCACGAAAAAGGGCAAGGGTCTCGAGGCTGCCATCGTGCACCCGGAAAAATTTCACGGCTCCGGGCCGTTTGATCCCGTCACCGGGGAAAGTCGCAAACTTGTGCCCGGGGCGCCGCCCAACTATCAGGACGTCTTCGGCCAGGCGCTGGTGCGTTTCGCTCAGGCCAATCCGAACATCGTCGGCATTACCGGCGCGATGCCCAGCGGCACTGGGCTCTCGCACCTGGCCGCCGCCGTGCCGCGCCAGTTCTTCGATGTCGGCATCGCCGAGGAGCACGCCGTGCTGTTCGCCGCCGGCCTCGCCACCAAGGGCATTCGCCCCGTGTGCGCGATCTATTCGACCTTTCTCCAACGCGCCTACGATCAGGTCATCCACGATGTCGCGCTGCAAAATCTGCCCGTCACCTTCTGTCTGGATCGCGCCGGCCTCTCGCCCAACGACGGCCCGACGCACCACGGCCTGTTCGATCTCGCCTACCTCCGCTGCGTGCCGAACGCCGTCGTGATGCAGCCGAAGGACGAGGACGAACTCGTCGACATGCTCCACACGAGCCTCCAGCTCCCCGGCCCCGGCTTTATCCGCTACCCACGCGGCGCCGGCGTCGGCGTGAAAATCAAACCGCAGCCCGCTCTCGTGCCGGTCGGCCACGCGGAAGTTTTGCGCGAGGGCTCAAACCTCATGATCTGGGCGCTCGGCCACATGGTGCCGGATGCGCTCGAGCTCGCCGCGCGGCTGCACGCCGAGGAAAACCTGTCCGTGGGCGTCGTGAATGCCCGCTTCGTCAAGCCGCTCGATCGCACCCTGCTGCTGAGCCACGCCGCTTGCATCCCCCTGCTGGTCACGATGGAAGACCACGTGCTCGCCGGTGGCTTTGGCAGTGCCGTGCTGGAGGCGTTGCAGGAGGCCGACTGCGCCACCGCCGTCGAGCGCATCGGCTGGCCGGATAAATTTGTCGAGCACGGCAGCAGCGTCGAGATCCTGCGCGCGGCCTACGGCCTCGCGCCCACCGACATTTATCGTCGCGTCCTCGATCGCTGGCGCCATCTCAGTCCCGAACGCGTTGAGGCAGACGTGTGAGCTTTGTCACCGCCCCGGCCGACCGGCGCAAAAAAGCCGTGCAGCCCAAGGATGCACGGCTCGCAATTCAGCGACGGAGTGACCGACTTATTTCTTGGCGTCGGCCTTCTTGACCTCGGCCTTGCCGTGGCCACCGCATTTTTCGCAGTTGTTGCCCGCCTTGGCGGCCGCGACGCAGCATTCGTGGCCGCACGCTTTGCTCTCTTTCGCGGCTTTGGTGCAGCAGCCGGCGACTTTCGCGGCGTCGTCTTTCTTCGCTTCGCCGGCGAAGGCGAGACCGACGGTGAGCAGTGAAGCAACCAGGAACGCGATCAGTGATTTATTTATTTTCATGTTATCTGCAGGGGGGTTGAGGACTCGAAGTTATGGGCCGCGGAAGCCGAATTGCTGCGACGTTTCGCAACGCATCCGATTTGCTGCCGCCCAAACCAATTTACAGAGGGAGACTTGGCCCAGTGTCGTTTTCGATGTCAACGCGATTCCGCCGGTTCCCGCTGCCCGGGATGCTGCAGTGGCGCCTGCGCCCGCTCAGGGTTTCGGTTCGCGCACAAACTCGATGTCAAACGATTGCTGGAGCGAGGGCTGGGTATACTGGCCGACCAGCCGGTCGGTCTGGGGATTGTGCCGCAGCACGTAGGTCGCCCCCGGATAACCCACGTCGTTCAGCTCGACCAATACCTGCAGGCTGCCGCCGCCTTCATACCACGCGGCGCGCGAGACATGAATCGGCTTCGGGTTGAAATAACCCGCGTCCAGCACGCCACCGGTCGCACCACTGCGGATTTCAAGCACATACCCGCCGTCCTCGCGGAGCCATCGACCGATCACTTTGCTGACGGGCGCGGGCGCCGCGGCCACCGCAGAGACGGTCGCCGGCGCGACCGGTCGCGAAGCCGGCACCGGCGTATCGGCCCGCTTGCCGCAGGCCACGACCAGGAGGGCGCCGGCGGCAGCCCAAACCATGGCGGCGGCGGATTTTTGGGGCGCGCGCGCGCGGGCCGCGGAGATTGGACCGGGATTGAGCGACTTTGAAGGCACACCGCAGGGTTGTGTCGTCGCCACCTGCTTGGCAAGCCGCGTCCACGGCGACCGCAGCGCACCACCGGGTTTTCCGTTGACCGCCTCCTCGCTGCACGTGACGTTTCGCACCTTATGCTCAAAGCCGGCATCGTCGGGCTCCCCAACGTGGGCAAGTCCACTCTCTTCAACGCCCTCACCCGCTCCCGCAAGGCTGAGGCCGCGAACTACCCGTTTTGCACCATCGACCCAAACGTCGGCGTCGTGATCGTGCCCGATGACCGCGCCTACGTGCTCAAGGCGATCGCCAAGACCAACGTCGTCGTCCCCGCCGCCATCGAGTTCGTCGACATCGCCGGTCTCGTCGCCGGCGCCAGCAAGGGCGAGGGCCTCGGCAACCAGTTCCTCGCCACCATCCGCGAAGTCGACGCCATCGTGCAGGTCGTTCGCTGCTTCGTCGACGACGACATCGTGCACACCATGGGCGGGGTCGACCCCATCCGTGACATTGAGGTCATCACCACCGAACTCGTCCTCGCCGACCTCGAAGCCGTCGCCAAGCGCATCGACAAGACGCAAAAGAAGGCCAAGTCCGGCGATAAGGAGGCGATCATTGAGGTCGCCCTCCTCGAACGGCTCTCGCCGCATCTCAACTCCGGCAAAACCGCCAACACGCTTCCCGCCACCCCCGAGGAGATCGCGTTGATGAAACTCTTCCAACTCCTCACGGCGAAGCCCGTGCTTTTCGCGTGCAACGTCGCCGAGAGCGACCTCGCCACCGCGGAGCAGAATCCTTTCGTGAAACAAGTCGCGGAGTTCGTCCGCACCCACCACGACGCCGCCTATGTGCCGATCAGTGCGAAGATCGAAAGCGAGCTGATCGATCTCCCGCCCGACGAGGCGAAGGCCTTCCTGAAGGACCTCGGCGTCGACGACTCCGGCGTGTCCGCCCTCATCAAGGGCACCTACACCCTGCTCGGCCTCCAGACTTATTTCACCGCCGGGGAAAAGGAAGTCCGCTGCTGGACGATCAAGAAAGGCTGGAAGGCTCCGCAGGCCGCCGGCGTGATCCACACCGATTTCGAAAAAGGCTTCATCAAGGCCGAGATCGTTTCCTACGACGAACTGACCCGGCTCGGGAGCGTGGCCGCGGCGCGCGAAGCCGGCAAATACCGCTTGGAAGGCAAGGACTATGTTTTCCACGACGGCGACGTCGCGCTATTCCGGTTCAACAACTGAGCGACCAACCTCGAGTTTCATTCTGGTCCTTCTGAACGAGCGAAAATTTCCGCAATCCGACCGCAGCCGAACATCGTTTTAGATCCATCGCTTTGCTCGGATTGACCATCGGTGTTTCCGACGCCCCCAATTTCCACCTGCATGAGTGCCGCGCCCACCGACCCGCCGCCGCCCGCCCCCCTGGGCGAATCCTTGGATTCGACCCTCCTGCGCCTGCTGATGGAGTCGATTCCGGATCGGATCTATTTTAAGGATCTGCAAAGCCGGTTCGTGCGGGTGAACCGCGCCTACGCGTCGTGGCACGGCATCGCCTCGCCGGACGAGGTGATCGGCAAGACTGATTTCGATTTTTTCGCCCCGGTCCACGCAAGCGTCGCCCTCACCGAGGAACAGGCGATCATCCAAACCGGCCAGCCGCTCATCGCGAAAGTCGAAAAACTCACCTTGCGGGACGGCACGATCGCGTGGGGTTCGGCCACGAAGATGCCGTGGCGCGACGCCACCGGAAAAATCATCGGCACCTTCGGCCTCACGCGCGACGCCACCGCCAGGAAACAAGTCGAGGAGAAGCTCCTCGAGGAGCGCAACCTCCTCCAGACGATCATCGATCACCTCCCCAGCCGCCTCTTCGTCAAGGACGCGGCGGGCCGCTACGTGCTCAACAACCGCGCCCACCTCGAATCGCTCGGAGTGCCGGGCCAGGAACAGGCCACCGGCCGCACCACCGCGGATTTTTATCCCGGCGAGCGCGGGGAGCAGGCCATGGCCGACGACCGGCAGGTGCTCTCCGGCGGCCCACCGCTCATCGCCCAGGAAAAATCCAATTTCCGGGCGGAGGAGGGCGTGCGCTGGTCACTCACCACCAAAGTGCCGTTGCTCGATCTGAGCGGCAAGATCACCGGCCTGGTCGGCATCAGCCACGACATCACCCGCCGCAAACTCGCGGAGGAGGAACTCCAGCGGCGCACCACCGAAATGGAGACCGACGTGCAAATGGCGCGGCAGATCCAGGAATCGTTCATCCCGCGCACCTATCCGGTGTTTCCCCGCGGCGAGCCCGCCGCGACCAGCGCACTCCGCTTTGCCCACCACTACATTCCGGCCGCCACCCTCGGCGGCGATTTCTTCAGCATCGTCCAGCTGTCCGACGCCAAATGCGGCGTGCTCGTGTGCGATGTGATGGGTCACGGCGTCCGCGCCGGCCTGATTGCCGCGCTCATCCGCGGCATCGTCGAGGAGCTCGGCGAGCGCGCGCAGGATCCGGCCAAGGTGCTCTCCGAGATCAACCATACGCTCACGCCCATCCTGGAAAAAACCGGCCAGCCGATGTTCGCGACCGCATTTTTCGGCGTGATCGACATCATTTCCCAGTCTCTCACCTACAGCAGCGCCGGTCATCCCCCGCCGTTCGTTGTCCGCCGGGGCGAGCGCACGGTCTCGCGACTCACCGCGACTGATCCCGAGCCCGCCGCGGGCCTCATCGAAAATTTCGCCTTCACGCGCCAGCAATGCTCGTTTCGCACCGGCGACACGCTGCTCGCGTTTACCGATGGTCTGTTCGAAGCCGCCGACACCAGTGGCCAGCTCTTCGGCGAAGCGCGGCTGCGCGATCTCGTCGCCGCCAATCTCACCCTCTCGGGCGCGCCGTTGCTCAACCGGCTCGTGGCCGAAATTCAGGCCTTCACCGGCCGCAGCGATTTCGAGGACGATCTCTGCGTCGTCGCCGCCGAATCGCCCGGCGCCGCACAATCCATCCTCACGGCTTCGCCGACGCGGCTGGCTTCCGGACCAAGTCTTGGAAATTAGCGCCGAAATCCGCCAGCGGCGACGAGCGTAAATCAATCGGCGGCGTCAATGGGTCTGGCCACCGGTGGCGCGCACATCCGTGCGCCGTTGGACTGACAGCTCCACGGCCAGCGCAATCGCATTAATCATCGTGGCGAGCGGTAGGCCCGGCTGACCTTTCGTCCCCGGCGCCTGCACCGGCGGCACGTGGATAAATCCGCCCCGCCTTCCGCGTCCTCTGGCGAGGGCCTGCATCAAACCATAGAAAACGTGATTACAGACAAACGTCCCCGTCGTCTGCGACACACTGGCTGGGATGCCACGCTGCCGCAGCGCGGCGACGATCGCCTTGATCGGCAGGGTCGACCAATACGCGGTGGGCCCGCCTCGCACCACTGGCTCGTCGATCGGCTGGGCGCCGGCGTTGTCGGCGATGCGCGCATCGTCGACATTGATCGCCACCCGTTCCGGCGTGATTTCCGTGCGTCCGCCCGCCAGCCCTAGGCAGATCACCAGCTCTGGCCGCGTCGTCCGCAGAAGTTTTCTTAGTTCCACGTTGGCCAGGCCAAATACACACGGCAGCACCGCGCCGACGACGCGCCGGCCCGCGATCACGCGTCCTTCAAGCGCACGCGCGATTTCCTGCGACGGGTTGACGAGATCGCCGCCGAACGGTTCGAAGCCAGTGACGAGGACCGTCTTCATTCGCTGTGGGTCCGATACCCCGAAGCTTGCTTCGGCTTGGTTGGACGGACGGGTTTAAGCGCGAATTGCATTATGGTCGGATGAGTTTGCGGCGGTCTTGTCAAATGCCCCGGGGCTTGCCCCGGGGATTTTTACTTTCATCAAAAGCAATACACGCAGAAATACATCAACGCGATGTTCGCGGTGAGGATCACCGCCGCGATCGGCGCCTGTGCCTTGATAACGGCGTTCTTGTCGCTCAGTTCCAGCAGCATCGCCGGCACGAGGTTGAAATTCGCCGCCATCGGCGTGAGCAGCGTGCCACAATATCCCGACAGCATCCCGATCGCCGCCATGATCGCCGGGTTGCCACCGTGCTGCTGCACGATCAACGGCAGCCCGATGCCGCCCGTGATGACGGCGAACGCCGCGAAGGCATTGCCCATGCAGATCGTGAACAGCGCCATGCCGAGACAATACGCCGCCACGGCCACGACAGGAAACTGGGTCGGCAGGGCCCGCGTCACGAGGTCGGCCACCACCACTCCCACGCCAGCTTGCGAAAAAATTCCGCCCAACGCCGCCAGGAGCTGCGGCAGGACCAGCGCCCAACCAATTGTCTGCAGCAGTCGCCCACCCTCCTGCACGGGCGCCGTGACTCCCGCGCCCGTCGTTCGCAGCGCCGCCGCGAGCGCCAGCAGCGCGCCCAACCCGAGCGAGATCAGCGCCGCCTGCTTTGGCTCCATGAGCCAAACGTCGCCGAGGTGAATTTTGTCGAGCACCAGGGTGCCGGCGACCGCGGTCGCCGGGATTAGGAGCGCCGGCCACAGCAAGCGGTTTTCCAGCCGATCCGCCTCCGCCGCGCGCTCCGCCCGCGTGGTGGATTTTTCCGTCGAAGACCCCACCTGCCGCAACGACGCCAGCACCACCATCGCCAGCACCAGATAACCAACGACGGCCGGCGGCAGGATTTTCCCGCCCAGAAACACCACCGCGAGCAACGCCCAAAACAGGGCCGAGCCCCACCGCCGCGGATGCGCCGGATCGCGCGCGATGCGTCCGGCGACGAGCGCGAGCATCGCGCCGACGATCACGTAAAAAACCTCGAGCGTCAGCAGCTTCATCTGGCCGCCTCCTTCGCCGCCTCGCGCGCGATGCGGCGGTCGAGCGCCCGGGCGCGCCAGCCCATGGCGGCAAAGGCCACGAGGGCGCTCGGAAGGCCCCAGAGCGCCATCGCCCACACGCTCACCTCGATTTTCTGTGCATCGAAAAATCCCTTCATCAGCAAGATCGCGCCGACGGCAATAAAAATATCCTCACCGAAAAAGTTGCCGACGTTCTCCGCCGCCGCCGCGTGCGCGCGAATCGACTCGACCGTTTTCGCCGACACCGCGCCGTGCTGCGCCCGCGCCGCGCCCTCGGCCATGGGTGCCACCAGCGGCCGCACCGCCCCGGCATGGCCACCGATGTTCACCCCCAGCGAAATCGAGATCTGCCGCACCGCGCAGTAGAGCAGCAGCACCCGACCCGCGGTCGCCGCCCGCGTCCGGCGGATAAGCGTCTCGGCCCGTTCCTGCAGGCCATGCCGCTCGAGCAGGCCGATCACCGGCACCATCAGCACGACAGGCAAAGTCATGTAGCGATTCTCGATGAAATATTTGCCGAACAGCGTCATGATCTCGTTGAACGACATCCCCGCCACCAGTCCGGTGACGATCCCCGCGGCCATGACAACGAGGAGCGTGTTGAACCGCAGCGCAAACCCGACCGCGACGACGAGGATGCCGATGAGCTTGATCATCGTGCCGTAGAAACCGCCTTCACCTCGATTCCGGCGGCGCCGAGTTCGGCGCGCAGCCGCCGCGCAAACGCCACGGCGTGCGCCCCATCACCGTGGAGGCAGACGGTGTCGGCCACGATCGGCACCAAGGTGCCGTCCGTCGCACGCACCTCGCCGTCGCGCACCATGCGTAACACCTGCGCCACGGCGGCATTTTCGTCCGTGATGAGCGCATCGGGCCTCGAGCGCGGCGTCAGCGAGCCATCGCGCTGGTAGGTGCGGTCGGCGAAGACTTCGGAGACCACCAAAAAATTGGCGTTCGCGCGCGCGACCTGCGCCAGCTTGCTGCCAGCCAAAACGAAGAGCATTGGATTCTTGTTCGTGACCCTGATGGCCTCGGCCACCGCGTTCGCCAGCGCCTCGTCACGTGCCGCCATATTGTAGAGTGCGCCGTGTAGCTTTACGTGGTTCAACCCTGCGCCGAAACCAGCGACCGCCTCCTGCATCGTCTGCACCTGGGTCAAGACCAACTCAGACACTTCGGCCGGCGACAGCGCCAGTTCGCGTCGCCCAAAATTCTCCCGGTCCGCGAAACCCGGATGCGCGCCAATCGCGACACCATGTTGCTGCGCCAGCGCGATCGTGGCCCGGATCGTCGCGGCATCGCCCGCATGCGCCCCGCAGGCAATGTTCGCCGAAGTGATCAGCCGCATCAGCGCCGCGTCATGGCCGGCGCCCTCGCCCACGTCGCAGTTGAGATCGATGGAGCGCATCTCGCTTGTCATTCCGAACAGAGGGAAGAATCCCGCCGAATGATCGCGGGCGACAGTCGCACTGGATGCTTCGCTTCGCTCAGAATGACAATCCCGGTGTTCATCGGAATTTCTGAACCAGGCCCTCGTGGAGGATCGCGAGGGCCCGTTCCCTGGCCAGCGCAAGTTCATGCGCCTCGGCGAGCATCACCGGCCGGAAGCGCAGCGTGTCGCCAGGGCGGAGCTGCGCGACCAGCGGAAGATCGACGGTGATGACGTGCGCGATTTTCGGGTAGCCACCGATCGTCTGGGCATCAGCCATGAGCACGATCGGCTGGCCGTCCGGCGGGACCTGCACCGTGCCCGGCACGACCGTGGACGAAACGAGGTCGCCGGCCCCCGCGCGCCCGAGGACCGGACCAGCCAGTCGCACGCCCATGCGGTCGGATTGCGGCGTGACCTTGAAGGCGGAAGCAAAAATCTCATCGCCAAACTCACCTGCCTGCGCGCCGCGCACGACGCGCACCGTCGGCGCGCGGGAGTAGGCGGGCAAGACGCGTTCGTCGATGTGCCAGTGGCCGATGCTTTCGCGGACGAGGTCTGGCGCCCGCAGTGTATCGCCATCGCGCAGCGCCCGGCCGTCCCACCCGCCCAGCGTGGCGCGCAGATCAGTGCTGCGACTGCCAAGCACCGGCGCGACCTCGAGCCCACCCGCGACCGCGAGGCAGGCGCGGCACCCGGTGCGGGCCGCGCCAAACTTGATTCGCCCGCCCGCCCGCACGCGCACCGGTTGCCAGAGCGGTAACGCCCCGAAGTCGCCGCCAGCGATCGCCACGAGCGTAGCGGCGGAAAACTCCAGCTCCGGCCCGAGCAGCGTGAGCTCGAGCGCCGCGGCATTTTCCGCGTTGCCCACGAGAAGATTCGCGATGCGCAACGCCACTGGGTCCATTGCGCCCGCGAGTGGCACGCCGGCGGCCCGGTGACCGGTGCGACCGAGATCCTGCACGGTGGTGAGCAGACCGGCGCGATGAATTTTTATTTCCATGCGGCAAACTCCTCCGCGGTGATGGCACGAAATTTTACCCGGTCGGCTGCGCCCAGGAGCGCAGGTGGGGTATTCGCCGGATCAAAAAGCTTTAGCGGCGTGCGGCCGATAAGGTTCCATCCTCCCGGAGTCACGCGCGGGTAGACGCCGGTCTGCGCCCCACCGATGCCGACGCTCCCAGCCGGAACGCTGGTGCGGGGCGTGGAGCGGCGCGGGGTGTGGATTTTCTCCGGCAAACCGCCAAGGTAGGCGAAGCCGGGTGCGAATCCGATGGCGTGCACCAAGTAATCCGCGCCGTAATGCAACGCGACCACTTCTGCCACCGTCAGCGCGGTGCGCGCAGCGACCTCGGCGAGATCCGGCCCAAAGTCTCCACCGTAACAGACCGGAATCTCGACCGTGCGCGTGGCGACCGAAAGCAACGCCGCATCAGCCCGCTGCGCGCGGGTCTCGAGCTCGGCGCAGAGTTGCGCATAGGTGCCGATGTGCGCGATGTCGTAGAAAACCGTCACCGTCGCGAAGGCCGGAACGACATCGACCACTCCTGCGATCGGATCGTGCGCCAGCGCCGCGGCGAGCGCGCGCCCGCGTGGCAGCGCCGACGGGTCAAGGCCGGAACCCAGGGCGATGACGAGGGCGGAATCGCCCAAGGGGGAAAGCGTCATGCGGCGTTTATTCCGGGTCGCACGGCCCGCGGCAAAGAAAAAAGCCCGGCGCGTTTCCGCACCGGGCTTGCGTTGGTCAGGAAGAAATTAGCGGCCGAGCGTGATGACTCCCAACGGCGAAGTGCCGCAGAGCTCCAGCGCGCGTTTGGCCGCGGCGATCCGAGACGCGCGGTAGGGCGAGGCGCGCTCGCGGCTAAACGTCAGCACCTCTTCGATCGTGGAAGCGGTCGCCCGCAGCCCGGAGTTGCGCAGATCCGTGACTTCGAGAAGCGCGACGCCCGTGCCACTGTTGCCGGAGACGACGGCAGTATAATTTCCCGGGGGCAGAACAAGCATGAGTGCCGACTCTAACGCGTTGGTGGGGACGCCGGGTGTGAGCGCCAAATCGGAGCCGGCAGCGACCGTGCCGACATCGTCGTTGAAGGCAATCTGCCGGCCGCCGGAGTCGTAGACCACGACGCGCGGGTTCGAAAGCACTCCGGTCACGCCAAAGGTGGAAAGCGACGGACCCTTGGCGGTGACCAGCACGCGGACTGGGTCGGGCCCGAGCACGGTGACGCCTTGGATCAAGAACTGGTCGCCGGTGCCGACGAAGCCGCGCACCGAGAGATTGGAGAAGCGGGTGGTGGGGACTTCATTCGTGACGCGCACCTGGCCGCGCACCTCGCCACCCGAGAAGGTGGTGCTGTGGAAATTCAAATAGGCGCCGCCCGTGAGGAGCACGATTGGATCGCCGCCAGTGTAGGGAATGTCAAACGTGCCCTGAATGTGGCCATTCGCGGTCGTATATCCGCCCGCATTTGCGTTGTTGCCCAGCCCAACCACGACGCCACCGCTCACTCCGGGCGCGCCCTGATGATAGTGTGAATTGCTCAGCACGTTGTTGAAATTGTAGACCGAAATCCGAAGACTCACGGTGTTCGACACCGGATTGTAGAACATCACGGCCCCGCCAAAATCATTGAGGTTGGCACCCGTGAGATTGACCGCGGGAAACGCCGCCTGCTCCTGCGCCACGGTGATATTCGCCACGAGCCGCACGGGCTGCGGGATGAGCTGACCGCGCACCTCGCCGCCGGGGAACTGCGCCGAGTGAATGTTGTAGTAGCAGCCGCCCTGCAATAGCGTCAGCTTCGCGCCGCCATGCGTGACGCCGCGGAACGTCGCCGTGAGCGTGTTGCCACTGCGCGTGTAGACCGCCTCCGCGCCAAGACCAGTGACCACCCCGCCGGCGATACCTGGCGTGCCTTCATGAATATGCGAGGCCGTGGCGGGGCCAGGGAAATTGCTGATCGAGACGATCAGATCGAATGTGTTGGCGCCGACGTCGTAGAGCATGATCGCCGAGCCGGTGGCGGTCGACGTGCTGGCGGGGGATTCGCCACTGGCATTGATCGTGGCACGCAGTTCGACGACTTGTGCACGAGCGGTGAGGCCTAGGGCGATTGCGCCCGTCATTAAGAACGCACGGAGGAGGGTGATTTTCATAGTTGGGGGGATGGGAGAC
The DNA here is from genome assembly GCA_009695305.1 of Opitutus sp. Classification (GTDB taxonomy): domain Bacteria; phylum Verrucomicrobiota; class Verrucomicrobiia; order Opitutales; family Opitutaceae; genus SIBG01. Next base: position 7,369 of record SIBG01000021.1, on the reverse strand, counting down.
GAAACGGAAACGAAACAAACGCGGCACGCTAAGAAACGTAACAACTCTGTTAGCATTGTTAAAATGTCCGGCACCGCAACCGACCGGACACGAAAAATCGAACCCTTTCCGCCCAAGGCGGCACGGTGGGCGACCGATTGTCGGAAGATTGCGTTGAAGTTTACGCCGGGAGGGGCGAGTAAAATACGGCTCATGTCTTCCCACCGTTGCTTCTTCGCCCTCGTTTCGCTCGCACTGCCGGTCGCCGGTTGCCGCGAGCGCCAAGTCGCGTCCTATCGTGTGCTGCGGGAAAAAGAGTTGCCGCCGGCCAGCGTCGCCGCGGGCGCACCCTCGTCCCCGGCGCCCAACACTCCCGCCATGTCCGGCAATGCCGTCAGCACGGCTAACGGCCCCGGCCTCACGTGGACGGCGCCCACGCATTGGAAACCGATAGCGGCGTCCGCCATGCGGAAGGGCAGCTACGCGGTCGCGGGTATTGGCGGCGCGGACGCGGATTTATCGATCACCGCTTTCCCCGGCGATGTCGGCGGCGAACTTGCGAACCTCAACCGCTGGCGTGGCCAGCTCTCGCTGGCACCCGCAAGCGCCGCCGAACTTGCCGCGACGATCACGCGCTTCGAGCAAGGCGGACTGAAGTTCGCGGTCGTTGATTTCGACAATGGCCAGCAACGCCTGCTGGGCGCCATCGTGCCGGTCAGCGGCAGCACCTGGTTTTTCAAGCTCCTGGGCCCGGCGGCGACGCTCGCGAAAGAAAAGTCCGCGTTCCTCGAATTTCTCCAGACCGTCAAAGCTCCCTCCTCTGCCACCCCATGAGTGCCCTTTATCGCCAGCTGCGGGATGTCTTTGTGTCGCTCAAGCTCACCGTGGTCCTGCTCGCGCTGTCACTCATCTTAGTCTTCGCCTCAACCCTCGCCCAGGTGGATCTCGGCATCTACGCGGTGCAGGAGGAATTTTATCGGTCGTTCGTCGCGATCTGGCGCGTCGGCGGCCTCGCGCTCCCTCTCCCCGGTGGCTATCTCGTCGGTGGCCTGCTGCTCATCAATCTCGTCGCCGCGCACCTGCATCGGCTGAAGCTGCAGTGGCGCAAAGCCGGCATCCAGCTCACCCACTCCGGCCTCATCGTCCTCCTCATCGGCGAACTCCTCACCGGCCTCTGGCAGGAGGATTTCCAGATGGCGATCAACGAGGGCGATTCGAAAAACTACTCCGAAAGTTTCCGCCTCTACGAACTGGCCGTCATCGACACCACCGACCCAAAATTCGACGACGTCGTCGCGATCCCCGACTCCCATCTCGCCCGCGCCACTGTCGTGCAGCATCCAAAACTGCCCTTCCGCGTCGTCACCAAAACTTACTTCCCGAACGCCGCTCTCGCCCGCCGCGACGCCAGCGCGCCCTCCCCCGCTGCCGGCGCCGTCCCAATCGCCACCCAGGGCATCGGCCCAAATGTCGCCGTTACTCCCCTGCCGCTCACCTATAAGATGAACGAAAACAACGTGCCCGCCGCCGTCGTTGAACTCATCGGGGCAGACGGCTCGCTCGGCACGTGGCTCGTCTCGCCCGACCTCGGCGCCCCGCAAACCCTCACGCACGCCGGACGCACGTGGCGCATCGCGCTGCGGATCGCCCGCGCCTACAAACCGTTTTCGCTCCAGCTCCTCAAGGTCACGCACGACATCTACGTCGGCACCGATCTGCCGAAAAATTTCTCCAGCCGCATCAAGCTCACGACCCCTGACGGCCGCGATGACCGCGAAGTCCTCATCTACATGAACAACCCGCTGCGCTACGGCGGCTACACCTTTTACCAATACCAGATGGACAGCGCGCGCGGGCTCACCGTGCTCCAAGTCGTCCGCAACCCCAGCTGGCTCCTGCCTTACGTCGCCTGTATCATGATGGCCGCCGGCCTCCTCCTCCAATTCGGCCTGAGCCTCCTCGCCTTCATCGCCAAACGCCGCGTGAGTCCGACAACCTGATTTTTGAAACGCGGAGGACGCGGAGTAAAACCTCCCTGGTTCCCAGCTCTTTTACTATCTCCGCGCCTTCCGCGCTCTCCGCGTTTCAGCCAAAAAATACCCGCCCAGCCTATGCCTCCGAAATCTCTCAACGACCTCTCCCACGAACTCATTGGCGCGGCGATTGAAGTCCATCGCGAACTCGGCCCCGGTCTCCTCGAATCCGCCTATCACGGAGCGTATTCCCGCGAGCTCACTCTCCGCCACATCGCTCACGTCAGCCAGAAACTGATGCCGGTCCTCTCCAAAGGCGTCACAATAGAAACCCGCTATCGTCTCGACATTCTGGCCGAAGACCGCGTCGTCGTTGAACTCAAAGCCGTCGAGAAACTCCTCCCCATCCATTCCGCTCAGCTTCTCACCTACCTCCGACTCGACCGCTTCCCCCTCGGACTCCTGCTGAACTTCTACGTCCGCAAGCTCACCGACGGCTTGGAACGTATCTCTAACGACGCTCCCAATCTCTCCGCGCTCTCCGCGTCCTCCGCATTTCAAAATCCGTCTTCATGAAGCGATTCCTTCCCCTCTTTTTTCTCCTGCTCGGCCTCGCCCTCATCGCCAAGTCGCTGGTGCCAGTGCGCAACTCTTCAGACTTCGACTTGGTCGCCTTCGGCCGCCTGCCCGTCGTCGTCAACGGCCGCGTCAAACCGCTCGACACCGTCGCGCGCACTTCGCTCGTCGTATTGCAAAGCAGCCAGAACGTCACCGCGCCCGACGGCACCGCGCTCACCCCTAACGAGTGGCTCCTCGACGTCCTCTTCCGCAGCTCCCGCGCCGACGCTTATCAGCATTTCGAGATCAACCACCCCGACCTCCTCGCGATCTTCGGTCTCACCCCAGAGGCCGGACGCGCCAAGCGCCGCTTCTCGTTTCGCCAACTCGAGTCAAAAATCGACGAACTCCAGCGCCAGGCCAAGCTGGCTGCGTCCGTTGAGTCCGCCGTGCGCACGCCGTTTCAAAAAGCCGTCGTGCAGCTCTACGCCAACGTCGGCCTCTATTTCCGTCTCAAAGCCAGCCTCGTCTCGCCCGACCACAAGGATTTCCTCGCTGAGCTGATGGTGTTTCAAAACTCTGTGGTCGCCGGCGTTTCCGCCGTCCGCGCGAAACAAGCCGGTCAACCTCACGATGAAGCCCTGGCCGCGCAGATGATGGAAGCCGGCGGGCGTTTCGCCCGGATGGGCGAACTGGCCTACCTTCTCTCAGTCCCGCCGACCGACGGCGAGGCCAACACCGCCGGTTGGAAAAAAGTCGGCGATTCGCTCCTGGAAACGTTCCAGACCGGCCGCGTCCCCCCGGCAGTCATGGTTTTCGCCGGGCTCGCCCGCATGTGGACCAGCGGGCAGGCCAAGGAATTCAACGAGGTGCTCCGGCTCTACCGCGCCCAACTCGAAAAGAATTTTCCCACCGTGCTCGGAAAAAGTGACGCCGAGGCGCGCTTCAACGCCGTGCAGCCGTTTTACACCGCGACGTTGCTTTACGTCCTGGCGTTCATCCTCGCCGTCATCTCGTGGCTGCGCTGGCCCGCCGAACTCGGCCGCGCCGCGTTCTGGTTGGTCGGTTTGGCGTGGCTGCTCGCCACTGCCGGCATCTTCGCCCGCATGTGGCTCGAAGGCCGCCCGCCCGTCACCAATCTCTACTCGTCCGCGCTGTTCGTCGGCTGGATCGCCGTCGGCTTCTGTCTTGGGCTCGAATATTTTTATCGCAACGCCATCGGCTCCGTCGCCGCCGGCCTCGTCGGCTTCGCCACGCTGCTTGTTGCGCACCATCTTTCATTGGGTGGCGACACGCTCGAAATGATGCGGGCCGTCCTCGACTCGAACTTCTGGCTCGCGACCCACGTGGTGACCGTCACCGCCGGCTATGGCGCGACGTTTCTCGCCGGATTTCTCGGACTCATCTACATCGTCCGCGGCGTGTTCACCAAGTCGCTCGATCCGGGCACCGCCGACGCGCTCTCCCGGATGATTTACGGCATCGTGTGCTTCGCGACGCTCTTCAGCCTCGTTGGCACCATTCTCGGTGGCATCTGGGCCGACCAGTCTTGGGGACGTTTCTGGGGCTGGGACCCAAAGGAAAACGGTGCCCTCATGATCGTCATTTGGAACGCCCTTCTGCTCCACGCCCGCTGGGGCGGCCTCGCCCGGCAACGCGGCCTCGCCGCCCTCGCCGTGTTTGGCAACATCATCACGAGCTGGAGTTGGTTCGGGGTAAACATGCTCGGTGTCGGGCTCCACAGCTACGGATTCATGGACGCTGCGTTTTGGTGGCTCCTCGCGTTCGTCACGTGTCAGCTCGTGTTCATCGTCGTCGCCAGCCTCCCGCTCGCAAAATGGCGGAGTTTCCGGTCCGCCTAGGGTCGGGCGTGACCGCTGGCCGCGCCGAAAACTAACGGACCATCCGGCCCCCCTACCGCCCCAGCAACTCCTCCGCATGCGCCAGCGCGCTCTTCGCCCGGCTGTCGCCCAGCATCCGTGCGAGCTCGGCCACGCGCGCCTTCCGGCTCGCTTGGATCGGGACGATGCTCACGACGGCGCGGTCCTGTGACTGATCCTTGGTGACCACGAGGTGACACGTCGCCTGCGCCGCGACCTGCGGTAGATGCGTCACGCATAGCACCTGATGGTTCTGCGCAATCCCCGCCATTTTTTCGCCGACCACGCGCCCGATTTCGCCGCCGACGTTTGCGTCCACTTCGTCGAACACGAGCAACGGCACCTCGTCCAAATCCGCGAGCACGGTCTTGAGCGCCAGCATCACGCGTGCAAGTTCACCACTCGACGCCACCCGATTCAACGGCAACGGCGCCTCGCCGACATTCGGCGAAAACAAAAATTCGCACCCACAGTCACCCGTCGGCCCCAGCTCAGTGAGCGGCACGATCCGGATCGAAAACTCCGCCTTGGCAAACCCGAGCTGGGCGATGCCCTTCGCCGCGACTTTGGCCAGCTCCTGGGCGGCCTTCGCGCGCGCCGCGCGGAGCGTCCCCGCCTCTTTCTTCGCCGCCCGCAGCGCCTCGGAGATTTGTTTTTCCAGTTTTGCCAGCGTGCCGGCCAGGTCGCCCTGCGCTTCGAGCCGGCGTCGTAAATCATCGCGCGCCGCCGCGACCGCCCGCACGTCACCGCCGTGCTTGCGCTTCAACCCGAGCCAGGTGTTCACGCGCGCCACGAGCTGTTCCGCGTGCTCCGGGTCGAACAGCAACTGTTGGCCCAGTGCCGAAAATTCCGCTCCGAGATCGTTTAGCTCCACCGCCGCGGCCTCCAGTCGTTGGGCCAGCGGCTTGCTCGCCGCATCGATGCCTTCGAGTTGCCGCGCCTCGCGCAGCAGCGCCGCCACGCGCGTCTGCACGCCTTCGTCGCCCGTCAGTCCGGCGGCGAGCGCGGACGAAAGCTCGATGAGTTCCTGTGCGCGGTTCATCCGGGAAAAATCCCGCTCCAGCGCCTCGATGGCCTCGTCGGTCAGCTCCAATGCGTCGATCTGCGTAAGCTGGTTGCGAAGAAACTCGATTTGATCCGGCGCGAGCTTCGTCTCGCTGGCGAGTCGCTCGCGCTCGACCACGAGTTCGCGCCACGCGTGAAATTGCGCCTGATATTTCATCAGCGTCGCGCCCGCGCGCCCAAACAAATCGAGCAGTTCGAGCTGGCAACTGTCCTTGAGCAGCCGGCGCGGTTCGCTCGGCCCGTGAAAATCAATCCAGTGCTCGCCGAGCCGCTGCAGTGCCGCGAGCGTGGCCAGGCTGCCATTGACGGTGAGCTTCGGCGCCTTGTCGCGCGGCAGGCTGCGCTTGAGGATGAGCAACCCGTCTTCCGTCGGTGGCAGGTCGAGTTCGGCAAGGAGTGCGTCGATCTTCTTCGCCTCCGCGAAAAACAGGCTCGCCTCGACGTCACACGCCGCCGCGCCCTGGCGGATGATGGTTTTATCCGCACGTTCGCCGGCGAGCAGGCTCAGGGCGCCCAGCAAAATGCTTTTGCCGGCCCCCGTCTCGCCCGTGACGGCCGTAAACCCCGCCTCAAACTCGAGCGCGACCTCTTCGAGCAGGGCCAAGTTGCGAATGCGAAGCGATTGGAGCATGGAGGATAGGCACAAAAAAGCCGCCGACATTCAAGCGGCGGTTTCAAATGGTGGACCTTACTGGACTCGAACCAGTGACTTGTTTTTCCCGTCCGGCAATTTTTTATTCAGAGTGAGAGCACATCGAAAAACATTGAAAAACAACGGCGCATGTTGTCAGTCCTGTTGTCACCTATGGCCTCACTCCGGCGACGCATTTCAAGCAAGTATTTCTACGCATGTTTTGCTCTGCCCGACGGGTCACGAGCGCAGCGCAGCACGAAGACCACCGACCGCAAGGCGGCGCTGAAGCTGGCATCGCAGTGGGAGGAAGCCGCCTCCCGCCGCATCACCGAGTCCCAAGCCCGTCGCGTCCTGTCCGACATCCACGAACAGATTCACGGCGCGCACCTCCCGTCGCCCACGGTGGCCGACTACGTGAAGCAATGGCTCGGCCGAAAGGTGGGCGAAACCCGCGCGGTGACGCTCACCGCCTACAAAAGCGCGGTGGAGGAGTTTGGGGAGTTTTTGGGCGACCGTGCGCATCAGCCGATTCACTACGTGACGCCGGCCGACGTTGCCGCTTGGCGCGACCGCTCGGCCCTCCGGGCGACGCCGCGCACCGCCAACAACAAGCTGAAGATCGTCCGCACCCTGTTTCAATCGGCTTGGCGCGACGGCCTGCTCACCGACAATCCTGCCGCCAAGGTCGTGACGCTCAAATCGGCCGAGTCGAAGCGCCGGCCGTTCACGGTGAAGGAGCTCCAAGCTATCCTTGCGGTCGCCTCGGTAGAATGGCGAGGGATGGTCATTGCAGGCCTTTACACGGGTTTGCGGCTCAAAGACGTCGCGAGCCTCACGTGGGCCAACATCGACCTGCAAACCGATCAGGTCGCCATCTTCACGAGCAAGACCAGCCGGCGCCAGATTCTGCCCATCGCTCGGCCGCTCCGCGCCTATCTCGACACGCTTTCAGCCGGCGACGATCCCGCCGCACCGCTATTTCCAAGCGCGCACCCGTTCGCTGTCCGCAGCGGAGGCACCGCCACGCTTTCCCAACAATTCTTTGCGCTGCTGGTGGCGGCGAATCTTGCGACGGCCCGACCACCCAAAAATCTTGCCGCAGGGAAGGGAAGAAGCGCGGCCCGAGAGCGCAGCGAAATCACCTTTCATTCGCTCCGGCACACCGCCACCTCACTGCTCAAGGCCGCTGGCGTTTCAGAGTCAGTCACCCGCGACATCATCGGCCACGAGTCCGCCGAAATCTCCCGCCACTACACGCACGTGGAGGAGAGCGCCAAACG
>SIBG01000020.1 GCA_009695305.1 Opitutus sp. | reverse complement strand
ATTCCGGGGAGAAATTTCAAGAACTCGCCCACGCTGCCCTCGGCCACGTTGCCGAATTCGTCCGTCGAGACCACCCCCTTGATGTTGGGCGCGAAACGCTGTTCGTTGATCGCGATTGCCGCGCCCGACATCTCCCGCGAGGCGCTGACTTGAAACTCCGAGAGCTTCACGATCTCCCCCTCCCGGCCCGCGAGCGCGGAGAGATTGAAGTCGAGCGTCGCGGTCTGGCCGGCCGCGACTGTCACCGGATTGGTCTGCGCGACCAAGCCGGTGAAGAAGGCCCGCACCCGGGCCGTGCCCGCCGGCACTTGGGTGAGGCGATAGAATCCCGCGGTGTCGCTGAAAGCCTCCACGGCGGTTCCCTCGATCGTCACGTGGGCGCGTTCGAGGTATTCACCACTCGAGGGGTTCAGCACGCGGCCTTCGACGATGCCCATCGCCGGCGTTTCGGCTGAGCGGACGGCGGGAAGGGCCACCAGGAGCAGGGCGAGGCTGAGAAAACAACTGGTTGGAAACGGGATTTTCATGGGGCTTTGTTCCAGGAGTGCTTAGGGGGGTGACAGGTGAAAATTGAGGCCAAGCCCGATCGCGCCCAGTCTCCGCGGTCGGCGCGCTGGCCTGCGGGCCAATCCGGCGGTCGACAGAATGCCGCGGACAGAAATCATCATTTCGTCCGGCGCCGCCAGGGCGCGGGGCACTTTGAGTAGAAACATCGCGGGGCGCACGATGCCCGCAGCAAATTCTCCAGCGCAGCCGCTGTCACCAATATTCCGGCCGGAAAAATCGCCGCCTATCGGAGCGATGCGGACCGTGCGATGGTGCTCCACGAGAGCCAAATCTTCGAGGTGAACTATTTCCAATTCAACTGCACCGTGGCTCCGCTCAACGACGTCCGTGTGCGACGCGCCCTTGCGCTCGCAATCGATCAGGCGCAGATCGCCCGCCGCGTCGTTCAGTGCGAACTCGTTGCGTCGTCGTTTACCCCGCCCGGTTGTGCTGGCTACTCGGCCGGACGCGCACCCGCCTTCGACGTTGCCGAAGCGCAGCGCCTGCTGGCGGCGGCCGGGTTTCCCGAAGGACGCGGGTTTCCGCGACTCGAACTCTTTTGCACCACCGGCCCCACCAGTCTCGCCGTGATGGAAGCCGCGCAACAAATGTGGCGCAAGAACCTGGGCATCGACATCGCGTTGGTTCAGCAGGAACAAAAAGTCGTGGATGACGCGTTGCAGGGGCGGCGCTACCAAATCGCACTGAACAGTTTTATTGGCGACCATCTCGATCCCACGGCGCTGCTCGTCATTTTTCGGAGCGGTGACAGCAACAATTTATGCGGCTGGGCCAGCGCTGAATACGACCGGCTGTTCGGGCTTGCCGAGCTAACCGCCGACACGGCCCAGCGCTACGAGCTGATCCGGCAAGCGGAGGCACTCATGCTGGCCGAGACGCCGGTCGTCCCACTCTACTACAAGCCGGCTCGCGTGCTGCGCCTGCCCGCCGTCAAAGGCTGGCACGACAACCTGCTCGACCTGCACGCGCTGAAGTTCGTCTGGCTCGAAAAGTGATTCGCAAAAACTTTCATTCGCCAATCGGCATTCGGCATTCTTAGCTCTCCCCGATGCTCCGCTTTATCACGTCGCGTATTCTTCAGTCGCTGCTCGCGCTCTTCCTCGTCATCACCGCGACGTTTTTCATGATCCGCTTCGTGCCCGGCGGACCGTTCACCGCGGAGAAAGCCGTCACCCCCGAAATCCTCCGCAACCTCGAGGCGCACTACGGCCTCAACAAACCGCTCTGGCAGCAATACCTCGACTACCTCGGCAGCCTCGCGCACGGCGATCTCGGTCCGTCGTTCAAATACCCCAACCGCACCGTCAACGAAATCATCGCCGACAAAGTCCCGGTCTCCGCCGAGCTCGGCCTGCTCTCGCTTGGCGTCGCCCTCGTGATCGGCCTCACGCTTGGCACGCTCGCCGCGGTGCGCCGCAACACCTGGATCGACTACGTCGCCTCCTCCTTCGGCATGATCGGCATCTCGATTCCGACCTTCGTCGTCGGCCCACTCCTCGTGCTCGCGCTCGCGATCTACATGGGCTGGTTTAACGCCTCCGGCTGGTATGGCCCCGCGGATCGCGTGCTCCCAGCGCTCGTCCTCGGCATCGCCTACGCCGCGCCCATCTCGCGGCTCACGCGTGGCGGCCTGCTGGAGATTCTCCATCAGGATTTTATCCGCACCGCGCGGGCGAAGGGCGCTTCCGAGTTTCGCGTCGTCACCCGCCACGCGTTGCGCGGTGGCCTGTTGCCCGTCGTTTCCTTCCTCGGTCCGGCGGTCGCCGGCATCCTCACCGGCTCGTTCGTCATCGAGACGATTTTTCAGATTCCCGGCATCGGCCGCGAGTTCATCAACTCCGCCTTCAACCGCGACTACACCCTCGTCCTCGGCACGGTGATCCTCTACGCCGCCCTCATCATGGCGCTCAACCTCGTCGTCGACATCACTCAGGCCTGGATGAACCCCAAGGTCCGTCTCGAATAAACCCGCTTGCGAATTCGATGGTTGCCTCCTCTCCACCTCTCCCGCTCCCCGTCACCGAACCCATCGAACGCGGCCTGTCGCCCTGGCACGACGCGTGGTTGCGTCTCCGCAAAAACAAACTCGCCGTTTTCGGCATGGCCGCGCTCGCCGTGACCACGCTCGCCTGTGTGCTCGGGCCGCTACTCATGCACTACGGCTACGAGGAGCAGAATCTTGACCTCGGCGCCGCGCGGCCCGGCGGCGCGCACTGGCTCGGCACCGACACCCTCGGCCGCGATCTGCTGGTCCGCCTCCTCTACGGCGGCCGCGTCTCCCTCGGCGTCGGCCTCGCCGCCACGTTCGTCGCGCTTACGATCGGCGTGGTTTACGGCGCGATCGCCGGCTACTTCGGCGGCAAGCTCGACGCCGTGATGATGCGCACCGTCGACATCATGTATTCGCTGCCCTTCCCCATTTTCGTCATTCTGCTGATGGTTTTCTTCGGCCGGAACATCATTCTCCTCTTCGTCGCCATCGGCGCCGTCGAGTGGCTGACGATGGCCCGCATCGTTCGCGGCCAGGTCATGGCGATCAAGAAAATGGAATTCATCGAGGCGGCCCGCGCCCTCGGCCTCGGCCGGCGGCGGATCATTTTCCGCCACATCCTCCCGAACGTCCTTGGCCCGATCATCGTCTACACGACGCTCACGATCCCCGGCGTCATGCTGCTGGAGGCGTTCCTCAGTTTCCTCGGCCTCGGCGTGCAGCCGCCGATGAGCTCGTGGGGTGTGCTCATCAAGGACGGCGCGGAAAAAATGGAGGAGTTCTCCTGGTTGCTGATTTTCCCCGGCGCAGTTTTTTCCCTCACGCTTTTCTCGCTCAACTTTCTCGGCGACGGCCTGAGAGACGCGCTCGATGTGCGGTCGTCGAAGGATTGAGCCACAGGAGTGCGAAAGTGGGGAACATCGCGACCGCGCAACACACAGTAGATTTCCGTGTTTCCGCCTTTCCGCGCTTCCGCGATTAGTTTTCTCTCCGTCCAGCTCCGATGCGTCGCCTCCGTCCCTATTTCAAATATCTCCGCACCGTCCGCGGGCCCCTCGTCGTTGCGATCCTGAGCGGACTCATTTACGGCGCCTCAAGCGGCGCCGGCCTGCCGCTGCTCGTCCAATACGTCTTCCCCAAGATCTTCACGCCGGCGAACCCGCCGCTGCCGCTTTCCGCGGTGGCACTGATCGCCGCCGGCATTCCGTTGGTGTTTTTTCTCCGGGCGCTCAGCGGCTATTTGAATGGCTACTTCACGCAGTTCGCCGGCGTGCGCATTTTGGAGGCGCTGCGGCTCGACTACTTCAGACAACTTCAGGTGCTCCCGCTGTCCTTTGTGCAGGGCCGCCAGACTGGTGATCTCATTTCGCGCGGCCTTTCTGACACCCAGCAACTCCAGTTCACGCTCACGCTGGTGGCCAACGACGGCATCAAGCAGCCGGCCACCCTGCTCAGCGCGCTCATCGCCATCGCCGTCCTCGCCGTGACTTCGCAAGGCGTAACGCTCGCCCTGATCTGCCTCGCGGCCGTGCCCCTCACGGTGTTTCCCATCCGCTACGTCGGCCGCAAGGTGATCAAGCGCGCCGCGCAGATGCAGTCGCAACTCGGCTCCGTCACGAGCCACTTTTCGGAAAATCTTTCCGCGGCACGCGAAGTTCGCGCCTTCTGCCTGGAGGAGCGCGAGGCGGGCCGCTTCGCCGCGGCCTGCCGCGCCCTCATCACCTCGCAGATGAAGATTGTGAAATACGCGCAGGGGCTTACCCCCGCCATCGAGGTGCTCTCTGCCCTCGGCATCGCGGTCACGCTCGTCTACGCTTATGGCAGCGGTTTGAAGCTCGAAAGCTTCGTTGCCGTCATCGTCGCGCTCTACAGCAGCTATGAGCCGATCAAAAAAATCGGCGCGCTCAACAACGAGCTCAAGCGGGGCACCGCCGCGCTCGATCGCCTGGAGGTCGTCCTCCATGAACCCGTCACCATCGCCGACCCCGTGTCGCCCGTGAGGATCGGCCGGCTTCGCGGCGACTTGGCGTTTGAACGCGTCACCTTCGCCTACCAGCCCGGCGAGCCCGTGCTGCGCGGCGTCACCATCGCGATTCCCGCCGGCACCGTCTGCGCCCTCGTCGGCCCGAGCGGGGCGGGTAAGACGACCTTCGCCAACCTTGTTCCGCGTTTCTATGAAGCGACGGCGGGCCGTGTGACCATCGACGGTTACGATGTCCGCGCGATGCGCCTCGCCGATCTTCGCCGCAACATCGCCCTCGTCTCGCAGGAGCCCGTCCTCTTCAACGACACCATCCACGCCAACCTCCTCCTCGGTCGCGCCGATGCCACCCGCGCCGAGGTCGAACAAGCCGCGCACGATGCCTTCGCCCACGACTTCATCTCGGCGTTGCCGAAGGGCTACGACACCATCGTGGGCGAGCGGGGTGCCCTGGTCTCCGGCGGCCAGAAGCAGCGCATCGCCCTGGCGCGCGCCTTCCTCCGCAACGCGCCCATCCTGATCCTCGACGAGGCCACCAGTGCCCTCGACGGCGATAGCGAGGCTGCGATCCAGGCGGCGCTCAAGAAACTCGTCGTCGGCAAGACCGTGCTCATCATCGCCCATCGTTTCTCCACCATTCGCGACGCCTCGAAACTCCTCGTCTTCGACCGCGGCGAAATCATCGCGACCGGCACGCACGCCGAGCTCTACGCGTCGAGCCCACTCTACAAATCGCTCTACGACCGGCAGAGTGCGAACGCCTGACATGGACACTGCCGCGCCGCGCGTCCTCGTGATCCGCCGCCGCTACCTCGGCGACATTGTCCTGCTCGGCCCGGTCTTTCGCAATCTGCGCCTGCACTGGCCCGGGGTGCAAATCACCGCACTGACCGAGGCGCCCTACGCCGGCGTGCTGCCGCTCAACCCCGACGTCACCAGTGTCCTCACCTTCCCGCGCCGCTTAACGGAGTGGCCGGCCTTCCTGCGTGCTCTACGCCGCGCGCGCTTCACCCACGTCCTCGATTTCGACAATACCGAAAAAACCGCGTTGCTCACGAGTTTCACCGGCGCACTCCTCCGCGTGGCCTTCGACCGCGAGCTGGTCAAGTTTCGCTACCACCGCTGCTACACACACTCGGCCAAGGTCACGAACGCGTTCTACGACTCCCACCACATCACGGAAACCTATCTGCAACTCCTCCCGCCGCTCGGCGTCCGTCTCGTCTCCCGCGAGGTCCATCTGGTCCCCCGCCCCGACGACCTCGCTATCATCGCCCCCCTCGTCGGCCCAAGACCCAAGACCCCAAACTCCAGACCCTCCCGTATTCTCCTGCATCCCGGCAGCCGCAGCGCCTTTCGCCTTTGGCCCGCCGAACGCTTCGCCGCCACCTGCGATCGCCTGCAGGACGAACTCGGCGCGCAGGTCTTCGTCGTCGCCGGCCCGGCCGAACAAGCTCTCGTCGGTCAGATTCGCGCGCTCGCGAAGACCCACCTCATCGCGCTCGAGCAGCGCCTGAGTGTCGGCCAGTTCGCCGCGTTGCTCGCGCAGTTCGACCTTTTCCTCTGCCACGACAGCGGCCCGATGCACATCGCCGCCGCCGTCGGCACGCCCGTAGTCGCGCTGTTCGGTTCGCAGAACGCCACGATCTGGCGCCCGCTCGGAGACCGGCACACTGTCCTCCAAACCTCGCTCCCCTGTGCGTGTTTTCCCGTCGGCGAAGCACCCGGCCCCTGCGTGCGCGGAGATTCCTACCGCAGCTATTGCGTGCGCCAGCTCGCGGTGGAGCAGGTTTTCCATTCAGCCAAAGCGGCTCTCCGTCCTTCCAAATAGAAGCACCCACGCTTCGCCGATCAGGCGCAACCTGCAACCGTTGGCTCCGCCTTCACCTCATAAAAAAATTAGCGTCCCGCTGTCTGGAATCCGTATCCGTGTTTACCCGTGCCCATCCGGGGTAAGAAGTTCCGACCGCCCGTCCCTCACATCCGGAATGCAATAATCGTCCCCGCCACGCCGACGATCTCCGCGAACCGCCCCGCCTTCGTCTCCTCGAAAATCGCCCGCGTCACGCCGTCGGCCCGGCTGCCGAAATCGTGAAACGCGATCACCCCGCCCCGTTTCACGAACGGCGCCCACGCGATGATGTCCGCCTTGCACGCGTCGTAGGAATGATCGCCGTCGATGAAAATCAGGTCGATCGTCCCGCGCAGCGCGGCGAGTTTTTGCGCCGCCGCCAGCGAATCGCTGACCACCGGCTCGGCGCGCAACGCAAAACCCAAGTCGGAAAAATTCTGCCGGAAAATCTCCAGCGTGCTGTTCGCGCCGAGTTTTTGGAAATGCCGGTTATACCACGCCGCATCTTCGCCGCAGGTCGATAGCCCTTGAAAATTATCCACCGCATAGATCCTGGCCGCCGGACCCTTTAACCCCGCCGCCAAAAAACACGTCGAAGCCCCCATCCACGAGCCGACCTCGAGCACCTGCGCGTCCGCCGGCGCATCGCTCGCAAGTTGAAACAAATACCCGCGCTCGGGAAAGCTGCCCATGTCGTCCACCTTGAAATGCTGCGCCACGCGCCGAAATTCAGCCCAGTTCAAATCCGGCCGCCGTTTCCGCGCCCCGCGCAGGTAGCGGCCAGCCTTCTGGGCAAAGCGAAGGTCTCGAACGATGGGCCAGTGCTTGAACGCCATGGGCCGAGAGAACGCGTCCCCTCCCGGCGCGGGAAGCTTTTTCTTTGCCGCGACGCCGCGTTTCGTGGAGGGAGGCGCGCGCTGGCGCGTGATTCGAATCGCCGGCCAGCAGGCTCAAGCACCGCCTCAACCACCCGGCGGCATTCGCCCAGACCGATCGTCTGGCCCGCCGACGCCTTGGTGAAGGAAGCCGACCGCCCCTACTTCGTCAGCTTCCGCAGCCACATCTGCCCGCCGCCGCCGCGCGCACACATCGGCAGGCGATCCCGGATAAAGTCGTGCTTCGCATTCCACAGCCACGCGGTGAAGAGCTCGATGCGATAGGCGGTGTTGTTCATCAGGAAGGCGTGCAGCAGATATTGCTCGTTCCACGCGCGGCCCTCCTCCAGCCAGTCGCGCGGATACTCGAGGTTGCCCGCCACATCATGGATGTGAATCAGCACACCCGGTGCGAGCACGGGCAGCACGTCGAAAAACAGCCGGTTCACATCGCTACCGATCTTACCGACGTGGGACGAGTCGATGAACAGCACATCATTTTCACCGAGGGCCGCAAACGTCGCCAGCGGCACTTCTTGCACGCGCTGCTCGATCAAGGTCACCCGGCTCGCGTCGTCCGTGCGCAACAGCGGGCGCAGCCGCGTCATATCCGGATCGATGAACGTGAAAGTCACGCCGCCGCCAAGGACGTGCTCATTCACGTCGAGCATCGCCGCCGAGCTAAAGCCGGAGCCCACCTCGATGATCCGTCGCGGTCGGGCCTCGCGCAGCATCCCATAGAGCATGATCGCGTCGTAGTGCCCGTAGGACGGGTTCGCCAAATAAAACCGCCGGCTCTCCGTCGCACTCTCCGCGAACGGCTGCTCGGCATACCACTCCGCGAACCGCTCCAGCCGCGCAAACTGCGCGGCCTCATTCAGCTCAATCGCCGGGAACGGCGGGCCGAATCCGCCCCGCGCAAACGCCTCCGCAATCTCGGCGTGCGACGGCAAGGGCGAATAGAAATGTCCGGGTGGGAAAAACTGTTTCCACTCCGCGTGTTGTGCCCGTTCGCTCGCCAGCTCGGCGGTCAGCCGCGCGTGCTCCTTCTCCATTTTTTTGTAGGAGGGAAACCACCGGAGGAGATCGCGAATGCCGAAGGCCATGCCCCGCTATCGTTGGCCCGCCGCGGGCTTCACGACGACCTCCAAATTGTAGATACTGAACGACAGCTTGCGGGGATCCGTGCCCACGACGGTTGGCGCCTTGGCCGCGGAGAAACGAATAAGTCGCTCCCCCGGTGGGGCGACGAACCCGAGCTGAAACTCCGTCGGAGTCGGCGCCAGCGCGCCCGACCACACCATCGCCTCGTCCGCGAAGATCCGCAGCGTGCGCCTATCCAGGGCGTTCGCGCGGCCGCGTAGCACGACGGCCAACGGCCCGCTGGAGCGGTTGCTGAGCCGTAGGACCGACTCACCCGAACTCCACCGCCAGTGCACGGCTTCGAGGCCCTCTGGACCATACCATCCACCCGCCGGCTCCACCGTCACGGTGGCCGTGGTCGCCCGCGGACCCAAGATTTGGAAAAACTCCCGGGGTGGCGGCTCAAACTCCTTGTAGGTCGCGAACACCGTCAGGTTGCCCGCAATGATGACCGCGAGCCAGCGGCGTCCGCGCGGCACGAGCAGGTTGAACGCGAGCGTCATCGGCAGAAGCACGCGCGTCGCCGCGCCCGGGAAATCCTCCCACACCGGCGTGGCGAGAAACATCATCATCAACGCGAACGCCGCACCCACCCGCCACCAGGTCTCGTCCGGCCGCCAGCGCAGCGCGAAAAACAAGAACTGCACCGTCAGGGCCACGGTCACCCCTAGGGTCGTCCAGTGCAGCAGCCGGTCCTCGGTCACCGGCAGGCTGCCGATCGTCGCGCCCCATTTCTCGGCCAGGCCCGCGAACGGCCAGGTGAAATTGCCCAAGCCTCCGTCCTCGGCCGGCCCGAATTTCCCGCGGACATATCCCATCCACGCGAACAACGGCAAGGCGACGAGCAGCGCCGTGCGCGCCAGCCGCCACCACGTGCGCCACTCCCGCCAGTCGCCGCCGGGCAGCCCGACGACCGCGAGCAGGCTCGTCTCCTTGCCGAGCCCCGCGAGCGCCAGCGCCACCGCCCCACGCCCCCGCCGGCCGTCTTCGATCGCGGCCAGGCCGAGCGCCAGGAGCAGCAGCGCCGGCCCGTCCACCAGCGAATTATGCACGCTCATGCACAGGCCGTGCGAAAACATGATCGCGAACCAGCGGAAAAAATTCTCCCAAGTCGTCGGCGGAAACCAGCGCAGCAGGACCCACGCGAGCGCCAGCCAGGCGATGACGTTGAGCAATGCAAACGCCTGCACGATCCACGCGGGTTGGCCGAGCCCGAGCAGCCACGCCGTCCAGGAAAACAGCATGCGCCGCGCGCGATAGGGCAGGTTATCGATCGCCTTGGTCAGCTCGGGATTGTCCAGCGTCGGGTAGAACGCGAGCTGCACATACCAGGCGCCGTCGTAGCCCGGTGAATCCTCATAAATGTAGTGCGGCACCTGCCGCAGCGCCGTCACCTGACGCTCGGTAATCGCGTCGCCGATCGCGATGAGGTTCGAAAATCCCGTCGCCGGATCGTAAAACTGCGCGACGGCCCAGAGGAAAATTCCCACGCACACCGCGCACGCCACCCGGACCTTCGAGCCCAGCAACCGGAGAAGCACGCTGCGGGTTTTCCCCGCCTCCGGTGCGTTCATCCGCGACCGCCCGCGGGGGGCGGAGTCCAACGATGCGAGCGCTTGTCTTCCAAAAATCCCATGGGCAGTTTCCCGCATCACAGAACGCAAGCGCGCCATGTCAAATCCCAATCCCCCCGCCCCGCTCACGACCACACCGCGCTGGCTCGTCTGGCTGGGGCTCGGCGCGCTCGCGATTTACGCGGTCTTCCTGGCCCTTAATACCACGGTCGCCGCCGGCGGCTCCGACTCGTCCGGCTATCTCAATAGCGCGCGGCTGCTCGCAGCCGGCCAGTGGCAGACCGAGCTGCGCACCCCGCCCGAATTCGGCCCGCAGGCGAAGCTCAACCGGCTGCAATTCATCGCGCAGGGTTTCTACGTCTACGAGGGCAACCCTTGGCTCGCACCCACCTACCCGACCGGCCTGCCACTGCATCTCGCGCTGGCGGGAAAATTTCTCGGCTGGCGCGCCGGCCCGCTCGTCGTCGGCCTGGCCGCCGCCCTCGGCGCGATTTGGCTGTGCTACGCCGTCGCGCGCGAGCTCGGCCTCGACCCCCGGCTCGCCGCCGCGGGTGCGCTCGCCCTCGGCGCGTTTCCCGTCTTTGTGTTCGCTTCAATCCAGCCGCTCAGCGACACGCTCGCCACTGCGTGGTGCCTCGCCGCCGTGCTCGCGGCCCTCCGGGCGCGCCGCCACGTCGGTTGGTCCGCCGCCTGCGGCGGCGCCTGCGCGATGGCCGTGCTGGTGCGTCCGACCAACGTCGTCATCCTCCCGGCGCTGGTCGTGCTGCTCGGCTTTGACTGGCGGCGCCTCGGACTCGCCGTGCTCTGCGGCCTGCCGGGCGTCGCCTGGCTCGCCCTCTACAATCATGCGCTCTACGGCCGCGCGCTCGCCTCGGGCTACGGCGACTGGCAGGCCGCCTTCGCCACGCACTACGGCGCGCCGACTGCTTTGCATTTCGCAAAGTGGCTCGCCGCGTTTCTCCCCAGCGTGCTCGTCGCGCTGCCGCTGGCCGCTCTTTGCCATCGCGACACGCGCACCCGCGCGCTCCTCGCCCTCGCCCTTTGGTTCGGCGCGATTGCGGGGCTCTACTCTTTCTACGAATTCTCGCACGAGGTCTGGTGGGGCCTGCGTTTTATTCTGCCGGCGGTGCCCCCGCTGATTCTCGCCGGCCTGCTCGGCAGCGAGGCCCTCGCCCGCGCTTTCACGCCCGCGCACCAGTCACGCTTTCGCGCCACGGCGGCGCTCGTCCTCGCCCTGTGGGCCGCAGGTAGTTCATGGTATTGGACCCGGCACCTCGGAGTCTACTACACCAAAGGTTACGAGGAGGTCTACGCGAGCGCCTGTGCGGCAACGCGCACCCAGTTTCCCGCCGACACCCTCGTCGTCTGCTCCCACGCGAGCGGCGCGATCTATTTCTACACGGGCTGCTCCGTGCTGCGCTGGGATTTTGTGACCGCCGCCGAATTCGCCCGCTTCACCGCCCTCGCGCAAAAAGCCGGCCGGTCGATTGGCGCCGTGCTGTTCACAGACGAGGAGCAGCCCGCGCTGCGCGAACGCTGTCCCGGCGAATGGTCCCAGGTCGCCAAAATTCAAGGCGTCACGCTCTGGCGGCTCGGTGCCCCGCCCCCGGCGGGAGGAGCGAAATGAACCCGCCCGCCTCCTCCCGCCGCTGGGCCGGGCGCGCCGCCGGCCTCGCCGCGGTCCTCGGATTCCTCACCCTGATCGGACGGTTCTGGCACCCGGTCTACGGCTTCACTGCGCTCATCCAGCTCGACGCGCCGAACGACAATTTGAAAATCGCCGCGTTCCGCGAGTGGCCGGTCTACGTGCACCGCGACACCGGCGGCTACGACGGGCTCTATTACGCACAGATCGCCTACCATCCTGCGCTCAACGCCGCCGAGCTCGCGCCCGCGATGGACAACTTCGCCTATCGCGCCCGCCGCATTTTGCCGCCCGCGCTCGCCTGGCTGCTGGCCGGCGGACAACCCGCGTGGATCGTGCACGTCTACTCGGTGCTGAATATCGCGGCCTGGCTCGCACTCGCCGGGCTGCTGTGGCGCTTGCTCGCCATCGAGGAGGCGCGCGGCTGGCCTGAGCTCTGCCGCGGCTGGCTCGCGTGGATGGGAGTCCTTTTTTCCGCCGGCGCGCTCGCGAGCGTGCGGCTGGCGCTCACCGATCTCGTCGCACTCGTAATTCTCGCCGCCGGCCTCTTCGCCGTCGAGCGTGGCCGCTGGCGCACCACCACCGCCGTGCTCGCCGCCGCTGGTCTGGCCCGCGAAACCTCGCTGCTCGCCGTGGCGGGCGCGTGGGAACGGCCGTGGTTTTCGTGGAGGAATTTCCGGCGCACCTTGGCGGTGGCCGCCCCGCTCGCCGCGTGGCTCGCCTACGTGCGCTGGCGCGTCGGCCCGGCCGACGCCGGTCTCGCCAATTTCACGCTGCCCGTCGCCGGCCTGATCGAGAAATGGCGCGCCGTCCTCGACGCTCTCTCCACGGTCAACGATCAGTCGATCGCGTGGACGACGCTCCTCGCGACCCTCGCGCTCACCGTGCAAGCGGCATTTTTCCTGACCCGCCTGCGCCCCGACGATCGCTGGTGGCGGATCGGTGCGAGTTACACCGCGATGATGCTGTGCCTCGGCACCGCCGTATGGGAGGGGTTTCCCGGTGCGGCGGCGCGCGTGCTCCTGCCGCTCACCCTGGCTTTCAACCTCCTCGCTCACCGCACGCACGCCCGGCTCGTGTGGCTGCTCGCCGGCAATCTCTCGGTCTTCGCCGGCTTCGTCGCCTTGCGCGATGTGCCAGTCAACTCCGGCGAAATCGCCACCCTGCGCTCTGGCTCACTCGCGTGCATCGCCCGCGTGGGCGAAGGCTGGGCTGGGGCCGAACATCACGGCCGGCACGTGTGGTCGTGGGCGAGTCAGCGCGGCACGCTCACGCTGGAGGCGTGGCCGAAAAATTCCGCGCAACTCCGCGTGGACTTTGCCCTG
The DNA here is from genome assembly GCA_009695305.1 of Opitutus sp. GTDB lineage: Bacteria > Verrucomicrobiota > Verrucomicrobiia > Opitutales > Opitutaceae > SIBG01. The sequence goes on along the minus strand of SIBG01000020.1, from coordinate 39,765 downwards.
CGCAGTCTGACCCCGCGCACCGTTGTCATCCGCCAGGATGGCCGCGAAATCTGGCGCGGCGACATCGGGGTAAATCTTTCGGCGCACACCGTGCCGCTCGAAGTCACCGCCGGCCGGGCGACACTGGAGTTTTCCACCGACACTCCGGGCGTGCCCGAGGGTCCGGGAGCGGACGCCCGCGTCCTCGCGTTTGCGCTTTATAATCCGCGCCTGACGGTGGCACAACCGTGACTGTCGCCATGCCCGCCCCCGTCCTCCTCGATCTCACGCACACCAGCCACACCCGCGCGCGCACGGGCATCCAGCGGGTGACGCGTTCGCTGCACGCGGCCCTCGGTCAGGGCGCGGTCGCCGTCACGCACGACCCGCATCGCCGCGCCTGGCGCCTGCTCAAAGCGTGGGAGAACGAAAACCTCGCGGTCGATGCCGCCAGCGGCCGGCGCGGGGCGCACTGGCCGCTCGCCGCGAAACTCCGCGGTCACGCGCAGCGCCTGCTGCGCCGCCTTCCGGCGGTCAGCGCCCAGGTTTCGGCCATCAACGCCTCCGGCTTGATTGTGCCCGAGGTCTTCGCTCCGGTCGTCGCCGCCGCCCTGCCCGCGCTCTTGGCCGCGACGCGGGGCCCGCGCGTCGCGCTGTTTCATGATGCCATCGCGCTGAAATTTCCCGAACTCACGCCCACCAAAACCGTCGCGCGTTTTCCCGCCTACCTGCGCGAACTGCTGGCCTTCGACGGCATCGCCGCCGTCTCGGAGGATTCGCGCGCTACGCTGCTCGACTACTGGCGCTGGCTCGGCGTCACGACCGCCCCACCAGTCCACGCCCTCCCGCTCGGCGTCGAAGTGATGGGTCACCTAATGGGTGACACTGCGAAGGCTGCTGGGGCGTCCGTCGTGCTGTGCGTCGGCTCGCTGGAGGGACGGAAAAACCACGTCGCGCTCCTCGGCGCCTGCGAGCAGCTCTGGGCCCGCGGCGTCCACTTTGAGTTGCAACTGATCGGACTCGCGCAGGCGCAGACCGGCCGCGCCGCCGTGGAGCGGGTGCGGACGCTGCAAGCCGCCGGCCGGCCCCTCCGCTACGACGGCCCGGCTGAAGACACGACGCTGGCGGCGGCTTATGCGGGATGCGCGTTCACGGTTTATCCGTCGCTGATCGAGGGTTTCGGGTTGCCGGTGATTGAAAGCCTCGCGCACGGCAAACCGTGTGTGTGCTCCGCGCTCGGCGCGATCGGCGAATCCGCGCGCGGTGGCGGATGCGTCGCGCTCGAGTCCGTGGATGAAGCCAGTCTTGCCGCCGCGCTCGGCCGGTTGCTCGCGGCGCCCGGCGAAGTGGCCACGCTCGCCGCCGCCGCCCGCGCGAGAAAATTCCGCACCTGGCAAGATTATGCCGGGGAGCTGACCGGGTGGATGGGCGGGTTACCGCGGCGCGGCTGAGACCCGAAATCAGGCGCGCCCGCTCCCGGCGCAGGCCAGCCTTTCCGTTTGCCAATGGGCCGGAGGGCTGCTCATGCTTTCCCTTCAAACATGGCGTTATCCTTCTTTACCAAGAACAAAAAGGCGATTCTGGCCCGCTGCCGCGACGACTACGCGACAAAGATGCGCCTGAAATACGCGCCTTTCTATCACGCCATGGAGGCCCAAAAGGGCACGACCGTGCAGCTCCACGGCCGCGAGATGATCATGCTGTCGAGCAACGACTACCTTGGTCTGTCGTTCCATCCCAAAGTGATCGAGGCCGGCCGCGCCGCCCTCCTCAAGTGGGGCACCAGCACGACGGGCGCGCGCATTTCCAACGGTTCGCGCGTCTTCCATCTCGAACTCGAGGAAAAACTTGCCGCCTTTCTCGGCCGCGAGGCGTGCCACATCAGCGTGGCGGGCTACCTGTCCTGCCTGTCGAGCGTCGCGACCTTTGCGCAGAAGGGTGATGTCATCCTCGCCGACAAGAACATTCACTCGTGTCTCTGGGACGGCATCCGGCTGTCCAACGCCACCTACGAGCGTTTCTCGCACAACAACCCCGACGACCTGCGTGAGGTCATCGGCGCCATCAGCCCCGACGCGCCGAAGATGCTCGTCATCGAGGGCGTTTACTCGATGGAGGGTCACATCGCACGGCTGCCGGAGTTGACGGAAATCGCCGAGGAGCACGGCTGCTTCACGGTGCTCGACGACGCTCATGGCTTCGGCGTCCTCGGCCGCCAGGGTCGCGGCACCGTCGATCACTTCGGGCTCAACGACAAGGTCGACATCATTTGCGGCAGCATGTCGAAGTCCTTGGCGAGCACCGGCGGTTTCGTGGCCGCCTCGAGCGAGATCATCGAGTATCTGCGCACGAACTCGAAGCAGACCGTTTTCTCCGCCGCCGTCAGCCCGAGCCAGGTGGCCTGCGCGCAGGCGTCGCTCGAACTCATGCAGAGCGAGCCGCAGCACCTCGAAAAACTCTGGGCCAACACGAAAAAATACCGCGCGATCCTCAAGTCCCTCGGTCTGGATGTGTGGGAGAGCGAGACCCCCGCGGTGCCCATCGTGCTGGGCTCGAAAGAGCGGGTCTATCCCTTTTGGAAGGCCCTGCTCGAAAAAGGTGTCTTCACGGTCATGTCGATCGCGCCCGCCGTGCCCGCCGGCAAGGATCTCATCCGCACCGCCATCTCCGCGATGCACACGGACGAACAGCTCGAAAAGATCGCGGACGCGATGGCGTATGCCGTGAAGCGGCTGTAAGCCGCTCAAGGCCGCAGACCAGTTAAGATCGTTTGCGCCGCCTCGGTCCAAGTCGGGAGCGACCGGGAAGTTGCCTCCGTCGTGAGCCGCGTGTGATGCGCGTCGTCCGTCAGCACCCGCCGCAGCGCAGCTTTCCACGCCGTGCGATCATTGAGCGCGACCGGCACACAGCCGCCGCCGTCGGTGTTTTCGCGGAGCACCGGCAAATCACTGCACACACACGGCACGCCCAGCCAAAGCGATTCGAGCAACGGCAATCCGCAGCCCTCGGCCACGGTCGGAAACACGCTCGCCCGCGCCGTCGCGTAGAGCTGAGCGACAGCCCCGTCATTCGCGGCCTCGTGGTAACGGAGCCGGCCGGGGAATTTTTTGCGCAGCGCCTTGAGGCGCGCGACGATGGGCGGGCCAAAGTGTGGATTCACGCGGCCGACGACGTGCAATTCGAAGCGCAGGCCTTCGCGCCAAAGCTCCTCCGCGACATCGAGGAGCAACGCCTGATTCTTGCGCGGCTCGAGGATGCCGACGCAGAGGAGTTGAGGGTTGAGGGCCGAGCGTGGCGCGACCGACGCGATCCGAGGGGCGGAATTGAAATCCGCGCCGAGCGCGAGAACTGCGACCGGCGGAGGATTCGCCACGCCCTGCCAACGCCAGAAGCCAGTCAACTCGTCACGACTCGTCGCCGACACCGCCCACACGCGATCGAAGCGCGCGAGCAGCTTCAGGTAACCCGGATGCCGCGCCACGCTCTGCGGCCACGTGATCTGCGGATGCTTGAGGGGAATCGCGTCGTGGAAAATTGCGGCGAGGCGGCACGGGCGCGTTGCAAGAAAGGCGGTAAAGCCCGGGCGCTCCTCCTCCGAAAAAAGTTCACCGGTCAAAAACCAGTCGGCGGGTCGCACCACGCGATTCCACGCCGGCCAGCGCACTTCGGTCGCCGCCGGTCCGAGGCCATCCGCGAGCCGCGCACTCACGCGCATCAGGCCCGAGCGGTGTCCGGCAGCGCCGGCCTTGGTCACATCAAAAAAAATCATGGCGCGATGGCCCGGTGGAACTGGGCGAAGACCCGCGCGGCATTTCTGTGCGCATCGAAATTCTCCTCCACCCAGTGGCGGGCCGCGCGGCGGAGTTTTTCGCAATAAACATCGTCAGTCGAGAGGCGGCGCAACGCGGCGACCCAGTCGGCGGAGGCGTCGACGGGAGCCAGCAGACCCGTCACGCCCGACGTAATGGCCTCGGTCGTCGCGGCGGCGGGTGACGTGACGACGAGCACGCCGACGGACATGGCCTCAGGGATGACATTGGGCAGGCCGTCGCGGTCCCCGCTCGCGGCGATGACGCCGGTGTGCAACAGCACGTCCGCCCACGCGAGCTGGCTCCAGACTTCGTGCTGCGGCAAATGACCGGTGAAGGTCACGCTCGCCGCGATGCCAAGATGGCCGGCGAGTTTTTCGAGGGCGGGCAGCAGGGGCCCCTCCCCCACAATGCGGGCCTCGAAGGGCACGCCCGCGGTGCGCAACGCGGCGTAGATCCGGAGCTGGTGGTCGAGGCCTTTCTTCTCGACGAGCCGCGCGACGCACACCAAGTGCAGCGGCGAGCGCGCAGCGCGGAGCGGTTTCAGCGCCGGCAGCCGATCGAGGCCCCGCCGGATGCAGCAGATTTTGTCCGCGGCGAGTCCGCGGGCGACGAGCGCGCGGCGGCCCATTTCGGTCGAGGTGTGGATGAACGCGGCGTGTTCGAGCTTGTCGTTCAGCCACCAGTCGCCGCCGTGCTCGTAGATATCGTAGGCGTGGGCGGCGGCGCTGAAGCGATGGCCGTCGATGCGCCAGAGCAGCCACGCCGCGGTGGCTGGCGCCCCGCCCCACGCTCCGTGAATGAGGGCCGGCGGATGCTTCCGAAAGGCGCGGGCAAAGAGACACGCAAAACCCGCTCCGAGCATGTTTTCCCAAAAATTCAACCACGACGGCGCCCGGCGCGTCGCGAGCCCGCGCAAGAGCTGGCGCAGCACCTCGGGCCGGCGCCACGACTCAAAAGGGATCAGCCAAAACAGCGTGAGCAGACGCCATTTATTGAAATGAGCGACCGGCACTCCGCGAAACGAGCCGCCGCCGCCCCAAAGCGAGTAGAGCCGGAGGTTCACCCCCTTCGCGCGCATCGCGATGATTTCACGCTGGAGAAACGTCTCCGTGCTTTTCGGAAACGTGGTAAAGAGGTAGGCGATGACAGGCGCGGCGTTCGACAAGGTCGCGCCAGTGTGGGGTTCGCACCACGCCCGGCAACGCGGAAGACGCGGTCGCCACGGTTTCCAGCCCGGGCCAACCAAGACTCAGCCGGCTTTGTGCCCGGACCCGTTCGCCGGCGGAAAGACGCGGCGCTTGAGTTTGGCCCCGACGACTTCGTTGCCGAGGGCAACAAGCTCGTCGATGAGGATCGTCGGGTCTTCCTCGTAGCGCAGCTTCAACAAATTCTCGCGGACGCGGGCGTAGGCGCCAGGGTCGGCCATCCAGGTGTCGACCAGGTGCGCGAAGTCGGCGGCGTTTTCGATTTTCTCGCAGGCGGCACCATTGCGGAAAAATTTCCACGTGAGCTCCTCCTGGGGCATGATCCCACCGAAGGCGTTGAAAATGATCGGACACTTGAAGTGCAGGGCCTTCGCGCAGGTGGTGGTGCCGCCGCGCGTGACGATGGCATCGCTCACCTGCAAGTAGAGGTGGATGATGTCGGAGTAGCCCTCGATGTGGCAGTTGAACTCAGGGTGCAGCGCGCGCCAATGGATGAGGTCGTTGTAGGTTTGTTTGTTTTTTCCGCAGATGATCACCGCTTGGACGCGGGACGCGTGCGCCAGCAGCGCGGGGAGGAGATCGAAGTGGTTGTTGGCGCCGTTGCCACCAGTGGCGAGAAAGACGGTGAAGCGGTCGGCGTCGAGGCCGAGGCGCTTGTCGAGAAAAACGCGGCGGTCCACCGGGCTGAGCACCTCGAGGTGCGCGCGGGGCTGCATCAGCGTGCCGCGCACGCGGGATTTATTCGCCGAGATGCCGCGCTGCACCGCGTAGTCGCGGGCCGTGGGCGTGCGCGAAATGTAGAGATCGACGGAGGGCTCGAGCCAGTTGCGCGAGTAACCCCAGCCGCCGGAAAACTCGCCGCAGTAGGTGGCGCAGCGGACCTGGTCAGCGCCGAGAATGGCCCGCGCGGCCTGAAAATAGCCGCGGTTGAGACAATCGTGAACGCTGAAGACGAGATGGGGTTTATAATCCCGGATCACGGCGAGGTAATAGCCGGACCCGAAGGTGACGTCGCGGCGGTTGAGGTAGCTAAGGAGCTCGATGAGCGCGTAGAAAAGTTTGTGCACCCAGGGCGCGCCGCGCTGGATGCGGTTGTAGAGGCGCACGCCGGTCCGGTTCACGACGGAGGATTTCTCGAGCATCTGCTCGATGCGCACATCGACGTCGTGGCGGTAAAGCTGGAAGCACCACTCGGCAAACGCCTCCGCGCGGGCGTCATGGCCGCCACCAGTGCTGGACGTGAGAACGAGGATGCGAAGTTTGGACATGCTGGGCGGTCAGGCGGCGTCGAAGTAGCGCGCCTGGATGCGGCGCTTGAGCCCGAGCGAGCCGAAGCGGGCAAGGAAGGGCGCGAGCACGGCTTGGAAAAAACGACCGGTGCGGACCGTGCCACTGCGGTTTCTCAGCAGCGCACGGCGCAGCGCCGCGGCGGCGTGCGCGGGCGCGGGGCCGCCGCGCATCATCGACGCGAAAGCGGACCACGCGCGCGCCAGGCGGGGGGCGTCGCCGCCGGGCGGGCGGAGCACGGCGCCTTCGAAGTCGGTGCGATAATCGCCAGGGCGGAAGTCGAGGATGACGACTCCAGTGCCGGCGGTCTCAAGCATGAGGCTTTCGTTGAGCGCGGAGAGGCCGGACTTCGCGATATTGTAGGCGCTCTGAAAGGGCAGGGGAAATTCGGCGGCGAGCGATGAGATATTGACGAGCGCGCCGCGCCGCAGGTCGGCGGGCCGCGCGAGCAGCTCGCGGAGTGCGGCATGAGACAGGCGCGCGGTGTTGACGAGCATCACTTCGAGTTGCTCCTGCCAGACAGAAAATTCGACGGCGGTAAACTCCGTGAAGACCCCGTAGCCGGCATTGTTGATGACCAGGTCGAAGCCACCGGCAGCAGCCGCGGCCTCGCGAAACACCGCTTCGGCGTGAGCCCCACGGCGAAGGTCGAGGGCAATCGGCGTAAAATGCGACGGGTGCCGGCTGGTGAGGGACTCGAGCCGGGCGACCTCGCGCGAGGTGCCCCACACGCTGACGCCATCGACCAAGAGCATTTCGGCAAACGCGCGACCCAGGCCGGTGCTCGCGCCGGTGACGAACGCGGTGCGGTGGAGATCGGAGACCCGCGCCCTCATGCGCGTTGGAAAACCAGGGCGACGTTGGCGCCGCCGAAGCCGCTGCTGTTCTTGATGACGACCTGCGGTGGCGTGGGCGCGGTGACGCGGAGGATGTTGAGGCCGCCGCACTCCGGATCGATTTGGGTAAGATGAGCGTTGCCGGGCATGAAGCCTTCGCGCAGCGCCAGCGCGCAGAAGCCGCTCTCCATCGCGCCGGCGAGCGAAAGACCGTGGCCGGTAAGCGCCTTTGTGCTGCTGATGGCAGGGCGCGTGCTGGAATCCTTGAAGACGGCGCGTAAGGCCCGCGCCTCGGAGATATCGCCGATGAGGGTCGAGGTCGCGTGGGCGTTGACGTAGTCGACCTGCTCCGGGGCGATCTTGGCCGCGCGGAGTGCGAGGTTCATCGCCGCGGCGGAACCGCTGCCTTCGGGATGCGAGATGGCGACGTTCCAGCCGTCGGAGGCCTGGCCCCAGCCAAGAAACTCCGCGTAAGGCTGCACGCCGCGGCGGACGACTTCGGCCTCACTCTCGAGGACGAGCACGGTCGCGCCACCGGTGCCGACAAAACCATCGCGCGCCGCATCGAAGGGGCGCGACGCCAGGGTGGGATCGGTTTGCAACGAGAGGGTCCGCATGCCGGCGAAGGGCAGGATGGCGTCGGTATTGCCGTCCTCACCCCCGACGACGAACACGCGTTTCTGGCGGCCGAGCACGATGTCGTCGAAAGCGTAGCCCAGCGCGTGCGCCGACGAAGCGCAGGCGGACGAGAAACCGCACGAAACACCTTGGATCTTGAAGGCGGCGACGAGGTTGAAATTCAGGGTGCCGACAATCGCGGAGACGATGCCGAGCGGCGAGCAGCGCATGACGCCGACTTTCTGGAGGCGCTCGTGGTGGTAGTTCGTGAGCATCGGCGAACCGCCCGAAGCCGCGTAAAGGCCGGTGAGAGGATTGGAGCAGTCTGGCTCGGTGAGGCGCGCATCGTCGATGGCCTGCAACATGGCGCAGTGGGCGAACAGGCCGTTGGGCGCCATCGAACGGAGCAGTTCGCGTTTGATCTTGTAGCGCGCGGGAAAGGTCCAGTCCTCGGGGTCGGTCGAGTCGGCGGCAAACTCCTTGATCGTGCCGACGAGCTTGACGGGGATGTCGGGCTTTTGGAACGGCGGATAAAGCTCAAAGCCGTGGCGCAGATCGCGGAGGTTTCGCGTGACCGTGCCTGCGTCGTTGCCAATGCTGGTGACGAATCCGAGACCGGTGATGAAAACTCTGGGCATGCGGTGTGAGTGGCGGAGGCGATAGGGACGTCCGCGGGGCAGACGTGCGCCATCAAGGGAACCTAGTGAAGGCGGTTGGCGCAACGCGTCAACGCGGGAGGATGATCCGCCCAAATAAAAAACGGCGGCCGGGCGGGCCGCCGTTAAATCAACCGGCCGGCGAACCGGCGCGGTGACTCAGGAGTTGATCGCAGCGCGCAGCGGCGTGCCGGCCGGGGCCGCGATGCCGTTGACGGCGCTTTCGGGCACGCCCGCGCTGATGGGCACGGGCAGGTTGACGGCGTCGGCGTAGGCGAAGATCAGCGAGATTTCCTCGGCGATGACCGCCTTTTCCTGCCCGACCCGGATTGAGCCTTCAAACGTCGCCAGCGGCATCTTATTGCGCTTCGGTTTGATCGAAAGCGTCAGGATATCGCCGGGTTTGCACACCCGATGGGCGCGCACGCCTTCGCAGCCGGTGAAGAAAATCTGGGTGGCGTTGACGGCCTTGCCCGGCTCCGGGATGTGGCCTTCGAGCAGATAGAGCACCGCCAGCTGGCCGAGCGCCTCCAGCATGATCGAGGCGGGCATCACGGGGTTGTCCTTGAAGTGACCCTGCAGGAAAAATTCCTGACCGGTGATCTTGTATTTGCCGTTGGCGGCGGTCGAGCTGACCGAGGCCTCGTTGAGGAAAAGGAAGGGCGGCTGGATCGGCATGACCGCGCCGATGTGCTCGATGGGGAGGAATTTCGTCGGCTTCGGTAGCGTCAGGCCACGGATTTTGCAGTCGATGAAGGTCTTCACGTCGCCGACGGTCCGGAGGTTGCGCAGCTCGTCGTTGTTGATGGTCATCTGGAGCACATCCTCCACCAGAATGACGATTTCCATCATCGTCAGCGAGTCGATGCCCAGATCCTCGATGAGCCGCAGGTCGTCGTCGGCATCTTTCAACTTCATGCGCAGGTCGGGCTCGACGAAGCGCTCAATCACGCCGATCACCACAGCCGGGACATGCTCAGCATTTCCCGTCTTGCGGAACTGCACCGCCGCCTCAAAACTCGACGGCGAGCAGCGCTTCAGGGCCTCGCGCAGGGCGGCCTCGTCTTCCGGCGCAAATGGCTTGGAGGACGGAGGAATCGGCTTACCGGTGCCCGAACTGGATTGAGCGGAATCTGGCATGGTTCGGCCTTTGTATGTTACGGAGCCATTGAAAGTAAACCCAATTTCTCGGCTGCTTCCGCTGGTCGGCGTGCATCGGCCTAGGTTCCCGGACCTCAGCAGTTTCGGCGTGCAGCTGCCCTCATCACCATGCTTGCCAGCCGGCCAACTGTCGCCACCCTCAACCCTCCGCCGACCCATGCCACGCGCTCCTCACCACCCCACGCTCTGCGCATGAGCCCTCCCGCCATCGCCGAGGGCGCCCGGCCCGTCTTTCTCATCACTCACGAGTTTTACCCGGTGCGCGGTGGCATTGCCACGTTTACCGAAGAGATCGCCCGCGCCACTGCCAGCCTCGGCTACGACGTCGAGGTCTGGGCGCAATCGGCCCCTCCTTCCTCCGAAAAAGCCGACTGGCCCTTCCGCCTCCGCCGGCTCCCGCTGAAAGGCACCCACGACCTCTGGTGCCAGATCCAGCTCGCCCGCCAACTCGTCCGCCACCGCCGTGAGCTCCGCCATGCGACGGTCTATCTGCCCGAGCCCGGGCCGATGATGACGATGATGCTACTCCAATTCTTCCAAGCCTTCCGCCCCCGCCGGCTCGTGCTCACGTTTCACGGTTCCGAGATCCTCAAGTTTGCCCGCAGCCCGCTCCGGCGCTGGCTCGCCGGCCAGCTCATCCGCCGCGCCACGCGCATCAGCACGCTGACCAACTACACGCAGGAACTCCTGCTCGAGCATTTTCCCGCGGCCGCGGAAAAAATCTTTCTCACGCCGGGTGCACTCCGCTCCGACTTCGCCGTCGTGCCGCCGAAGCCGGTCCAGCCGAAAAAGAAAATCGTCGTCCTGACCGTCGGCCGCCTCCACCCGCGCAAGGGCCAGCTCCTCACCCTGCAGGCACTGCAGACGCTCGCCCCCGACGTCCGCACCCGGATCGAATACTGGATCGTCGGCGGTCAGAGCAAGGGCCACTACGAGGAAACCCTCCGCACCACCGCCGCCGCGCAGCCCGACCTCGCCGTCCGGTTTTTCGGCAATCTGCCCGACGACGAGCTCTCCGAAATCTACGACCGCGCCGACATCTTTGCGATGACGAGCATCAACCACGGCAACAGCATCGAGGGTTTCGGTCTCGTCTACCTCGAAGCCGCCGCGCACGGCCTGCCCGTCGTGGCGCACGACGTCGGCGGCGTGTCGGAAGCCGTCATGGAGGGCATCACCGGCCTGCTCGTCCCGCCGCACCGCCCCGCGCAACTCGCCGCCGCTTTCGAAAAGCTCATCCACGACGAACCGCTCCGCCGGCAGCTCGGCAGCGCCGGCCGCGAATGGGCCACGCGCAACTGCTGGAAAGAATCCGCCGAGGCGCTCTTTCGTCCCGTCGGCGCCGACGCATGATCCAATCCCGCGCGCAAGTCACCGTCCGCTATGCCGAGACGGACATGATGGGCATCGTCTATCATGGAAATTATCTCCCGTGGTTTGAGGTCGCCCGCACGCAGCTCCTCCGCGAGCAGGGTTTTCCCTATCGCCAACTCGAAACCGACGGCTACCGCATCCCGGTGCTCGAAGTCGCGGCAAAATTTATCTGCCCCGCGCTCTACGACGACACGCTCACCGTGGTCGCCACCATCCGCGAAAAGCCACTCCTGCGCATCCGCATCGAGTATGAAATTTTCCGCGGCGAAGAACTCCTAGCCACCGGCCACAGCGCCCACGCCTTTTGCGACACGAAAGGCCAGCCCACGCGCCCGCCCGCGGCTTTTGTCGCAAAGATGAGCGAAATGTTTCCGTCGCAGGGCGTCGAGCGGGGGCTTTAACCCGCCCTCTTTTCGCCTGTTCCACGGGTGAAAGGGCAGGTCAAAGACCCCGCCCTACCCCGCCACGTATTCCGCGAGCACGTCGCCGTTCATTTCCACCGCGCGCGCCGGCGCAAGCTGTGCGCCACCCCCAAGCCGGAACACCGCCCACACCGCGTGCGCCCGCACGAGTGCCGACGCGTGCATCGTCGCCAGTCGCACGAGCTGCGGCAATCGGGTCGCGTCGCCAGAATTTCCCGCGACGATGCACGCGTTGCGCAGCAGCCCGGCCAACTTCAATCGCTTGATCGGGGTGCGTCGGAATATTTCCGCGAAGCGCACCGGCGTCAGCTCCAGGATTTCCCGCAGCGTCAGCTCCGCGATTTCTCCGCGCGCGGCCACGAGCAGCCGCCGGCCCTCGCGCGCGAACCGGTTCCATGGACAAACCTCCAGGCATACGTCGCAACCGTAGATGCGATTCCCAATGCCCGGGCGCAGCTCGCGCGGGATGATGCCCTTGTTTTCGATCGTCTGGTAGGAAATGCACCGCCGGGAGTCGACGACGCCCGGCCGCGGAAACGCCTCCGTCGGGCACGCGTCGAGGCAGCGCGTGCATTTGCCGCACAGGAGCCCGACGCCCGGTCCCTTCCCGGCTTCCTGGTTTCTGAATTTCTTCCGAATCGGCTCATCCGTGGTCAGCTCGATCTTCGTGAAAATCGCCGCGAGCAACAGCCAGTTCCCGTGCCGCCGCGAAATCATCATCGCATTCTTCCCGACGAAACCGATTCCCGCGCGCGCCGCCCACTCGCGTTCCAGCACCGGCCCGGTGTCGACGTAGTAGCGGTAGTCCGTGCCCCTCACGCCGAAAATCTCCTCGAGCACGCCTCCGGCCACCGCCAGCCCCGGCTTGATCGTGTCGTGGTAATCCTCGTGCAATGCGTAGCGCGCCCAGCGGGGATGGCCGATGGCCGAAGGCGGATGGCGAAATTTGTCGGACCAGTAGTTCACTCCGAGCATGATGACTGATTTCGCACCCGGCAGAACCAGTTGCGGGTCGAGCCGCTTTTCTGCGGTGCGTTCCATCCACTGCATGTCTGCCTGATGTCCACTCGCGAGCCACTCGCGCAGACCACCGCCCGGCGACGGCGTGAGCGCGGCGAAGCGCACGTCGTCAAAGCCCAGCGCCGCCAGCCGCTGCCGCAACTCCGCGTGGCGCGCGTCCATCAGCCGGCCTTTCGCACAAAGTCCATCGCGTCGCGCCGCCACGACCGCATCACGTGGGCCACGATGTCGCCCAGCGGCCGCCCGTCGGTCAGGATCACCGTGCCCGAATTTTTATAGATCGGCTCGCGCTGCGCGTAGAGGGTGCGGACGCGTTCCTCGGGATTTTCGGCCACGAGTAGCGGCCGGTGTTGGTGGCGCGAGGTGCGGGCGAGGATCGTCGCCAGCGACGCGTGGAGGCACACCACCACGCCCTTGCTCTTCAACAACGCCAGCATTCCAGGTTGCACCACGAGGCCGCCACCACACGCGATCACCGTGCGCTCCGCCGGATGCCCGCGCTCAAGGAATTCCCGCTCCATCGCGCGAAACGCCGGTTCGCCCTCGGCCGCGAAGATTTCCGGGATCGTCTTGCCGCGCTGCCGTTCGATCGCGTGGTCGCTGTCGAGCACCCCAAAGCCGAGCCGGTGCGCGACCGCCCGGCCCACGGTGCTCTTGCCCGTGCCCATGAAACCGACGAGGTAGAGGTTGACGTCCGTGGCGTTCATCGCGTGCGCCCCAAGCAAGCATCGCTCGCAGAAGCACCGCAAGAGCGGCGTTTGGCACCTCGCTCCGCACCGAGGAAGCGGCGGACGTTTCATGGCGGGGAACGACGTGGTAGCGAAATCCACCGGAGGCCATGACGGAAGCCCGGCTCTCCACGCGGACGCGGAAAGCGTTTACCTCGGGCCGCATCTTGGGCTTCCTCCTCTCGGATGAGCAGCGGGCAAGAAATCGAAGAGGCCATCGAACGGCTCGATGTTCCGCAGCAAGTCCGGGTGCGGCACCCGATGCACCGCACCGCTGGTGAGCCGCAGCTTGTAGGGGCGAAACGGCACCGCGTGATTTAATTGTCTGATCGCGTCGATGAACATGTCGGCAACGGAGCGCCGCGACTTCGCGAGGCAAGTCGTCACTTCTCGCTGTTCAAAGCAGAGCCACCGCATCAGCCTCGCGCGCTGTGTCCTTGCCCCGCCCCAACTACGCCTTCGCCTCCGACAACACCGCCGGTGTCTGTCCCGAGGCACTCGCCGCGCTCGCCGCAGCCAACGCCGGCCGCGTGCCGAGCTACGGCGACGATGCGTCCACGGCGGCAGCGAAGGCGCGGTTTCGCGACACGTTCGAGACCGACTGCGAAGTGTTTTTCGTCTTCAACGGCACCGCCGCCAACGCCCTCGCCCTCGCGGCAATTTGCCAGCGGCACCACGGCATCCTCTGCCACGCGATGTCGCACGTGGACACCGACGAGTGCGGCGCGCCGGAATTCTTCACCGGCGGGAGCAAGGTGCTGCCGATCGACTCGCCGCTGGCGAAACTGTGCCCCGCCGACCTCGAACCGGCGATGCACCGGGGTCACGGCGTGCATTTCCCAAAAATCCGCGCGCTCTCGCTCACGCAAGCCACCGAACTCGGCACCGTTTACACCCCGGACGAATTGCGCGCGCTGACCGATTGGGCGCACGCGCGCGGACTCGTCGTGCAGGTGGACGGTGCGCGTTTCGCCAACGCCGCGGCCGCGCTCCGCGACCGCGCCGGCTGCACACCGGCAGATCTCACGTGGCGCGCCGGCGTCGACGCGCTGTGCTTCGGCGGCACGAAGAACGGATTGCTCGGCACCGAGGCCGTCGTGTTTTTCAACCGGGAGCTCGCGCGTGAGTTCGACTATCGCGTCAAGCAGTCCGGTCAGCTCGCGTCGAAGATGCGCTTCGCCAGCGCGCAGTGGGCGGCCGTGCTGCGCGACGGCGCCTGGCTGCGGCACGCCGCGCACGCGAATGCGGCGGCCCAACAACTCGCGGTCGGTTTGCGGGCGATCGGTTGCCAGCTGGTCGCGCCCGTCGAGGCGAACGGCGTGTTCGTCGAGCTAACGCCGACGACCGTGAGCGCACTCGAGGCGCGCGGCTGGCATTTCTACAAATTTATCGGCGACCACGGCTACCGGTTGATGTGCTCGTGGGAAACATCGAACGCCGACATCGCGGCGTTTCTGGCGGACGCCAAAACCAGCAGGGCGGGTCTGTGACACGCCTTCAGGGCGGAAACCAAAAACGAAAAAGGGCGGGTCAGCGACCCGCCCCGCTAAACGCCGCACTCGGCGCGCGTTTACTTCGCGCCCGGTGCCACGGGCATCGCGGCGGCCGCCGGCGTCGCCTTGATGTCGAGCAACTCGACCTCGAAGATGAGCGTCGAACTCGGCGGAATGCCGCCCTTGCCATCGTCACCGTAGGCGAGCTGCGGCGGGATGTAGAGTTTGAGCTTACCGCCCTTGTTGATTTTTTGAATGCCCTCGGTCCAGCCGGGAATCACGCCGTCCAGCGGGAACTCGGCGGGCTCACCCCGTTGCACGGAACTGTCGAAGACCGTGCCGTCGATCAGGGTGCCGGTGTAGTGCACCTTCACGGTCTCGGTCGCCTTCGGAAAGGCGCCCTCGCCCGGCTTCACAATTTCATAGCGCAGGCCGCTGGGGAGCTCGACGATGCTCTTGTTCTCCTTGAGTTTCGTGAAGAACGCGTTGCTCGCCGCCAGGCTCTGCGACTTCATCTTGCCGAGATAGGCCGCCTGCTTTTTCTGCATGAACTCGTCCATCGCCGGCCCGATTTTCTCGAGCTCGTAGGGCGAATCCTTGCCGCTGGCGGCCGTCGCAATGCCCTTCAGAAAGGCTTCCACCTCCGTCTTGGTGAACGCGAGCTCGGTGAGGCCGACGCGCTTGCCCATGAACCAGCCGAATTCCTCGACGAGTTGCGCATCGGGGTAAACCACCGCGGGCGCGGCGGGCGCGGCGGAAGGCGTTTGGCCGGGGATGTTGAGTTTGACTTCCTGGGCGCGCACCGCGGTCAAGCCGGCGGCGAGCAGGGAAATCGTGAGGATATATTTCAGTTTCATGGGTTGAGAGTGGGCCGGCGGAGAGTCACCGCCGCCGGTGATTTGTGCCATAAAAGTTGACGGATGTGCCAGCGCATCGGGCCGAAAGCAACCAATTTGGAGGGAAAGTGAAAGTGAAGGGGAAAGGCAGAAGGCAATTTCACGCGCCCCGCCACCATCGCGCCCGCACCCTCACTGGCACGCTCACTCGCCTCTTGTCTCACACGGCCGGAGCACTCATTCCTTCCCGTCCCAAAAATGAACCCTGAACAATTCTGGACCAGCCAGGATGGCCAAATCCTCTCCGTCAAAAACAAGGATGAGCGCACCGTGGCGCTCACCCTCGCCTTCTGGCCGCGCCACCCGCTGGAATTCGACTTCCTTAAGACCCACCTCGCCACGCTCAAGTTCACCGAGCGCAGCTCGATGGCGCGGATCGGCATCGAGATGCTCACCCACGGCACGCCCCGCGTGGAGGGCAACCGGATCGAGCTCGACGCCGACGCCTTCATTTACGACCTGACCTTCCCCAACGCACCCTATTGGAAAAAACTTCTCCGGGTCGGCTCACCCATCGGCCGCCTTTTCCACGCCCCCGCCGCCGCCAAACTCAATTCCGCGGAAATTTGGGACGCCATCAAAGAGAACCGCCTCAAGCTGCCGAACACGATCAGCATCGACAGCCGCGGCAGCGTTTTTCTCACCCCCCACCAGGTGAGCTACACGCTCAGCCCGAAGCTGCAGCGGCTGAACTTCGAACGCGTCGTCAGCGGCAATGCCGGCCGCAATTACCTCGATCAAGTCCAGATCCGCCACGACTCGTCGCCTCTCACCATCCCGCCGCGCTCCGGCATGCTCACGAGCTGCTCGATGTATCTGAAGGAGCACTTTGTCGTGCTCAACCCCGGGGCCGGCAATTTCGGCATCCACACCAGCGCCATCCTGCTCGATCCGATCAAGACTTTCGGCACGAACATCATGCTCGAGATCTACAACACCGGCGACCAGCCCGTGGTGAATCCCGTCGTGTCCGTCGACGTCTATCGGGCGCCCGAGGCCAGCGATCCCGAGTTCAAGGCGCTCGCGAAGAAGCGCCAGCGCCTCCTGGCGACGGCCAGCGGCGTGTTCCACTGCCTCGACCACAACCCCGCGCGCGACACCGCCGAAGCCCGCCCCAAGACCCGCATCGTCGTCCGCGGCCAGAGCGCCACCACCGACAACCGCAGCGTGCTCGTGCGCGCCAATGAGGATCTGAAAAAAATCCTCGAGAACGACGCCTGCCCGGTCGGCAGCCGCACCATGATCCAGGCGCTCGACGCGGCCCCGGACGGCGCCGACACGCTCGTCATGGATTACTTCCCCAATCTGCTCGAAAATATCGAGCTCATGACGCGCCTCGGCGACGTGAAGCTGAAACGCCTGGTGTTCCGCAAGCCATCGCGGACCCACGGGTATTTCTTCTCGAGCAACGCCCACTCGCGCCTCGACATGTTCGACAACATCGGCCTCCAGGTCCACTGGTTCGATGAACTCACGAAGGAACTCTACACGCACGTTTACAAGAAGGAGCACGGCTTCTTCGTGAAGGAAGAGATGGCCCGCCGTTTCCATGAGGCCACCATCCTCGCCTTCTACGGCTCCGCCCACGGCCTCGATCAGGCCGACACCGAGCGCATCTCGACGCTGGTCGACAAGCTCACCAGTTTTATCGGCCACAACCTCGGGGTGCTCACCGGCGGCGGCGGCGGCGTGATGCGCCTCGCGACCGACCAGGCCCGCGGCAAGGGCGCGCTCACCGGCGCGTGCTTCCTCGAACTCGAGGCGCAGCCGCCCGAGCTCGGCGTGGATTTCTTCAACACGTTTCAGGAATCGTCGCGCCACTTCCGGCAAAAATGGTTCGAGGCCGCGGATTTTTGCATCTTCAACGTCGGGGGCGTCGGCACCCTCGAGGAAATCGGCATCGAGCTGTGCAACCTCAAGCTCGGCATCCGCCCGCGCGTGCCCTACATTTTCTGCAACGCCAAATTCTGGGGCGACCTCCGCCACCAGATCCACGAGATGATCCGCAGCAAGCGCGCCCCCGCCTGGATGGCCGACTACATGCTGTTCACCGACGATCCCGACGAGGTGGTGGCCTTCTACCGCAAAAAACTGCAGGTGCTGTAAACAAAACTGGCCAACCGGTCCGCGTTCGCTAGCGTTCCATCATGCCGTCGTCTTTCGCCGAACTCTCCGAGGCAGTCCTCGCGCTGCCGACCGAGACCAAGGCCGACCTCGCCGACAAGCTCATCGCGAGTTTGGCTGCGGACGTTCCGGCCGAAATTCATGAGGCGCAAATGACCGAAGTCATGCGGCGGCGCGCGGAGGTGCTTTCGGGGAAGGTCCAGTTGATTTCCGGCGATGTCGTGGAACGCAGCATCCAGCGGTTGCTGAATGAAATCACCCGCGTTCCACGCTGAAGCACCAACCGAGCTCGAGGCCGAAATCCGCTTCTACGAAATGCAGCGCTCCGGCTTTGGCCCGCGGTTCCACGCGGCGGTGATGTCGGCCGTCTCCCGGGCGGGCCAATTTCCAGAATCCGGCGTGGCCGAGCGTGACGGCGTCCGCAAACAGCTCATCCACAAATTTCCGTTCCTCGATTACCACGAATTGCTCAATGATCGAATCGTGATCTGGGCCGTGATGCAGGCCGCCCGCAAGCCCGGTTACTGGCGTCATCGGCGAACTCCCGCGTCTCCTCCATGAAGCTTCCCTGCTCCATCCTCGTCGTCGGCTCCGGAGGCCGCGAACACGCGCTCGTTCGCGCGCTGCTCCAGTCGCCTGCTAAACCGCGTGTCGTCTGCGCTCCCGGTAATGCCGGCATCGCCCAAGACGTCGCCTGCTGTTCCGTCGCCGCCGACGACATCGCCGGCCTCCTCGCCCTCGCCCAGCGCGAGCAGATCGAGTTCGTCGTCGTCGGTCCCGAAGTGCCACTCTCGCTTGGCCTCGTCGATCAGCTCGAGAAAATCGGCATCCCCGCCTACGGCCCCAAAGCCGTCGGCGCGCGGCTCGAAGCGTCCAAAATATTCACCAAACAGCTCCTCCTGAAATACAAAATTCCGACGGCGGCGGCCGGCTGCTTCAGCGAGGTCGCACCCGCTCTCGCCTATTTGCGCACGCGGCCGATTCCGATCGTGATCAAGGCCGACGGCCTCGCCGCCGGCAAAGGTGTCGTCGTCGCCCAGACGCTCACCGAAGCCGAGGCCGCCGTCCGCGCCATGCTCGACGGCGGAAAGTTCGGCTCCGCCGGCCATCAGGTTCTCATCGAAGACTGCCTCTATGGCGAAGAGACCTCGCTGCTCGTCGTCGTGTCGGGCCGCGATTATGTCACGCTCCCGACTTCCCAGGATCACAAACGGATCGGCGACGGTGACACCGGCCCGAACACCGGCGGCATGGGCGCCTACTCGCCCGCCGAGGTGGTCACGCCCGCGCTCCTCGAACGCATCGACCGCGAGATCGTCCGCCCTTCCGTCGACGCCATCGCGGCCGAAGGCATCGAGTTTCGCGGCACGCTTTTCATCGGTATCATGCTCACACCCACCGGCCCGAGCGTGCTCGAATACAACACGCGCTTCGGCGATCCCGAGACGCAGGTCGTCCTCCCGCGCCTCGCGACCGATGTCCTCGCGCTCCTCTGGGCCGCCGCCCGCGGCGAGCTCACCACCATCACGCTGGCCGTGAAACCCGAGGCCGCCCTCTGCGTGGTCATCGCCGCGCGCGGCTATCCCGACGCCTATCCCAAGGGCGACGTGATCGCCTTCCCTCCCGCCGCCACCCTCCCGCCCTCGACCTTCGTCTATCACGCGGGCACCGCGAAAAATTCCTCCGGCCAAATCGTGACGAACGGCGGTCGCGTGCTCGGCGTCACCGCCCTCGCGCCGACGCTCCGCGCCGCCGCCGACCGCGCCTACGCCGCCTGCGATCAAATTACCTGCGCGGCCAAATATTTCCGCCGCGACATCGGCGCCCGCCAGCTCCACCGCCAATGAAGAAATCGTTCTCGTGCTTCATTCTCGTTCTCTCCGGGTTCGCCCGTGCCGCCTCCCTCGACCGCGATCTCGGCCAGGGCCTCGCCTACCACCGCGTCCACCAGTTGCCCGCCGACCTGCCCACCGCAGAATCCACCCGCAAACAACCGTGCGTGCTCGACCTTCGCTACGTCCGGGGCGACGCCGACGCCGCGGCCGCCTTGGCCGCCTGGCTCCGCTTTCACGCCACGGCGCACGCGCCGGTTTTTATCCTCGCCAACGCCGACACCAGTCCCGCGCTGCTGGCGTCGACGGCCGAGCCTGAACGCGACACCCACGTGATCACGATTGGCGGCACGGCTCCCGGGTTCACTCCAGCTCTCGCGCTGAAAATTGCCGCCGAGGCCGAGCGCCGCGCTTACGACGCCCTTGAGCAGGGAGCGTCCGTCGAGTCCCTTCTCACCGAAAATTCCGGCAAACCGCGCCACGACGAGGCCAGCCTCGTTAAGGAGCAACCGACGGAGACGCTGGGGGCGGTCGCGTCGCCGAGCCATCCCTCGCGGTCCAGCGCCGGAACATCCGCAATTCCGCCGCCCTCACCCCCGCTGCTTGACGCCGCCCTCCAGCGGGCGGTGCATCTCCACCGCGCCCTGCTCGCCTTGAAGAAGATTTGAGGCCTGGGCAGAATCCTTTTTTGCCTTTCCCGCGAAACCGTATCCTGTCCTCGGCACACCGATGACCTCTTCCGGAACCATCGTCACCGTTTGCACGGCGAACATCTGCCGCAGCCCGATGGCCATGGCCCTCCTCCAACACGCCCTCGCCGCCCAGCCCGAGCCGCTGCGGTCCTTCCAGGTCGTCTCCGCCGGCGTCGCGGCCCGCCGGGGCGATCCCGTGTCGGAAAACTCCGTCACCGCGCTGAAAAAGGTCGGCCTGAACATCGCCGGCCATGTCAGCCGCCCGCTCACCCAGGAACTGCTCGACGAGGCGGTCCTAGTGCTCTGCATGACGGAATCACACCGGGCGATGATCCGGCTCCAGGCCCAGCCGCCACCGAAGAACCTCTTTCTCTTCCGTGAATTCATGCCCCAACGCGGCGACAAGGAAATCGGCGACCCCTACGGCGGCCCGCTCCGGCTCTACGAGACGGCGCGCGACGAACTCGTCGAGGCCATCCCGTCGCTCATCGAGTTCATTAAGACACACCTCCCGGCGAAGACCTGAGAAAAAATCTTTGCGTCTTGCCTTCGTTGCCTGAGCGTTCGGGCTTTCCTTTCCATGCTCAACGCCGCACCGCTCTCGACCCTCGATCCAGAAATTTTCTCGGCCATCTCCGCCGAGTTGGCCCGCCAGCAGAGCCATCTCGAGCTCATCGCGTCCGAGAATTTTACCTACCCGGCCGTCATGGAGGCCCAGGGCAGCGTGCTCACGAACAAATACGCCGAAGGCTACCCCGCGAAGCGCTGGTATGCCGGCTGCCAGGAGGTCGACAAGGTCGAGGTCCTCGCCATTGAGCGCGCCAAAAAACTCTTCCAGGCCGAGCACGCCAACGTCCAGCCGCATTCCGGTTCACAGGCCAACTTCGCCGTTTACACCGCGGTGCTCCAACCGGGGGACAAGATCCTCGGCATGACGCTGAGCCACGGCGGCCACCTGACCCACGGCAATCCGGCCAATTTCTCGGGCAAACTTTATAACTTCTGCCAATACGGCGTCCGCGAGGACAACGGCCTCATCGATTACGATGAACTCGCCGTGGTCGCGCTCCGCGAAAAGCCCAAGATGATCACGGTCGGCGCCAGCGCCTATTCGCGCGTGATCGACTTTGCGCGCATGGGCGAGATCGCCCGCTCGGTCGGGGCCTGGCTCTTCGCCGACATCGCCCACATCGCCGGACTCGTCGCCACGGGGCATCACCCCTCACCGTTCCCTCACGCCGATTTTGTCACCACCACCACGCACAAGACGCTGCGCGGCCCGCGTGGCGGTCTGACCATGTGCAAAGCGGCGCACGCGAAGGTCATCGACTCGGCCGTCTTTCCCGGCGGTCAGGGTGGCCCGCTCATGCACACGATCGCCGCCAAGGCCGTGTGCTTCGGCGAATGCCTCAAACCCGAATTCAAAGTCTACAGCGGACAGATCGTCAAAAACGCGAAAGCTCTGGCCGCCGCGATGACCGCTCGTGGCCACAAGCTCGTTTCTGGGGGCACCGACAACCACCTCATGCTCGTCGATCTTCGCGCCAAGTTCCCCGCACTCACCGGCAAGGTCGCCCAGGAGACACTCGATAAGGCCCACCTTACCTGCAACCGAAACACCGTCCCGTTTGAGACGCGCTCGCCGTTCCAGGCCTCCGGCATCCGCCTCGGCACTCCCGCGGTCACGACACGCGGTCTCGTCGAGCGGGATATGGACGAAATCGCCGACTGCATCGACACCGTGCTGGTCGCCATCGGCACCTCCACTGAAGCCGCGACCCTCGCCAGCGTCACGCAACGCGTGCTTGCACTCACCGCGCGTTTTCCGCTTCCCTATCGCCACTGACCCAGCTGTCGGCGCCCGTGATCGGCCCGCGGCTTCCCATGCCACCCGCCTCCAGCCCTCGGCCCACCTCCTACTCCCCGCGCCTTGTCATTGCCTTGGTGCTCATCGCTGGCGTGATCGGTTCGGGCGCGCTCTACCGCTTCACACAAAGCCGCGTCGAGCGAAAGCGTTCCCAGGATCTCGACCGACTGGTCGAGTCGCGCCACGCTCTCATCCGCGAAACCCTCGACGGCTATCAGGAAGGCGTCTTCGCCCTGAAGCTGCTCCTCGCGCAGAACGCCGCCCTCCCCCGCGCGGAATTTGCCCGGGCGGCGGCGGCGCTCCTCGCCCGCCATCCCGGCGTCCTCGCCCTCCAATGGGCGCCCCTCGTCACCGCCGCCCAGCGCGCCGACTGGGAGCGCGCCGGCGCCGAGGATTTTGGTCCGGGGTTTCAGATCATCCAGCGGCAACGAGACGGCACGGACGTCCGGGCCAGCCCGCGGCCCGAGTATTTCCCCATTCGCTTTGCCGAGCCGCTGGAAAGCAACCGCCCCGTGCTCGGCTCCGACGCCACCCTCGTCCGCCTCGCCCTGCCAGCCGACTCACCCTTCGACCCGCAGCTTCGCTCCATTGAAATCGCTTCGCTCCGCGCCGCCGACCTCTGCCAGCAGATGCTCGCCTACGCCGGCATGGGTCGCCTCAAGCTGGAGCCGGTCGACCTCAGCGCCCTCGTCGAAACCCTCCGCCCCCTGATCGAGGTCGCCCTCGTTCGTCGCGCCACGCTGCATCTCGTGCTCAAGCCCGAGCTTCCCGCCGTGCTCGTCGATCCCGCCCTCATCCGTCAAAGCGTGATGAACCTGATCCTCAACGCCGCCGAATCCATCGGCGAACCCGGTGGAGAAATCACCCTCTCGACCGGCGTCATGCACGCCGATCATGCCTTGCTCGCCACCTGCGCCGCCGGGAACGAACTGATCGAGGGCGACTACGTTTTTATCGAAGTGCGCGACACCGGCAGCGGGATGACGCCCGAGATCATCGCGAAGATCTTCGATCCCTTCTTCACCACGAAATTCACCGGCCGCGGCCTCGGCCTCTCCGCTGCGATCGGCACCGTGCGCGGCCACAAGGGCGCGCTCCGCGTCGTCAGCTCGCCGGGCCATGGCTCCGTCTTCCGCCTCCTCCTGCCTCCCGTCCCCGGCGGCGCTCCGCTCCCGCCGCAAACCGAGCCGCCGCCGTCCACCGGCTGGCAGCGCACCGGCCGCGGCCTCATCATCGACGACGACGAACTCGTGCGCTCCGTCAACGCCCTGATGATTCGGTCCTTTGGCCTGGAGCCATTCATCGCCCTCGACGGCGCCGCCGGCCTCGCGGCATTCCGCGAGAACCCCGCCTCGTTCGATCTGGTCCTGCTCGATCTCCTCATGCCCGGGCTCAGCGGTGAAGAAACGCTCATCGCGCTGCGGGCCCTGCGCCCCGACGTGCGCGTGCTTATCGTCAGCGGCCACAGCGCCGACGACATCATGCAGCGCCAGGCCGGCGGCTCCGGTCCCCTCGCGTTCCTGCACAAGCCTTTCAAACGCACCGCGCTCGAACAAAAACTCCGCGAACTCCTCGGCTGAGCGGCGCTCACCTCGACGGAAACTCCCTTTGCGTCTTGGCGTCTGGAACTGAACCCGCTTTCGTCGCCGGCTCTCCTGTGTCCAACGTCGCTGCTCCCCTGCCTGCTCCCGTCCCTGCGTCCTCGCGCCCGCTCTCGCTTGGCGTCATCTTTCTCACGCTCTACATCGACCTCATCGGGTTTTCGATCGGCTTCCCGCTGGGCCCCGATCTGCTCGGTTACTATCTGAAACTCGAGGGTCACACCGGCGCGCTCGGCTGGCTGCTGACCCAGCTCGACGCCCTCGCCCACGCGCTCGGCAAGGACAATAATTTCGCCGCCGTCCTCTTCGGCGGCGTGATCAGTTCGTTCTTCTCCATTCTCCAATTTGTGTTCGCCCCGTTCTGGGGCGCGTTCAGCGATCGCCACGGCCGGCGCGGCGTGCTGCTGCTGACCGTCGTCGGCAACGCCCTCGGCTACCTCCTGTGGTTTCTCAGCGGCTCGTTCTGGCTCTTCCTCCTTTCGCGCGTCGTCAGCGGCGCGTTCAGCGGCAACATCTCCGTCGCCACCGCCGCCGTCGCCGATGTCACCACCCGCGCGGAACGCTCGCGCGCGATGGGCATCGTCGGCGCCGCCTTCGGCCTCGGGCTCGTCACCGGTCCGACCCTCGGCGCCCTCACGGTTCATTTCAACCTGCTGGACCATCATCCGTCGCTCGCGCGCTGGGGCGTCAACCCGTTCTCCGTGCCCGCGCTCATCGCTTTTGCCTTGTGCCTCGTGAACTTCGGCTGGATTTCGCTGCGTTTCACCGAGACGCTCTCCCCGGCCGTGCGCGCCGAGGCCCGTGATCCGCGGGTGCGCAATCCCCTCGCCGCCATCCTTGGCCTCGCGCATCCCGGCGTGCGCCGCGCCAACCTCGTCGCCTTTGTGTTCTCGGTCGCCTTCGTGGCGATGGAGATGTCGCTCACCTTTCTCGCGGCCGAGCGCTTCGGCTACACCGCGCGGCAAAACGGCTTCCTCCTCGGCTACCTCGGCGTTTGCGCGATCATCACCCAGGGTTTTATTGTGCGCCGCCTGCTCCGGACGATGAGCGAAATCCACGTGCTCAACCTCGGCCTGATCATCACCGCGGTCGGCTTGGTCGGCGTCGGCTGCGCGCTGCAACCGTGGCTGCTCTACGCCGGCCTCGCGGCCCTCGCGGTCGGCTCGGGCCTGGTCAATCCCTCCACCACCGGGCTCATCTCGCTCTACAGCACGCCGGCCGAGCAGGGTCGTGTGCTCGGCATCTTCCGCTCGCTCGGTTCCCTGTCCCGCGCGATCACGCCCGTGGTCGCGGGCGTCGCCTATTGGGTTTTCGGTTCGGCCAGCGTCTTTATCGCTGGCGCCGTGCTCTCCCTCGCGGCCTTCGGCCTGAGCACCACTCTCCCCCAGCCGGAAAAATGAAAAAAAACCTCCCGCCGCTCGCCGCCTGCGCCGCGCTGCTGCTCGGAGGCTGCGCGGCATGGTCCACGCCCTTTCGCCCCGCCCCGCCCCAGCCCGGCCGCACGACCCTCGGCTCGCCGCTCATCATCCTGCCGGCCCAGGCACTCGGCCACCTGCTCGTCGTCGACGTCAAACTGGACCGCGCCGGCCCCTACCATTTCCTCGTGGACACCGGTTCGACCGTCACGCTCCTCACGCCCGCGCTCGCGAAACGTCACGCCGCGAAGGACGCGCCGCCGCCCGGGGCCCCACCGGTGCGCGTCCGCTCGGCCGAAGGCGAGACCGCCGAGCTCCCCCCCGCCACGCTGCGCCGACTCGAACTCGGCGAGGCGCGATTCGACGACGTGGCCGTGCTCGTCTATGATTGCGCCCCGCTCTCCGCGCACCTCGGGGTGAAAATCGACGGGGTCCTCGGTTTCCCGCTCTTCCGCGAAACGCTCCTCACGCTCGACTATCCGCACAACCGCGTGCTCGTGCAGCCCGCCAACACCACCGCGCTCATCCCCGGCACCACCGTGCCGCTCGACGACTCCGGCAAGACCCCGCTCATCCGCATTCGCCTCGGCGACCGCACCATCATCGCCCGCGTCGATTCCGGCAGCGACGCCCCGCTCAGCCTCAACCCCGTCGGCCTTGAACTCCGCTACGCCGCTCCCCCGCGCGCTGGCGGAACCGTGGGCACACTCACGGGAGATCGACCGCAGCAAATCGGCCGGCTCGCCGAAACGCTCGTGCTCGGCGATTTCAATCTGCCCCGCCCCATCGTTGATCTCACCGACGAACTCTCCGCCATCGGCGGCGAAATTCTCAAAAACTTCACCGTCACCTTCGACCAGACGCACGACCGCGTGATCTTCCAGCGCGATTCGCACGACCCCATCGTCTCACCCTCGCGCCGCAGCGCCGGGCTGAGTTTCAACAAGACGCCCGCCTACTGGCGGATCGCCGGCGTCGTGGCCGCCTCGCCCGCGGAGATCGCCGGCGTGCAGCCCGGCGACCTCGTCGTCCGCGTGAACGGCGAGCCCGTCGCCCAGTGGGGCCTCCACCGCTACGACCAGCTGGTCGCGACCGCCAACACGATCGCGTTCACCTTCCTGCACGGCACCACCGAGTCCGAAAAACGCGTCCCCGTCTTCGAACTTGTGCCGTAGCTTGAAAATGCGCCGCCCTACGATCCACGCCGCAGCAGAAACGCCGCCGCCCCGTCGTGCCCCGTCACCCACGGGAAGCCGATCACACTCGCCTCCAACTTGAACGGCCCGCCCGCGCGGCTATTGAAAAATTCCGCGACCACCCGCTCGTTTTCCTCGGCGTCGATGCTGCAGGTCGAATAGACGAGCCGCCCACCGGGCGCGACCAGCCGGGACGCCGCGTGCAAGAGCGCGAGCTGCTGCTTCGGATGTTTTTTGAAATCGCCCGCCTGCAACCGCCACTTCACGTCGGCGCGGTGCCGCATCACGCCGGTGTTCGAACACGGTGCGTCGAGCAGCACCGCCGCAAAGCTCGCCGGCAGTTTGTGCTCGCGGAGGCTCATCTCGGGATTCTTGAGCAAGTCCGCCTGCACCACGGCCACCTCCACGCCGCTCGCGCGCGAAAGATTTTGCGCGAGCCGGTCGATGCGCGCCCCCGACTTGCCCGGCTCGATCGGCAGGTCCATCGCGACGACTTGGCCCAACTTCATGGCATCGGCAATCATCAGGCTTTTCCCGCCCGGCGCCGCGCACAAATCGAGCACCGTCTCGCCCGCCTGCGGTGCCAGCAACTCGACCGCGAGCCGCGTGCCCGGATCCTGCACATAAATTTTCCCGCTCTTCAGCAGCGGCTCGACGTCGGTCCACCGGCCCGAGGCTACTTCAAAAAAACCCGCCCACGCCGTCGGTTTCAGGAAACCGGGAATCGGTTCGTCCGCGCCAGCCCGCCAGCGCGCATAGACCGTCGCCGGCTGTTGATTCCATTCGAGCAGCGCGCGCGTCGCCTCCGCGCCGAACTGCGCCAGCCAAAAGCGCACCAACCACTCCGGATGCGAAAAATATTCCGCGAGCACGGCGGGCTCGGCCGTCGCCGCCGGCGGCGGGGTGGCGAGCACGGGGATCAGTTTGCGGACCACGGCATTGACGAGCCGCGCTTCGGCGGGACTCGCCAGCGTCTTCGTCTGCTCGACCGCGTGATGCACCGTCCGGGCGATCCGGCCCGTGGCGTCGTCGCCGCCTGCGGCCTCGATCACTTCAAATCCCGCAATAAATAGCACCGCCCGCGTCGAAAACCGCGGCGGATGCGCAATCAGCCGACCCAGCGCCGCGTCCAGCCGGCCATAATGCCGCACCACCCCAAACACCAGGTGCTGGCACCGGGCGCGCTCAGGACCGCTCAGGCCGGGGGGCAGGGTGTCGAGCAGGGTGTCGATGCGCTCCCGGCGTTCCAGCCAGCGACCGAGCAGATTGGCGGTCGCCAGCCAGGCTGATGGCCGCCCGGTCGGGGGAGAACCCACGGCTCCGCTCATCGGCCCCCCCCGTGAAAAGGACCGCCCACCACCCCTTCGACACACAGTTTGACAAGGCTCATTATTGTCCGCTCAACTCTCCGGTTCACGCCCGTTCACACGCAACCATGAATTCCGAAGCCCTTTCCGCACTTATTGCCAAAACCCCGTCCCTCAAGGCGTCCAAAGCCAAACTTGAGGCGATGGAGCCGGGCGCCTATGTCGTTCACCGGAGCTGGGGATTCGGCCAGATCAAGCGTTACGACGACTCAGCCCAGCGCCTCCTGATCGACTTCAAGGGCAAGAAGGCCCACCCGATGGACCCGGCATTTTGCCTCAACACGATGGAGGTGTTGCCGGAAAAGCACCTGCTCGTCCGCAAAGAGACCGAGCCGAAGAAAATCGCCGAACTTATCGCCGAAAATCCCGCCCAGCTGGTCGTCGAGGCGCTTCAGGCCTATCCGAACAACGCCGCCACCGTGATCGAGATGGAAATCACCCTGGCGCAGGTCATCGGCGAGGATAAGTTTAAGAAATGGTGGTCCGCCGCCAAGAAGGCCGTCGCCAAGGACCCGCGCGTCTCCGTGCCGGAAAAGAAGACGGAGTGCTATATCCTGCGCGAAACCCCCATTTCCGCCGAGGACGAGATCCTCGAGCAGTTCAACACCACCCGCTCCGCCCGCCGCCGCATCCTCCTCGCCGAAGAATTGATCAGCGCCACCGCCAAGAAGGACATCAAGGCGGACCTCTCCGCCGTCCTCAAAGGCGTCGCCGATGCCGTCAAGGATTCGAACCAGCTCGATGCCTCTGAGCGTCTCAACGGCGCGGCCATCCGCGACGACCTCGCGAAATACATCGGTTCCGAAGCCGCCTTCGAACCGTCCCAGGCCTCGCTCATCGCCAACGTCCGCGATCTTCCCTCCATCGCCGAAAAGATCCCCGTCCACTTCCAGTCGCGCTTCCTCGACCTGATCCTCGAGACGCACCCGATCGAGTGCCGCGACATCCTGTTCAACCTCCTCAAGACCTCGCAGGGCAAGTTCACCACCGAGTGCATCAACTTCCTGATCGAGCACGACCACGCCGACGAACTCGCCGCCACCCTCAAACGCTGGCAGACTGAGCAAAACCTTCGCGCGCCCGTCCTCCTGTGGGTCGTCAAGAACCGCCACTCGAAGAAATTCGCGAAGCTCCTCAACGACCTCATCACCCCGCGCCTGCTCAGTTCCATCTTCTTCGCCATCGACTACGAGGCGCTGCAGGCCGCCAGTGCCCGGCGCATCCCGCTCGGCGACATCCTGAGTGAGGACACCGACCTCATCTCCGACCTCCTCTCCACCGCCGACCCCGAGACCGCCCGCGATCTGGCGAATACCCTCATGCTCAACCAGGGCTTCGAGGAACTCACGAAGAAGTCGCTCCTCGCGCGCTTCATCAAAATCTTCCCGAAGATCCAATCCCTCGTCGCCGCCGATGCCGAGAGCAAGGAGGAGCAGTTGCTCGTTTCCAAAACCAGCTTTGAGCGCAAGCGCGAGGAATACGAGACCATCGTCTCCAAGAAAATTCCGGAAAACTCCAAGGCCATCGCCACCGCCCGCGAGCACGGCGATCTCAAGGAAAACTCCGAATACAAGATGGCCAAGCAGGACCAGCAGGTCCTCATGGCGCAGAAGACCAGCCTCGAAAAGGATCTCGGCCGCGCCCGCATCACCGACTTCAAGGAAGCGTCCACCGAACAGGCCAGCGCCGGCACCATCGTCGAGGTGAAGAGCGAGGCCACCGGCAAGACCACCCGCTACACGATCCTCGGCGCGTGGGACGGCGATCCGGACAACAACATCGTCTCCTACAAGACGCCCCTCGGCGTCGCCCTCCTCGGCAAGAAACGCGGCGACGCCATCAAGGTAAAAACCGGCGCCGCCGGGGAGTTTTACACCGTCGTCAGCATCAGTCGCTACGCGGACAAGAATTAATCCGCTGGGAGCGCGGGCCACCCGCCCGCGCCTCTCGGCTCACACCCGCCCTCCTCGGATGGCGGGTTTTTTGTGACCAACGTTTTCCCGCCATGTCCCCGCTCGTTCAAGGCCTCGTCATCGGATTCTCGATCGCCGCGCCCGTCGGCCCGATCGGCCTGCTCTGTCTCCGCCGCTCCCTGGCGGACGGTCGCCTCGCTGGCTTCGTCTCCGGGCTCGGCGCCGCGACCGCCGACGCGCTCTATGGGGCCGTCGCCGCTCTCGGCCTGACGGCCATCACGAGGGTGCTCCTCGACCACCGCGCACTGCTCCAACTCGGCGGCGGAGTGTTCCTGCTTTACCTCGGTCTCGCGACGCTCCGCGCGAAACCGGGCGATGCCGGTCGCGCCGAAACTCCGCTCTGCGAAGCAAAGGCGGGCAAACTTTCCGCCGCCTATTTCTCCCTCGTTGGGCTCACGCTCGCCAACCCGCTGACGATCCTCTCCTTCGTCGGCATCTTCGCGGGCCTCGGGGTCGGTGCGACCGCGGGCGGTGGCTGGCCCGCGTTCCGGCTAGTGCTCGGGGTGTTTCTCGGCTCCGCCGCGTGGTGGCTCCTGCTCAGCAGCGCCGCCGGCTGGCTTGGTCGCCAGCTGGCGCACGGCGGCCTGCGCACGATCAACTTCGCCTCCGGCCTCGTCATCGCCGGCTTCGGCGCGTGGCAGCTCGCCGCGCTGATCTGACCGCGGCCGGCAGGCCGACGAATTTGCTTTTTCGCTCCTCCGCGCCCACCGTCCCCTTCGTTCCATCCGGCCGACCGCCCACCCCATGAAACTTCTGCTCAAATTTCTGGCCCTCTTGGCGTTGCTCGCCACTGCGGGTCGCGTGCTCGCGAAGGAAGCGGCGCGCACGGAAACACTCTTCCTGTTTCAGAACCACCGGGTGACCATCTCGGTGCCCGAAGGCTACGTCTATTCCAGTGGACGCGATGAACGCGGAATCATCACCGCCAAACTCGTCGCCCCCAAACAGAAGGTCGAACTGCAGGTCTCGTTTCAACCCGATCCTGACGGCCGGCTCACCACCGAAGCGGGGCAGATGGCTTTTCTCGCGCAGGTCTGCCGGCCGTATGTCGATGGTTCGGTCGAACGCAGCTACCACTTCAAGTCGCTCGAGCCCCACCGCGGCTCGGGCACCTATTGTGTCTTCACCGATGCCAGCCTCGTCGGTCGTGAACCGCCCAAGGGCGAATTTCTGAATATCACCGCCAGCGTCAAAGTGGCGTCGGGCGTGGCCATCATCTTTACCCTGCTGAGCACCGACACGACGTCCAATGATTACCAGACCGCGCTGAAGCTGCTCAAAGAAAGTTTCGAGTCGCCCGCCCCCGCGGCGTCGCCGACGACCTGAGCTCCGCCGGAGCCTTGCCACCGCCGGCCCTTGGCCGTGGGAGGAGAAATTTATTTTGCCGCCGAGGGCGCCGGTGCGGGCGGGTTGTGGGAGTCGAGGATCTTGATGGCGGCGTTGCGCACCGCCGTGACCTCCGGCGAATTTTCGAGCACTTGGATCGTGGTCTCGACCCGGGTGTCCAAACCCGCGTTGCCAGCCGCGATGGTGCACAGCATCGGCATCGCGGTTTCCAACCGCCCGGCCAGACCCATGATTGCCACGCGCACATCCCACACTTCCTCGTCCTTCGTCCCATCCAGCGAACGCGTGCTGTTCGGGCGGGCCGACAGCTGGAGGTAACTTTCGCGGGTCGAAGGGTCAACCCGCGCCGCCATATCCATGCCGTAGGACACCTCGATGAAAACATCCGGCGGCACATTCGGCGGCGATTCAAACATGCCTTTGCTGATCAGCGCGGCGTTTAGGCAGGCCCTAATCACCAGGAGTTGCGCCTGCTGGCTGTTCACGACAGATTTTCGGGCCACGAGGCGGTAGGACTGGCCCGCAAGTTTGGCGGCTCCGGGTGCGCTAATCGCGTCCACCTGCACGCGCTGCCGCGCCACAAACAAATTTCTGCAGCCGGCGCTCGACCACACCCCAACCAGCAGGCTGACCACGGCAATAATCGAGGGAAGTGCTCGGCAAAATTTCACGGTGGATCGTGCTGGCGTTATGAGTGGTCGCGTAAGATTCGCAATCAGAGAGGTGTAACGGACATGTTACGCCGCTTTCGGCGCGCCACAACCGCTTATTCCATTTTCACCCGCGCCCGGTAAAACGCATCGCACCGGGCGTAAATTTCCTTGGGCGAGCTCAGCGTGAGCGCTTCCGCCGTCAGCGCCCGCGCATCGGCCATCGTCATCGCCCGCACGAGATATTTCACCGACGGCAGCCACGCCGGCGCCATGCTCAAGCCGTCGACGCCCAGCCCGAGCAGCAGCGGGGCAAAGACCGGATCGCCCGCCATCTCGCCACACACGCTGACGGGCACCTGCTGCTTGTGCGCCTCATCGACGATGTGCTTGAGCGTGCGGATGACGGCCGGGTGCGTCGGCTCGTAGAGGTGGGCGATGCGGTCGTTCACGCGGTCGATCGCGAGCAGGTATTGGATGAGGTCGTTCGTGCCGATGCTGAAAAACGCGCACTCCTTCGCGAGCAGATCGGCGGTGGTCGCCGCACTGGGAATCTCGATCATCGCCCCGACCGCGAGCTTTTCGTCGAACGCCTGGCCGCGCTCCTTCAACTCGGCCATGCAGGTGCGGAGCACGGCGTTGGCGCGGGCGAGTTCCTCGGCCCCGCTGATCATCGGATACATCAGGCGCACCTTGCCATGGGCACTCGCCCGGAGGATGGCGCGGAGCTGGACCTTGAAGATATCCTGATGCTCGAGGCAGAACCGGATCGCGCGAAACCCCATGAACGGGTTGCTCTCCTTCGGAAACAAATCCGGGTTGCCCGCCATCGGCTTGTCCCCGCCGAGATCGAGCGTGCGGATGATCACCGGGCGCGGGGCGAGCGATTCCGCCACCGTCTTGTAGGCGAGAAACTGCTCGTCCTCCGTCGGCATGCGCGCCGAATTGAGGTAGAGATATTCCGTGCGGTAGAGCCCCACCCCCTCGGCGCGGTAGTCCTGCACGAGCTTCACTTCTTCCACCTTCTCGATGTTCGCCAGCAGGGTCACCGGCACGCCATCGAGCGTGATCGCCGGCTGGTCGTTGGCCTCGAACAGGCGGGTCTCAAAGGATTTTTTCTGTTCCTGGATCTTGCCATAACGAAACAACGTCGTCTCGGACGGGTTAAGGATGACCACCCCATCGTAGCCGTCGACCAGGGCCCAGTCGCCGCTCTGCACGCGTTTCGTGAGATCGCGCACACCGACTACCGCGGGCACCTTCAGGGAGCGCGCGACGATCACCGCGTGGCTCGTCTTGCTGCCGGAGTCCGTCACGAGCGCCGCACTGCGGTCGATGTTGGCCGAGTCCGAGGGCGAGATATCGTTGGCGACGACAATGCGCTGGGCGGCGAGATGGCTCAGGGCGTTTTCCGCCTGGCCGAGCAGATTTTGCAGCAGGCGCTGCGCGACATCGCGGATATCGCCCCCGCGCTCGCGCAGGTATTCGTCATCAATCTCCGAGAACGCCTTGATGTAGCGCGCCGAGACCTTGTTGAAACAGGTCTCCATGTTGCGCCCGGTGGACTCAAACTCGCGGAGCGTTTCGCCGATCAGCGCCTGATCCTCGAGCACCATCAGGTGGGCGTCAAAAATCAACGCCTCCTCGGGGCCAATGTTTTTCTCCACCTCCTGCTTGATTTTTGAGATCTGGTGGCGCGTGGCCAGCAGCGCCCGGTCGAACCGCGCCACTTCCTCGCCCCGCTTCTCGGCATCGACCAGATAGCTCGGCACCTCGACGTCGCTCTGAATGTAGAGAAAAATCTGGGCATGGGCGATGCCCGGCGAGGCGGAGATGCCTTGCACGATGATTTCTTTTTTTTCTTCAGCGGCCATGGAAAGCGAAGGCAGGTCGACCGCCGCGGTGGCGCGAGCGGCGCCCAACGATAACGCGCCCACCGGCACAGGGGTCAATGCGGATTTACGCGAGCCGGGTTTCCACCACGAACGCCGCCGGGCCCCACGCCGCGCGAATTTCCTGCGTGATGGCCGCCACCGGCACCGCCGGCCCGGCGGCTGGTCGCCGGGAGCCGGCTGCGACGGTGGCAGGTTCCGGCAGCAGCGCAAAACACGCGCTGCCGCTCCCACTCATCCGCGCCACCAGTCCAAACTGCGTGAGCAACCGGTCGAGCAGCGCCGGCAGCGCGATGAATTTCGCGAACGCCGGCTGCTCCATATTGTTAAATAGCAGCGCCTCGGCCGGCGCGCCCGCCTCGCCGATCCAGGCGGCCAGCCGCGCCTCGGCGTCCCGCGCCGGCCAATAACTTCCCGGCGCTTTCGCCGCCAGCTGCGCATACGCCCACGGCGTCGCAATCGCAAACCCCGGCTGGAAGATCAGCACGCGGCGTCCGCGCAGGCGCGCCGCCACCGGCGCGGCCAGCGGCGCCACGCGCTCGCCCCGCCCGCGCATCACCACCGGCCCGCCGGGGAAAAATAGCGCGCAATCCGACCCCACCCGCGCCGCCAGCTCGGCCAGCGCCGCAGACTCAAGTGGCCGGCCTTCGCGCGCATTCAACGCCCGCAGCGCCGCCACCGCATCGCTGCTCCCTCCGCCCAACCCCGCCCCCATCGGAATGCGTTTCTGCAAAACAAATTTCGCTCCGCCCCGCCGACCCGTCGCCTCGGCCCACGCCCTCGCCGCGATCAGCACCAGATTCGTCTCGTCGGTCGGCACCGCCGGATCATCGCACGTCAGCGAAAATGTTTCCGCGGGCTCCATCGTCAGCGTGTCGCCAAACTCCAGGGGCGCGGCCACCGACACGAGGTCGTGATACCCATCCGCCCGCCGGCCCGTGACCGCCAGGAAGAGATTGAGTTTGGCCGGGGCCAAAACGGAAAGTGGGCTCATGACCTCCTTGTCATTGCGTGGAGCGGGGCGACGAGGCAATCCATCTGGTTGCTTTCCCCGTCGATCCGATTTTGGCTTCAGTCGTGCTCATTCGTGTTCTTTAGTGGATCAAGCAAAAATGCCCTGCGATCTCATTCTCGCCCTCGATGTCCCCACCCGTGAAGCCGCCGCGCCGCTCCTGCGCCAGCTCCGCGGCTCGCTCCGCTGGGTGAAGATCGGCCTGCAAATGTTCACCGCCCACGGCCCCGACTACGTGCGCGCGGTCGCCGACGAGGGGTTCAACATTTTTCTCGATCTCAAACTCCACGACATCCCCAACACCGTCGCCAAGGCCATTGAGTCCCTCGCGCCACTGCCGATTGGCATGCTCACCCTCCACACCGCCGGCGGGCGCGAGATGATGGCCGCCGCCCACGCCGCCCAGCAGCAGACGAAACCCAGCCTCCTCCTGCTCGGCGTCACCGTCCTCACCTCGATGGACGCCACCGGCCTCGCCGAGATCGGCGTGTCTGCCGCGCCCGACGCCCAGGTCGCCCGCCTCGGCCGCCTCGCGGTCGACGCCGGCCTGCGCGGTCTCGTCTGTTCGCCGCTCGAAGTTTCCCTGCTCCGCGCGCAACTCCTCGCGGACGTCCAGCTCGTCACCCCCGGCATCCGCCCCGCGGGCGAATCCGCCGGCGACGATCAAAAGCGCGTGATGACTCCCGCCGAGGCCGCTCGCGCTGGCGCGAGCTACATCGTCGTCGGCCGCCCGATCCTTCAGGCGAAGGACCCTGCTGCCGCCGCCCGCGCGATCCTCGCCGAGCTCTCCGCCCCATGAGCCGCACCGCCGCCATTCTTCTCGCCGCCGGCACCGGCTCGCGCATGAACGGCACCGTCCCGGACAAAGTCCTGGCGCCCCTCGCCGGCCGCCCCGTCTTCGCCCACTCCGCCGCCGCGTTCATCACCAGCGGCATCGCCGATTACTACGTCGTCGTTTACCGCGACCAGCGCCAGATGATGGAACTCTCCGCCTATGCGCCCACGCCGTCCGTTCTCGTCCGCGGTGGCCGCGACCGCCAGGATTCGGTCCGGCACGCGCTCGCCGCCCTGCCCGCCGACATCGCCCTCGTGTTCATCCACGACTGCGCCCGCCCGCTCGTGCGCCCCGAACAACTCGTCGCCCTCCACAAAATCGTCCGCCGCGAACAGGCCGTCGTCCTCGCGCACCGCGTCACCGACACGATCAAGGAGCATCGGGCCGATGCCCGCCTCCGCACGCTCCCCCGCGCGCACCTCTGGGCGATGGAGACTCCGCAGGTTTTTTCGCGCGAGCTCATCGACCGCGCCTATGCGTTCGTGGCCCGGAAAAAACTGCGCATCACCGACGATGCTCAAGCCGTCGAGCAACTCGGCCACCCCATCGCCCTCCTCGAAAATACGCAGCCCAACCCGAAACTAACCACACCCGCCGACCTCGCCTGGCTCGAATTCCTCCTCGCCCCGTTTTCTTCCTCCCCCGCCGCCTGATCCCTCCCATGTCCTCCTTTCGCATCGGCCACGGTTACGACATCCATCGCATCGTCCCCCACCGCCCGCTCATCCTCGGCGGCGTGCGCTTCGACACCGACTACGGCCTCGACGGGCACTCCGACGCCGACTGCCTCTCCCACGCCATCTGCGACGCACTCCTCGGTGCCGCCGGCCTCCCCGACATCGGCATTTTCTTCCCGAACACCGACCCCGCGTTCAAGGACATCGATTCGCAGATCCTCCTCACCCGCGTCGTCGCCGAGCTTCAATCCCGCGGCTACAAGCCCGTGAACATCGACGTCACCGTCATCGCCGAAAAGCCCAAAATCTACCCACGCCTCGGCGAGATCAAAGCCGCCCTCGCCGTTTCCACCGGCCTCGTCTCCGACCAGATCGGCCTCAAGGCCACGACCAACGAGGGCGTCGGAGACCTCGGCCGCGGCCTCGCCATCGCCGCCCACGCCGTCTGCCTCATCGAGCGACGAGACTAACCCGTCGCTCCGTATGAAGTCCTTCCGTCCTCCGTTCTCCGGCTCCCGTCTCCTGTCCTCCGTCCTGGTTCTCGTTTCCATCACCGGTTGCGCCAAGCGCGAGACCATCGTCCAACGGGCCAACCGTGACGGTGTGCTCCACATCAGCATCGGTTCCGAACCGACCGACCTCGACCCGCACATCGAGACCGGTCTGGCCGGTGGCAAGGTGATCCAGGCGTTGTTCGAGCCTCTCGTCAGCTTTGAGCCCGGCACGCTGGCGCCCGTGCCCGCTCTCGCCGAGCGCTGGGATGTTTCCACTGACGGTCTCACTTACACGTTTCACCTCCGCGCCGATGCGAAGTGGAGCAACGGCGAGCCGATCCTCGCGCAGGACTGTGTGGACTCGTGGCACCGCATCCTCACCCCATCGCTCGGAGCCAACTATGCAGATTGGTTCTACCTCTTGCGTGGCGGGGAGGCATTCAACAAAGGCCAGACGAAGGATTTTTCCACGGTCGGAGTCGTCGCGCCTGACGCCCACACTCTCGTCGTCACGCTCACCCATCCGGCGCCGTATTTCCTTCAGGCCCTGCTCAACTCCCCCTGGCGCCCCGTCAACGTCCGCAGCATCGCCGCATTCGGCGACCCCTATTTGCGCGGCACGCCGTGGACGCGCGCCGGCCGCCTCGTGTCGAGCGGACCGTTCGTGCTGAAGGAGTGGAACGCTCACCAGCACATCCTCGTCGAGAAATCGCCCACCTATTGGGACCGCGCGCACGTCCGCCTCAACGCCGTCCGCTTTTATCCGACCGATAGCATCGAGTCCGAGGAACGCGCTTACCGCGCCGGCCAGCTGCATGCCACGTGGAGCCTCCCGCTGGCGAAAGTCCTGCCGCTCCAGCGCGAAAACTCCCCGGCGCTCCGCATCGATCCGACTCTCCAAACCTACTTCTTCCGCCTCAACGTCCACCGCGCCCCATTCGAGGATGTGCGCATCCGCCGCGCGCTGGCGCTCTCGATCGACCGTCAGACGATCGCCGACAAAATCCTTCCCGGTGGCCGCCAGCCCGCGTTCACTTTTGTGCCGCCAGCGTTGAAGGGTTACACGCCGCCCACGCGCCACGCCTACGATCTGGCCGCCGCGCGCCAGTTGCTCGCCGACGCCGGCCACGCCGGTGGCAAGGGCCTCCCGCCGCTCGAGATCCTCTACAACAATTCCGAGATTCTCCGCCTGGTCGCCGAAGCGATTCAGGAAAAATGGCGCCGCGATCTCGGGCTCGACGTGCGTCTTGTGAATCAGGAATACAAGGTCGTAATGGCCAATCGTCGCGTCAGCGACTTCCACATTCTCCTCGGCGACTGGACCGCCGACTACCTCGACGCCACGACCTTTCTCGACATGTGGCGCCGCGATTCCGGCAACAATTACACCACCTGGTCCGATCCCGCCTATGACGCGCTGTCCGACCGCGCCAACGTCACCACCGATCCCACCGCGCGAGCCGCGCTGCTCGCGCAAGCCGAGACCCTCGTCCTCGATGCCGCCCCCATCATCCCGATTTATTTCAACACCCACGTCTACCTGCTCCACCCCGCCGTCAAAGGCTGGCAACCCACGCCGATGGACCACATCGACTACCGCTACGCGTGGCTCGAGCCCAAGTGACCCTGGCGCGAAGTGCCGCGCCCGCGCGGGCGATTGGGTGACGGGGAACGAACCACTCGCGCTGTCTTACCGCTGACTGCGCGGCTAGAACGGGCGACGATCCCAGTCGCGTTGGTGGTATCCGTCGTAGTCCACGTGACGACTGCGCCGTGGGAGCCACCGCGGTCAACCTTTCAACGGCCTTTCGTCGATCGTTTATACCAACGTCCCTTATGATTTAGACTGTCATTGCGAGGAGCGCAGCGAGGAAGCAATCCAGCTGGATTGCCACGGCGCGCTTCGCGCACCTCGCAATGACAAAGATCTAAAAGTTACGGGACGTTGGTATTACTCCTCACCTTGTTTCAGCTTCGTGGCGTTTTTCACCGGAAACGGTTTTGCGCCTCATTTCGGCGGGTTGATCATGATGTGAGCGCGATGCGTGCCGGCATCCATCAGCCAAGGACCGCCGGGACTGAGCGGCACGAGCGGGATGCCAGTCGTCTCCGGCGTGGCGTAGGGAATGTAAACCACATAGCGGGTGTAGAGCTCAGTGACTTCACCGGTCTCCTCGTTATGTTTGCCGACCGTCACATTCAAGACGCCCTTGTCGGGCATGGGCAGCTTGCCCGCCTTGGCTTCTTCCTCGCGGATTTTCATGATCTCACCGGGCTTCTTGCCCTGAGCCGCCAGCTCGCGACCGCGCGCCATGAACGGCTCCAAATCCTTGTGATAGCAGGCGACGCTGAAGTCCTTCTTTTTCGGATCGTCCGCCAGACAGATGAGGTTGTTCGTGCCTGGGCGCAGCGTAACGAGCGCGCCCTCTTTATTGTAACCCAGGACCGTCGCCGCCGCCTGCTCGGCTTCGGGTGCGGCGAGGACCGCGGTCTTGATCTGCCATTCCGCCGAGGGGATCTCGGCGGCGAAACCGATGGAAGTGAGACAAAATAATGCAATTCGAGTCTTCATGATATTGATCTTAGTTGGGGACTGCTCCGGGGTTCTAATAACGCAACGAATGATCGCGGCACCGTCGGTCGGGAAACCTGGGCCGCGACCGACCAGTGCTGATCCAACGGTCGCCACGGCGCAAGTTCTGTGTGTCAGCCGTCGACTGCGGCGCAGGGTATCGTCCGCGCAAATCCGTGGGCGCCGCAGAAAAGTCGGACCGCGGCCCATGATATTCCACCAGCGTGCCCATGGAGAAAGAGAGATTTCGGCGATCGCCGGTCAACCCGGTCTGGGCCGACCGAGCGCTTCGCGACCAGAGGCCGTTGGACGGGAAACCAAAAAAACCTAATCGACCGACTGCGCCGACCGCTTCAGCTGGTAAACCAATCGTGCGCGTGAACGTGATCTTACTCGAGGCCGAATTCCTCAGGCGCGATTACGCGCAAGATTACGCTCACGAGAAAAAATCTCCGCGGCCTTCCTGAACTCCCTCTCCTCCCTCGAAAGCTGGCTCGGCCCCGGCAGCCAGCACCTCTCCGGCCCGAAGACTTGAGCGGGTCCCGAAAACTGGGCCAGGTGGAATGTTAGTCCGCAGCGTTGGTTGATGTGATGACTGCGGTGGTGGTTGGCAAGCCCAAGCGGAGGGACGGACCGGCTTGGCGGTCCGGCCCGGAGCTTGGGATTGGTAAAGATTTTTCCGCGACGAAGCGTTGCGGAGCGAGATAGCCGAGCGAGCTGTGCGGCCGCTCG
>SIBG01000122.1 GCA_009695305.1 Opitutus sp. | reverse complement strand
ACTCGTCGATACTTCGCCGCACACACCAGATGATACATCAGCACCGACACATTGTGGCTCTTGTGGATGTAGCGACTCTCCATCCCTCACCCTCCCATCCAACCAAGCCGAAGCAAGCTTCGGGGTATCGGACCCATCGCGAATGAAACTACACCCCTGCCTTGTCGCCTTAGTGATCGTCGCCACCGCCACCTCGCTCCCGGCCCAGTCGCCGCCGCCGACCCCGACGGCAAAACCGGCCGAGACGGTCACCCTGGAGGTGTTCACTGTCACCGGATCAAACATCAAACGCGTCGACATCGAAAAAACGCTGCCCGTCACCATCATCACGGCGGAGGAGCTGGAGGCGCGCGACGCCGTCACGCCGTTCGACCAGCTCGCCGGCATCCCGCACATCACCGACTTCCCGGAAAACGAAACGCCCGTCAACGCCGTCGCCGGCCGCGGCGACAACGCCAACGCCGCGCTCCGCGGCCTCGGCGCCAGCAACACCCTCGTGATGCTCAACGGCCGCCGCATGCCGTCGCAGCCCTTCACCGCTGGCACGATTTCGCCCACCAACGTCAACATCCTCCCCTCCTTCGCCCAGCAAATCGAAGTGCTGCGCGACGGCGCCTCCTCGATCTACGGCTCCGACGCCGTCGCCGGCGTGATCAACTACGTCGTGCGCCCACGCCGCGACGGCGAAGAGTATTCCCTGCGCTTCGGCTTCACCGAGCACGGTGGCGGCATGGACATCCAGGCGCGCGTCGGCCTCGCGCGGATGTTCGCCGGCGGCCGTGGCAGCTTCGTCATGGGCCTGAGCCTTTACAACCGCGACGCGATCTACCTGCGCGAGCGCGACGTTTCCAAGTCTGCCGACAAGACCGCGAGCCAGCGCCCGCCCTTCAACATCGCCGGCAGCGTCTACGACGACCGCACCAGCGTCGGCGTCTGGCCGAGCTTCCGCGCCGGCTCCTCCACCGCCGCCATCAACTGGTTCTACCCGGCCGTCGGCACCACTACGCCCACCTTCACTGCCACCGCGTTGCCGCGCGCGCTCTTCGCCGACTACAACACCTATATCACCGGCCAGCCGATGAGCGCGCGCGCCTCGTTCAGCGGCCGCAGCGAATACAAGCTCACGCCCAACCTCACCGTCTTCGGCGATCTCACCGGTTACCTGTCCAAGTCGCGCACCGGCCGCCAGCCCATCACTCTCAACGCCTCCGATCGCGTCGTCACGCTCTCGGCCGATAATCCATACAACCCCTTCGGCTCGCGTTTCCGCAGCGCCACCGGCGCGCCCAACGCCGACGGCACGCCGCGCGTCACCGGCGCGCCGCAGATCGTCCAGATCGAGACCATGCTGATGGCTGATGGCGGCCCGGAAAAAATCGAGACGACCCAGCGGGTGTATCGGCTGCTCGCCGGGCTGCAGGGCAAGTTCGGCCGCTCCTCGTGGGAGTGGGAGACGGCCGCTGTGCTCGGTGGCGTGCGCGCCACCGACAATGCCGTCAACGCCATCCGCGACTCGAAGCTCATCGCCGCCGCCCAGCGCACCGACGCCACCGCGTGGAATCCCTTCCCTTACACCTTCAAGGTGCAAAACGGCGCCGTCGTCGCCGATCAGCCCTACACCAATCCCGCCAGCGTGCGCGCCACCTACACGCAGAACGCCCTGCGCATCGGCCACAGCCGATCCGACAGCTTCGACTTCAAGGCCGCCGGCAACGTGATCGACTACTGGGCCGGCACGCTCGCGATGTCGTTCGGCGCCGAGTGGCGCCACGAGTTGAAGGAAGATCACCGCGAGCCCTTCGTCGGCTTCAACCCGCCCGGCTCCGGCCTCGATCCCGCCGACAACGACATCCTCGTCACCTCACCCAAGTTCCCGCTTAACGCCACGCGCACCATCGCCAGCGCCTACGCCGAGATGATCGCGCCGCTCGTGTCGTCGAAGAACAAAATCCCGCTCGTGCAGGCGCTCGAGTTCAGCGCGTCCGCGCGTTTCGAGCACTACAACGATTTCGGCAACACCACCAAGCC
Organism: Opitutus sp.; assembly: GCA_009695305.1. GTDB lineage: Bacteria > Verrucomicrobiota > Verrucomicrobiia > Opitutales > Opitutaceae > SIBG01. The sequence continues at coordinate 10,504 of SIBG01000122.1, read as the reverse complement.
CAAGTTCGGCCTCACGTGGCGGCCCAACTCGCGCGTGCTCGTGCGCGCCTCGCGCAACGAGGGCTTCCGTGCCCCCGACCTCACCCTGCTCTACACGCCCACGCAGTTCTCCGTCCTCTCCCCGCCCGGCGAACGCGATGCCACGCGCAATAATTTCCTCAACAGCACCGCCCTGCCGGCCGCCATTCGCGTGGCCGACGTGCTCGTGCTCCGCAAAAGCTACACCATCGGCAACCCCGGCCTCCAACCCGAGATTTCGAAAGGCACGAGCGCCGGCGTCGTGCTTGAAGTCCCCGGCATCAAGGGCCTCTCGATCGGCATCGATTACTGGGAGATCGGGCAGAAAAACCTCATCCAGTCCAACGGCCGCAACCAGTCCCTCGACGATCAACTCCTCCGCGCCTACACGCAGGAGCAGCTCGCGAAGGGCGTGCCCATCCAACAGATCAACGTCGGATACCGCCTCGTGCCCGGCGACGAGTCCGGCAACTACCAGGGCGATCCGCACACGCTTCGCGCGCCCGTGACCGCCGCCGACATCGCGCTGTTTGCCCCCGCCAACGCCGCCTTCGCCGCGTCGCGCCAGCTCGCCCCGCTCGGCGCTTATGTCGGCATCATCACCACCAACGACAACAGCACCGGCCGCAATTTCACCAACGGCTTCGACTACAGTCTGCGTTACAATCTGCCCCGCCTCGCCAGCGGCCAGTTCCGCCTCTCGATGGAATGGGCGCAGTTCCTGAACAAATTCAGCAAGACCACGCCCACCGACCAGAAAAACGATCCCGTGCTCATCTTCGAAACGCCGCGCACGCGCGCCAGCTTCACCGTCCTCTGGAGCCGCGGCGCGTGGAACGCCTCCGTCAACACCACCTACCAGAGCAAGACCAACACCGGCTCGACGGTCTCACAGGCGACCTTCGACACGCTCGCCGACACCTCTTACCTCAAATATGTCTACAACAACGGCGCCGGCGCCATCCGCGAAATCGGCGAAGAGCAGTATCAGGTGAACGTCGGCGTCGGCTACCGCTTCAGCCGCCAGTCCAACAAATGGGTGCGCAACACCACCGTGCGCCTTGGCGTGAACAACCTCCTCGACGACGAGCCCGCGCGCAGCCAAGGCCAAAACGGCTACGCCGGCTCCATCGGCTCGAGCCTCTGGGTCGGCCGCGCCTACTCCGTCTCGTTTACGCGCGCACTCTGATCGCGGGCAGCGCACGTCTGGACTTCTGGGGCGGCCGGGCCGAAGATCGGCGCGACCGCCCCATCGCTTTCTTCGCCTTGAATGATCACTCCTCTGTTCCAAATCCGTCCCGACGCGCGTTGCTGCGCCAGACCGACGTCGGCCTGATCGGCGCTTCACTGCTCGGCTCGGCGACGCTGCGTTCCGCGGAAGCCGCCAAGTCGGCCCCGAAATCCGCGGCAGCTACCAAGTCACCAACCGCCCTCACGCCACTCAATCGTTTTGGCCGCATGGGGCAGGAATATTATGTGCGGCGGCTGCGCGACGTGGAGCACGCCGCCAACGCCCGCCGCGCGGAGATCCGTTCGCGCGCCGACGCCGAAGCCGATCAACGCGAGATGCGCGGCAAGATTCAGTCCATCTTCGGGCCGTGGCCGGAGAAAACTCCGCTGAACGCCCGCACCACCGGCATCGTCGAACGCGACACCTACCGAATCGAGAAGGTCATCTTCGAAAACCGCCCGCAGTTTCCGGTCACGGCCAACCTCGCACTGATGCGACCGCGTGGAATCCGTTTCCCTACACTTTCAAGGTAGTCAACAACGCGGTGGCCGCCGATCAACCCGATCAAAACCCGGCGAATGTGCGCGCGGGCTACACCCAGCCCGCCACGCGCTACGGCCACACGCTCCGTTACCAGCTCCTCCCAACGCGCCTCAGTCAGCTGCGGTTCTCGATCGAGTGGGCGCAGTTTCTCAACAAGTTTTCCAAGCTCACGCCGACCGACGAGAAAAGCGACACGGCGCACAACCTGGATCTTCCGCGCACGAAGATCAGCACCAACCTCACCTGGCGGAAGGGCAATTGGAATGCGTCGGCTAACTTCACCTACCACACCCCGATTTGGACCGGCTCCAACGCCTTCCAGGCGAGCTTCGATCGATTGAAAGACCAGGTCGAATATCACCGTGCGGTCTACAACAACGGTGCGCTCGCCTACCACGAGATCGGCAACAAGCAGACCCAGCTGAATCTCGGTCTGGGCTACCGTTGGGGCGCACAGGCGAATTGGTGGCTGCGCCGAACCGCGGTGCGCGTCGGCGTGAACAACGCCCAGGACGGCGAGCCCACGCACAGCCAGGCCCAGACCGGTTACACCGGCAGCCTCGGCTTGAGCCAGTGGGTCGGCCGGGCGTATTCTCTCACCTCCGGGCGGGACTTCTGATCAGCCGTGAACCCGCTCAGCCAATTCTTCGGCGGTTACGGAGAGCTCATTTCGGGTTCGTCGCTATATTCAATGAGTTGATCGCTGCGTGGTCGGAGCCCCGAAGGGGCGGCATTCGAAAGCCCGGGGCAACGCCCTGGGAATTGGGTTCAAAGGAATTCGTCGCCCTGAAGGGGCGACACTCAGGTGTGATTTCGCCCCTTCAGGGCTCGGGTTTTTGCTTCAACATTTCCCAGGGCGTTGCCCCGGGCTTTCTACTTTTCGCCCCTGCGGGGCTCCCTGTCACCGGCAGCTGCCCACTGGAAACAGCGAGGAACCTCATTTCGTCGGTCCGGGCGCGGATGCTCTAGGCTGAGCATACGCCAGCGAGATATTGCTCTCCCGGCCCAACCGCCGTCGGGCCGGGGCGCCCCATCTGCCCAAGTCGCAGTTGCCAATCGGCCACAAGCGAAAACAATAGGCGGTTCATTCATGTCCGCCGACCTCTCCGATCTCTACCAACAGGTCATCCTCGATCACAACCGCCGCCCCCGGAACCGCGGGAAATTACCGACGGCCAATCGCGTCGCCCACGGCGACAACCCGTCCTGCGGCGACCAGTGCAGCGTTTATCTGCGGCTCGACGCCGGCGTGCCGGGGCAGCCGGACCGCATCGGCGACCTCTCGTTCGACGGTTCCGGCTGCGCCATTTCGCAGGCGAGCGCGTCACTGATGACCACGCAGCTCAAGGGCAAGACCGCCGCCGAGGCCGAGGCGCTCTACCAGAATTTCCACGCGATCGTCACCACCGGTAAAGAGCCGGAGGAGATCAGCGACCTCGGCGCGTTCGCCGGGGTGCATGCCTTTCCGGCGCGCATCAAGTGCGCCACTCTCGGCTGGCACGCCGCGCTCAACGCGCTCAAGAACGACGCCACCCCCGCCACGACCGAAAGTCACACCGACTAAAAAAATTTCTCTTTCATCTTTCTCTTTCGTCCGGAAACCCGTCGCGCGCCCGGCAGGGCGAAAGACTAAGAGAATGAAGAAAGAGGAACGAGAAAGACTAAAAAATCTCATGCCCGATTGGAAAAAAATCCGCTCCGACTTTCCCGTCCTCGACCAGCAGGTCCACGGCAAGCCGCTCATCTACCTCGACAACGCCGCCACCACGCAAAAACCGCGCGTCGTGCTCGAGGCTCTCGCGCGTTTCTATGCGCGCGACAACAGCAACGTCCACCGCGGCCTCCACACCCTCTCCATGCGCGCGACCGACGCCTACGAGGGCGCCCGCGCCCGCGTCGGGAAGTTCATCAACGCCGCCGATCCCGCCGAAATCATCTTCACCCGTGGCACGACCGAAGCCATCAACCTCGTCGCCGCGAGCTGGGGCGGGGCGAACCTCCAGCCCGGCGACGTGATCCTCCTCACCGAGATGGAGCACCACTCCAACCTCGTGCCGTGGCAGCTGATCGCGCAACGCACCGGCGCCAAGCTCCGCTACGTCCCCATCCTCGGCGCCGACGTCGAAGGCGGCCTCGATCTCGCGCAGCTCGACGCGCTCCTCACTCCCGAGGTGAAGATCTTCGCGTTCACCCACGTCTCGAACACGACCGGCACCATCAATCCCGCCGCCCATCTCTGCTCCCGGGCAAAAAAAGTTGGCGCGATCACGGTGATCGACGGCGCGCAGTCCATCGGCCACCTGCCGGTCGATGTGCGCACGATTGGCTGCGATTTCTACGCGTTCTCCGGCCACAAGATGGCCGGGCCCACCGGCATCGGGGCGCTCTATGGCCGGCGCGCGTTGCTCGATGCCATGCCGCCGTGGCAGGGCGGCGGCGGCATGATCTCGCTCGTCGATTATTTTGAGAGCCGCTGGAAACCGTCGCCCGAGCGCTTCGAGGCGGGCACGCCCAACGTCGCCGATGCCGTCGCCCTCGGCGTCGCCTGCGATTACCTCGACGCCCTCGGCCGCGACCAGATCGCGGCGCACGACGGCGCGCTCGCCCGCCTCGCCTACGAAAAACTTTCCGTGCTCCCCGGCATCCGCCTGCTCGGCCCGCGCGGCGAACGCAGCGGCCTCGTGAGTTTTGCGTTTAAGGACGTGCATGCGCACGACATCGTGACTTTCGCCGACGAGGACGGCATCGCGCTCCGCGGCGGCCACCACTGCAACCAGCCGCTGATGAAAAAACTCGGCCTCACGAGCACGACCCGCGCGAGCTTTTACGTCTATAATACCGCCGAGGAAATCGACGTCTTCGCCGCCTCGTTGCGCCGGATTCTGAAATTTTTCGGCGGGGCGTAGTTCCTGGTTGAGCCCGTCCCTGCGCTCACGCGCAGGGCTACCAGGTAGCCCGCCGCGTGAGCGGCAGGAGGAATTAAGCACAACTTGAAAGCTACTTGGAATCGGCGGGACGCGAAATCGCAATCCGTGATCACGTTCAGTCCGCGGGCCGCAAATTCCGCTTCGCAGCAATCGCGCGCAGCTCTTTCGCCGCCAGCAAATCCTTCTCCCGTCCGACCGCTTCCTTGGCGACGATCAAGTCTTCGATCGAAATCACCGCAAACGTGCGTCCAAACAGCGGCAGGCTTATCGCGCGCTGCCGCAACCGCTCGTAGTCACCGATCCCCAAAATGGAGGACAGGATGTCGATGACGCCACGGTCGGTCTTCAAGTAAAGATTCACTAACGCCTGCCCGGGCGCTGGGTGCTCCAAGAAAGACAGCAGCCGGTGCGTCTGCCGATGCACCGGATTGATATCCGCCAGCGCACCCCGAATTTTTTCCACATTTTCCGCCGACAGCACCGCGCAGACATCCACATCCTGCGTGACCAAGGCCGACCCGTGAATGACCCCCGCAAAGCCACCGACCACGACAAAATCAACTCCAGCGTCAGCGAGTCGGTTCAGCAACTGGTGCAGATTGTGCATAGAAAGCGGCTCCGGCGGCGGCCAACTCAAGGGCAAACTCTAACACCGCCGCATGCTGTAGCACCCGCTCCTCATAACTCAGGGCGAGGTTGAGATCCACCAGGCTCAGGTCGAACCCCGCCTGGCGAGCGACTTCCACAGCGGACTCGGTTTGCGGCTCCATGCGGCGAAGGATCATCGAAATCTCACGCGGTGCAAAGATTTTTTGACCCGCGCCCGGGCGCTCACGGTTTCATCAGATACGCGAACAAGTTCCGCAACGCCGCGGCGTCGAGGCCAGCCAGCAGACCTTCGGGCATCAGCGAGATGGGAAGCGCGGCGAGGTTTTCGATTTCGGCGGTCTTCGCGGTGTGCGACTGGCCGGCGAGGTCCCGCAACTCGACGCCGACGGCGTCCTGCCGCTTCAGCAGGCCCAGCAACGACTGACCATTCTTGAGCGTCACCGCATACGCGCCGAAGCCTTCGCGGATTTCGAGACTCGGATCGAGCAGCGCGGTGAGCCAGAAATCGGGATTGCCACGCTCATAGCCGGTGAGGTCCGGGCCGAGCGCTCCGCCCTGGCCGAAGAGCGTGTGACACGCGGCGCACCGCTGCGCGAAAATCACCTGGCCGTTCGCGGCGTCGCCCCGCGCCCCGAGCAGCGCCTTGGTGCGCTTCAACTCGGCGAGTTTTTCCGGGGCGCTCAACCGCGACGACGCCCGGGGCCAGAATCGCCGGAGCGTCGCGGTCATCGCGGGGTCGCGGTAAAGTTCGAGCTGGCGGACAACGTCGTCGGCCACGTCGCGGGGTTTGATGTCGTGCTGCTCGACCTCGGCCAGGAACAATTTTGCCCAGTCGCGGCGGCTCGCGAGCATCCGCTGCGCGGCATCGCGCAGCCCGGGATCGCCGGCGAAGCGTGCTTCGTAGCCATTGATCACGGTCGCGGCCAGCCGCGCATCGTCGAATTTTGCCGCCACCGCCAGCGCGGCCTTGCGCACGCCGACCGCGCCGTTGCGACCGAGGAGGCGCACCATCGCCGGCACCAAGTCGCGGTTGCCGGCCTCGGCGAGCGCGCGCACGAGGGCCGCGCGCATTTCCGGCCCTGCGCGATCGTCGTTCACCACGGCGAGTGCCCGCGCGACCGCCGCGGGATTTCCGGTCTTCGCCGCGAGCGCGAGATCGGTGTCGAGTTTGCTCTTCAGGTATTCATCGAGAGCGCCCTTCAGCGCCGGCGGCAGCGCCGGCACACTTCCGCCCTCGAACGCCGACGCCAGGCCCTCGATCACCAGCGCGCGGTCCGTCTCGCGCGGGGCGAGCGCGAGCAGCTTGGCGCACGCCTCATAGTTTTCCGCTCCACCCGACTGCGCCCAGCGGCGCGCGAGCAGCCGCGCACCGTGCGAACGCGCGAGCGCGAAGTCCCACCCGCCCTTTTCGCCGAAGATCGCGAGCAGCGCCGTGCGGTCCGTCTCGGCGCGCGCTTCGATCGCCCACCAGAGCAGGAGCGGGAGGCGTTTGTCGTTTTGATCGGCGTCGCGCTCCATCATCACGCGGGCGATCGCGATTCCCGCCGGGGCGGGAAGGCGACGCGCGCTCGCCAGCAATTGCGTGCGCACCTCGGGATGCGTTTCGCGGCGCGCGAGGTCGCGCAGCGCGGCCGCCAGCGGCGCACCCGGTTCGCCACCGTCGCCCGTGCACCGCACCACCCAGCGGCGAACGTAGGGATCAGGGTGGCGGAGCAGTTCGATCGCGAGTTCGTCGTTGAGTCCGCCGAGCAGGTGCAGCGCGCTCAGCGCGTCGAAGGCGTGCGCGTTGCCCGCGTCACGGGCGCGGCTCACGAGTTCGGGCAGCGCGGATTTTTCTCCGCGCCACGCGAGTTCGAGCGCGGCCTGGCGGCGAAACCATTTGTTCGCGTGGCCGAGGTAGCCGAGCAGCGCCGCGGGCGACGCCGTATGCAGGTCGAACGGTTCCCGTCGCATCGACGCGCCCTCGGGTCGCACGCGATAGATCCGCCCGTCGGTCTTGCTCCAGTCGTCGACCGGGCTCACATGGGTGAGCCGCGCATCATACCAGTCAGCGATCCAGAGCGCGCCATCGGGGCCGACCTTGATGTCGACCGGCCGGAACCAGCGATCCTTGGTGGTGATGAGCGGGGCCTCGTCGATCGCCTGGAAGGTCGAGGTGTCCGGCACGCGCGCGCTCACGTAGATCATGTTTTGCAGCGAATTCGGCGCGATGAATTTCCCCGCGAACTGCGCGGCCAGCAGATCGCCGTCGTAAACAACCAGCGTCTGGGAAAACCGCTTCCGGTCGCTCTGGGTCACCATGTGATCAAAATAGCCGAACGCATAGGGATTCGCGGTGGGCCCATGCTTCCCGAAATTTTTCACCCCGCTCATGCCCTGCTCGTAGTGCATGCCGCGGTCGGCGCCATTGGTGCCGCTGAACACGCGCCCTTGCGCGTCGATTTCGCAGCTCATGGTGTTGCCACCGCCCTCCGCGTAGATCTCGAATATTTTCGTCTTCGGGTGGTAACGCCAGATATGCTGGCCGGCCCAGCGGACGTCTTTGGTGACGGCGCTGCTGACGTTGCCGGTCGTCGTGCTGCCCGTCGCGCCGTAGAGCCAGCCGTCGGGACCGAAGGCGAGGCTGCTCGCGACGGAGTGCGTGTCCTCAAGCCCGAATCCGCTCAGACAAACTTCGGGATCGCCGTCGGGGAGGTCGTCATCGTTCGCATCGGGATAGAACAGCAGATAGGGCGGATTCATCACCCAGATGCCGCCCGCGCCCTTGATCGCCGCCGTCGCAATGTTGAGCCCGGTGATGACGTCGCGGCGTGTTTCGTAGACGCCATCGCCATCCCGGTCCTCGAAGACCGTCACCTTATCCGCGCCTTTCACGCCGCGCGGCGGTGGCTCCGGCACGTGGTCGAATTGTGCGCGCAGGTGGTGATCGTAGCCCGTCACCTTCAGGCCGGCCGGAAACGGATACTGGACGTATTGCGTGACCCACAGCCGGCCGCGCGAATCAAAGCTCAGATAGAGCGGTTGCACGACGCCCGCCTCGGCCGCGATGAGATCGATCGCCAGGCCACCGCGCAACTTGAGCGCCGCCATCGCCTCGGCCGGCGGCAGCGGTTTCGAGCCGTCGCCGAGCATCCCGCGCCCGACGAAAGTCTCCATCACCTTGCGCACTTCGTCGTTGCCGGCGGGCTGGGCGGTGGGCCGTGACGTCGCGCCGAGCGACGCCACCAAGACGACCAACCAAGTGAGTGCACGTCGGGAAATCATCGCTCAAAATTCGAAAACGTCTCCCAGCATGCCGGCCGCGCCCCCGCTGCCCACTCGAAAATTCAGCTTCTGTCCGGCCCATCATGTGGCTACATCCTCGGCCCGCCCCATCCCGATGAACCTGCCGACCGTCTCATTCTTGTTTTTTGTCAGCTTCGCTCTCGGTCTCGGGCGCGCGGCCGAGCCCGCTTACGATCTCATCATCTCCGGCGGCCTCGTTTACGACGGCACCGGCGCGCCGCCGAGCCGCACCGATGTCGGCGTGCGCGGCGCCAAGATCGTGCGCCTCGGCGATCTCGCGCTGGCGACGGCCACCCGCCGCATCGACGCTCGCGGGCTCGCCGTCGCACCGGGGTTCATCGATCTGCACGCCCACCTCGAACCGATCGAGCGCCTGCCCGATTGCGCCAGCGCGGTGCGGCAGGGCGTGACGACCGTGCTCGGCGGGCCCGACGGCAACTCGCCGCTGCCACTCGGCGAGTTTCTCGCGCGCCTCGAAAAACTCCCGCTCGGCGCCAACGCCGCGTTCCTCGCCGGCCAGGGCGCGATCCGCAGTTCGGTGATGAAACTCGTCAACCGCGCGCCGACGCCCGCCGAACTCGAAACGATGAAGGCGATGGTCGCGCAGGCGATGCGCGACGGCGCGTTTGGCCTCTCGACCGGGTTGAAGTATTTGCCCGGCACGTTTGCGAAGACGGATGAGATCGTCGCCCTCGCGGGCGTCGCCGCCGCGCTGGGCGGCATCTACACGTCGCACCTGCGCGAGGAGGGCCTCGGGCTCATCCCCGCCGTCACCGAGGCCATCGCGATCGGTCGCGACGCGCGCATCCCGGTCGTGCTCACGCATCACAAGGCGATCGGCAAGCCGTCGTGGGGCAACAGCGTGAAATCCCTCGCGCTCGTCGATGCGGCGCGGGCCGACGGGCTCGACGTGATGCTCGACGTCTATCCCTACACGGCGAGCCACACCGGGCTCTCTGTGCTTATTCCCTCGTGGGCGCTCGCCGGCGGGCGCGACGAGTTCAAACAACGCGCCGCCGATCCCGCCCAACGCGCCAAAATGAAAGCCGAGATCGTCACCGCGATCCTCACCGATCGCGGCGGTGGCGATTTGCGCAACGTGCAGTTCTCCGCCGTCGCCTGGCAACGCGACCTCGAGGGCCGGACGCTCGCTGATTGGTGTGCGCAGCGCACTCTCGCACCTACGCCGGAAAACGGCGCCGAGCTCGTCATCGAGGGTCAGCTCAACGGCGGCGCCAGTTGCATCTACCACGCGATGGACGAGGCGGACGTCGAGCGCATCATTCGCCACCCGCAAGCGATGATCGCCTCCGACGGCCGGTTGTCGCGGCCGGGCGAAGAGTCGCCGCACCCGCGCTGCTACGGCACGTTTCCCCGGGTGCTGGCCCGCTACGTGCGCGAGAAAAAACTCCTCACCCTCGAAACCGCGCTCGCGAAAATGACGGCGATGCCCGCGCGCCGCCTGGGCCTCACCGACCGCGGGCGCGTGGCTGAGGGAATGCAGGCCGACCTCGTCCTCTTCGATCCGGCGACGGTGCGCGACACCGCCACCTACGAAAACCCGCACCAATACCCCGAGGGCATCCCCTACGTGATCGTCAACGGTGTGGTCACGGTCGACGCCGGCCAGTTCACCGCGGCCCGCGGTGGCCGGGTGCTGCGGCACCCGCCGACCCCCGCAAAATAGCACGGCGGCCCGAGTTCGTCGTTCCGCGGTCCAACGGGACGACCAACCTAAATCAGGTTGTAGAGTAGAGAGAGCAGCGCACCGGTCGCCCGGCGCGCTGCCCTCCCCCTCGTCAAACCGTGCAGGCGGTTTTCCCGCACACGGCTTACCGAGTCCCGGTTCTTTCGGATCGGTTTCAGCGGAGTTCATCGTTTCCACGCCGCG